>JBIKHN010000116.1:0-5008 GCA_044362135.1 Ilumatobacteraceae bacterium | reverse complement strand
GGTTGCAGCTTTGTGCGCCAAGTTCCCTGTGTACACGAAGCGTGCGTGATTGATCTCACTGGCTACCTGATCGTTGGCCTATGTGCCGCGGTGGTAACAGCAATTCTTACTCCGCTTGTCGAGCGTTACGCACGCAAGCGTCGATGGATGGCTGAACCAGACGAACGACGAGCGCACCCTGTTCCCACTCCAAACGTTGGTGGCTTGGCATTTATGGGTGGACTCGTTGCTGCACTCATACTTGCGTGGCGAATGGATCGCTTCTCACCAATCATTTCTGGCAACTCCGAGTTGATCGGTGTTGTGCTTGCAGCAGGTTTGATCACTGCGCTTGGTTTTGCAGACGACATTCGTGATCTATCTGCACCAATGAAAGTCACTGGCGTTGTAGTCGTTGCACTGGTGTTGGTGTGGTTCGGCGTAACCATGTTTTATTTTCGCGTGCCATTCCTTGACGTGTTTGTGTTATCCAATGATTGGATTCCACTCTTCACGGTGTTGTGGTTGTTAGGAATGACACAAGCAATCAACTTGATTGATGGTCTTGACGGACTCGCGACTGGAATCGTGGCAATTGCTGCAGCAACATTTTTTGTGTATAGCAAACATCTTGCAGACCAAGGGTTACTTGCGCAACCAAACATTGGTCCGCTCATTGCCATCATCACACTTGGAATTTGTCTTGGCTTCTTGCCGTACAACTTCAACCCTGCGCGAATCTTCATGGGCGACGTTGGCGCACTGATGCTTGGATTGTTGATGGCAGTATCAACGAGTGTGGTTGGTGGTCGTGCAGACCCACAGCTGCAAGGTGTGAGCGGCCAAACCTATTTCTTTATTGCGCCACTGTTCATTCCATTGCTCATTCTTGGCGTGCCATTCTTCGACGTGCTGTTTGCCATTTTGCGACGCACGGTGAGCAGGCAGGGTTTTGCCACCGCCGACCGCGGACACTTGCACCACCGGCTGATTGCCCTTGGGCATGGACCGCGCCGTGCCGTGGTCATTTTGTGGGCATGGACGGCCCTGCTGTCCACCATTGCCTTATACCCGGCGCTCATTTCTACGCAGCCCAACTTTTGGCCGCTGATTGTTGCTGCCGTGCTGTTGGCAGGTTTTACGGTGTTTCACCCGCGTTGGCGACCCCGCGCCGAGGTCGAATAAAGCACAAGCGCACGACTGGTTTGGTGGGTTTGGCGGTGTCAAACTAGTTTGTACTTAGTTTCACAAGCGTCAAACGAGGGCTTTTCGTTGAAGAATTTTCCAAAGAAATTGGTGCCAAAGAAGGCGCTGAACAACGGCATGAGCGACACGCTCGGCCGCGGCCCTGAGATTGCCCTCAGCGTGTTGGTCTTCACCGTTATTGGACTCGTGATCGATACTCAAGTGGGAACGTTGCCGTGGTTCACGGTTGGGCTTGTTTTGTTTTCCTCAATCGGCAATTTCGCTCGCATGTATTACCAGTACGACGGACGAATGAAAGTGCTCGAACAAGAACGTACGAAGCAAAGCATGAGTCACCAGCAGGCTGCGCAATGAAGCCAACACCAGACAGCCACATTTCTGTGTTGGCAATGAACGACAAAGGTCCGGCACCGGAAGCAGCCATTGGTCGCGACCTCGTCAAGCATGGACTTATCGTTGCCCCCATCATGTTGGGCGTGTGCGCCATTTTCTGGGGCGCAAATGGCGCATGGTCAAGCGCATATGGACTGGCCATTGTGCTTGGCAATTTCGCCCTTGCTGCGTTTTTAGTCTCGTATACCGCGCGCATTTCATATGCCCTGATGATGGGAGCCACGTTGTTTGGCTACATCGTGCGATTGGGAATTATCTCCGCGGCGGTGTATTTCGTGCGCAACGCCTCGTGGGTTGAACTGATACCCCTATGCATGACTATTGTCATTGCACACGTTGGTTTACTGTTTTGGGAATTGCGATATGTTTCTTTGTCGCTCGCATTCCCAGGCCTGAAGCCAAAACCGAACCAACAAGACCGTCTTACAACTTCTTCAACCAGTAACTAGCTGATCAACAGGATGAACACAGTGCTCTTAACACAAATTGCAAATCAAAAGTTCGCGCAGATCACAGCGGGTCTTGTGCCGAGCGCTGGAGAAGGCCGCGGGTTTTCCTTTCCAGAAATCAACTCGATCTTGCGCTGGAAAGATGTAGTTCCAGGCATCAACAAAGTCATCATCATTGGAATTCTTGCCACGCTTATCGGAATTGTGTTGTTCCTCGTTGCGGCAATGAAAGATGGAAGCAAAGCTCCAAAGGGTGCTCGCAACTTGGCAGAAGTCATTGTTGAGTTCATCGAGAAGAACATCATCATGGAAACCATGGGTAAGAGCGGCTTAGGTTGGACGCCGTTCTTGTTGTGTGTGTTCTTGTTCGTCTACATCTGCAACATCCCGGGAATTATTCCGTTCATTCAGATGCCTGCAACAGCACGTATGGGTGTGCCGATGTTTATGGCGCTCATGATCTGGGTGGTGTTCAACGCCACTGGAATCAAACACCAAGGTGCGCTTGGTTACTTCAAGGGAGTGCTGTTTCCTCCAGGCGTTCCAAAAGCGCTATACATCTTGGTTACTCCAATCGAACTCATTTCCACGATGGTGGTGCGTCCGTTTTCGCTAGCAGTGCGTCTTTTCGCCAACATGCTCGCCGGTCACTTACTACTCGTGATCTTCGCATTGCTTTCGCAAGCACTTATCCAGGCAGAAACCCAAAGGTTCTTCCTGGTACCGGTTGGCATTTTGCCGTTCATCTTGTTGATGTTCCTCACCGGCTTTGAGATCTTGGTTGCATTCCTCCAGGCGTACATCTTCACGGTTCTTGCCGCGGTGTACATCGGTGGAGCAACGCACCCAGAGCATTAATTCAGACAGATCGAATACCGACAGATACCCACAAAAAACTAAACAACTAAACAGGAGATAAAAAATGGAAGCGTTAACACGAATCGCACACGCGAGCATTCGCGTTGCAGCAGAAGCAACTGGTGAGGCCTACACAGCAGCAGAGGCGAAGGCAAATGCTGCTGCACAGATGGCAGGTCTTGCTTATGGTCTCGCAGCAATCGGACCATCGATTGGTATCGGCATGATTTTCGGTAAGGCCATTGAAGCAATGGCACGTCAGCCGGAGTCCGCAGGTATGGTTCGCACCACAATGTTCTTGGGTGCAGCATTCACCGAAGCTCTTGCACTTATCGGATTCGTTGCCTTCATCTTGCTGAAGTTCGCCTGATCCCAATGCGAGTTCACGTAACGACAATGCAGGGTGGACCGGTTCAGGTTCACTTCGCCAATTCTGGTCGCGTAAGCGCAGAAGAGGCTGCGGCCGGTGCAACAGCGCCGAACCCTATTGCACCAGAGGGCAAAGAGCTCATCTGGGGTGGTGGTTCGTTCTTGGTGCTCTTGGTCGTCATGCGCCTGTTCTTGTTCCCGAAATTGAAGAAGGGGATGGACGCTCGTTACGACGGCATTCAAAACGATCTCGAGTCGGCAGACGCAACCCGTTTTGCTGCACAGGCAGATGTTGCGAAGTATCAAGCAGCACTTGACGAGGTTCGTGTTGAAGCAGCCGGGCGTGTCGACAAGGCGCGTCAGACTCTGGATCAAGAACGCAGCACAAAGATTGCCGAAGCAAACGCTCGCATTGCAACAAAGCGTGCAGCAGCCGAAGCAGAACTAAATGCAGCACGATTAGCAGTTCGCGACCAAGTGGCCGCAGCCGTTGCATCGGTTACCGAACACACCACGCAGCTTGCAGTGGGCAAGTCTCCTGACGCGAGTGTGGTCCGTAATGCGGTGCAACAGGTAATGCAACAAGGAGCACCTTCATGAATCAACTCGTAGTTTCAGTGTTGGCATCAGAAGATCCATTCGTCTCGCACCACTGGTTGTTGCCAGAGACTGGTGAAATCATCTACGGCGGTTTGGCTTCGGTCATTGTTGTTGGCGCGCTGGTGAAGTTTGCCGGCCCAATGGTGAAGAAGAGTTTTGCCGATCGCACCGCACGCATTCAGAAGCAACTCGACGATGCAGCCGCCGCAAAGGTAACTGCAGACGGAGATGCGAAGAACATTCGCGCGGCATTGGGCGATATCGCAAGTGAGCGAGCACGAATTTTGGCAGAAGCAGATGCACAGGCTGCAGCTGTTCTTGCCGAAGGTCAAGCACGAATCATTTCCGAAATTGCAGAACTTGAAGCAAAAGCAGAAGCAGACATCAACGCGGCTCGTGGTCGTGGTTCCGATGAGTTGCGCAACGAAATTACGGTCTTGGCATCGCGTGCCACTCCGTTGGTAGTTGCGGCAACTTTGAACGAACAGGCTCATAAAGACCTCGTTGAAGGCTTCATTTCAAAGGTTGGAGCAGGTCGATGAGTAACGCAAAAGTAAAGGCTTACGCACAAGCGTTGTTTGCTATTGCGCAGGCCGAAGGTGCTGCAGATGCAATCAGCAATGAGTTGTACGCAGTTGCTCGTGCTTATGAGTCAAGCGACGAGTTGCGCAACATATTGAGTGATGCAACTATTCCGTCCGAGCGTCGTTTGCAAGTTGTTGAACAGTTGATTGGCACGCGCGCAAACCACGCAACAGTGCAAATCGTGTCAATGATCGTTGCAGGTGGCCAGGTACGTGATTTGCCTGCGGTGTTCGATGAAGTGATTGCGCTTTCATCTGCTGGTAACGACCAAGACCTTGCTGAAGTTCGTAGCGCAGTTGCGCTAACCGATGATCAGCAGACACGTTTGGCCGCAGCGCTCAGCAAGGCAACCGGCAAAACGGTGAACTTGAAAGTTGTTGTAGATCCAAGCGTTATTGGTGGGCTTGTTGCCACTGTTGGCGACAAAGTGATTGACGACACCGTTCGCACCCGCCTCGACAATTTGAAGACCCGAATCTGATTTCGTTCTGAAAGGACAAACACATGGCTGAACTAACACTCTCCGCAAGTGACATTGCGGCAGCGATTAATAAGAGTCTCGATGGCTT
>JBIKHN010000115.1:0-5011 GCA_044362135.1 Ilumatobacteraceae bacterium | reverse complement strand
CAACATCATGACTTTGTTCTGGTGTGTCAATGAGGTGCATGTCGTTGCACAGCCAGTCAATGTTTGTTCCAGCCGACAACATGATTGCCTCGGCACCCCAATTCATAGAGTGTGCATCGCTGTACGCGATGATGGGAAACGTTCCGCCCGTGCTCCGCTGTGCCGATGATGGCGCTGTAGAGCCAGTGAAGATGTCGAGCATGCCGCCCGTGCCGAACGTAATCTTCGTTTTGCCGGGTTCGATGCATCCCTGACCGATGAGCGAACCTTGCTGATCTCCGATCATGCTTGCAATTGGTGGTGCGCCTTCGAGTGCTGTTGCGTTGCCGATGACACCACTCGACGTCACGACCGTGGGCAACGTTGATTCGTCGATTCCCATGAGTGACAGTGAGCGTTGCGACCATGACTGAGTGAGTGGGTCGAGCAAACCAGTTACTGCCGCATTGGAATGATCGGTCACATGCAGCGCGCCGTTCGACAACACATATGCAATCCAGGTGTCAACAGTGCCAACTCGAATGTCTGCACCAGAAGGGATGGTGTAGTTCTTCAACATCCATGACGCCTTCGTTGCGGTTTGATTTGGCGCAAGCGTCAGGTTGTGTTCAATCTTTGCGGTGATGCATTCGCCAACCGTGCGCAAGTCTTGCCATGACAACGAAGGACCAATTGGTAGACCCGTGTTGGCATCCCACACCACTGTTGATGCACGTTGTGTAGTGATACCCACCGCATCAACTTTTCCGGCTGCTGCAAGTGTTTTGCGAGCAACTCGCAATACGGCGTCGCGCATAGCAAGTGCATCAAATTCAACCAATCCAGCAAATGGGGAAGTGGGTGAGCACAATTCGTAGTTCAAGTGCGCAACACTTCCATCGTTGCGCACAACCGCAGCGCGAAGGCCGGTAGTGCCTACGTCGATAACAAGAGCGCTCACGGCCACACCGGCTTGCTGCTATTGCGTTGCGATGTGAGACCAATTTTTCCTGGGTTCAACAGGTCTTTCGGATCCAGTGTGTTCTTCAGGCCCTGCAGCAATTGCATTACGTTGCCTAAGGATTCCTGCATGAACCTGGCGCGATTAATGCCAATGCCATGGTGGTGCGAAACACTTGCCCCAAGTTTGATGGCTTCGCGCTGACCCGCATTCCACATGGCGATGTAGTGCTCTTCAACCGTTTCGGTTTTGTCGCCAGCAAAGGTGAAGTACAAACATGCGCCGTCTAGGTAGCTGTGCGAAAGGTGACACGATGCCGAGCGAGCGCCTGGCGCAGACATGAACGCGGTACGAACTCCATTGAAAATGGATTCGAGTTTCGACCATGGTGCAGAGACTTCCATGGTGTCTACGATGTAACCCTTGCGAGTAAGTGCTTGCAGGCCACTGGTGTCGTTGCGATGATGCAGCCACTTCTCAACTAATTCAATGTCGCCAACTTTGCCGCGATTACCAATTGCCGATTCGCGCACAATGTCGAGTGTTGCCTTCACCAAGCGCTCGTCGCCTTCGTCAAGAACGAGCAACGTGCATTGTGTGCCGTCAAGTCCGTGCGAACGCTTGCTTTCAATTTCGTCGTACAACCGAAGCACGGCTGGAGTAGCGCCGTTGCGCACTGAGTCTCGACAAGCATTTACACCGTCAACAAATGATGGGAAGACATACGAAGCACGCGCTTGATAGTGCGCTACTGGATGAGCTCGTAGCCACACCTTGGTAATGACGCCAAGTGTCCCTTCACTTCCAACGAACAGTGAAGTGAGATCAGGGCCAATCGCTGAAGCCGGCGCTCCGCCTGTGCGCACTACGTCGCCATTTGCAAGCACAACTTCTAAGCCCACCACCATGTCTTCAATTTTTCCGTAGCGCGTTGAGTACTGACCAGCACCTCTGCATGCCACCCATCCGCCAACCGTCGAAATATCAAACGATTGAGGAAAGTGTCCAACCGTAAGTGCGTACTTTGACTGCAGTTCGTTTTCAAAATCTGGACCAAACATTCCTGGTAGTACTTCAACGATTCCTGAAACTTGATCTACAGAAACAATTCCCTGCAATGCAGTGACGTCTAGAACAACTCCGCCATATAGCGGAACTGCAGAGCCACAAACGCCACTTCGACCACCAGCAACAGTGAGGGGCAAGTCGTGCGTGTTGCACACTGCAACTATTGCCGCAACTTGCTCGGTGGTATTTGGTGTACACACAGCGCCAGGTTTGCGGGGGGTCTTGCCTTGTAAAGCCCAATGCATGGCAAGAGGCCACCAGTCGCGTCCGTGTTCGGCGAGTGATTGGGCTTCAGTACTTGTGGAGCAAATCTTCTGTAGCTCGTCCAATACTGCAGGTGAAAGTGTTGAGCCCGCGGCGAAGCGCTCAGTAATTTCGTCGGCAGCAACTGCAAACTCAATTGGTTCAGTTGGCTGGGTCATGCCAAGAGATTACGACTACTGAACAGATGCCAAGAACTCGGCTTCGCTCACCATTCCCGCAGCTTCTTCGCGTGAACATGAATCCACGAAAAGTGCGACCTGTCGGTCGATCTCGGCTGAGTCCCAAAGCAGTTCGGTCGCCATGAGTTCGGCCACTTTGCGAGCGCTGGCAAGGGTTGCACGGCGATTAATAATGCGTGCGCGGGTGCGGCGCGACAACACATCGTCAAGTGTTTGGGCCATTTCACTGCGGCAGGCAAATACGGCTTCGGCGCGCAAGTAGGGAAGTCCAACGATCATTGGTTCGCCAAGAGAAGGATCTTGTGCGATCAGTTCTTTCACTTTGTTCAGTTCGCTACCAAAACGTTCTGCCAAGTGAGCGTCTGCGCCACTCAGTAATGAGGACCTGAAACCTTTAGCGCCAATGAATTGCAAATTCTTGGTTCTGCATTTTTTTGCTTTGCCTGTGTGCTTCACAACCTCGTCAACGGTGTGCTCCGACATCTTGCGGTACGTGGTGAGCTTGCCGCCCATAATTGAAATGACACCAGAAGGCGAAACTTTCACTTTGTGCTTACGCGACAAGTCCGCGGTCTTTCCCTTCGCAGTTGTTCCGTCCTCGTTGCGCACGAGTGGTCGAAGTCCAGACCACACGGCGGTTACATCGTCAACAGTGACATTGGTGGTGATGGATTGGTTCAGTGCTTCCAATACGTAATGAATGTCTTCAGCGCTAGTTTGCGACTCATCTACACCGCCAGCGAAATCTGTGTCGGTGGTTCCAACGTAGGTGTATTGATATGTGCCGTCACCATTTGAAATCCATGGCACAACAAACAAACTGCGCTTGTCGCGACGCACAGGAATCACAATTGCGATGTCGTTCTGAACTTTCTTCCAGGGAACAGTGATGTGGATTCCCTTTGCAGGACGAATGCTGTGCGGGTTGTTTCCTTCATCGGCTTGTCGAACATGGTCTGCCCAAACTCCAGCAGCATTCACCACGGTGGTTGCACGAATAGTGAATGGTTCGCCATCTAGAGGTTGAACAATTGCGCCGCGAGCTACGCCGGCTTCATCATGCACAATCTTTGTCACAGCGCATTGGTTGGCAATGGCAGCACCGTGTTGCACGGCGGTGCGAGCAACGGTCACGCACAGTCGTGAGTCATCGGCTGCAGCGTCGTAGTACAAGTACGCACTAGCAAGCTTTTCGAAAGGCATGGTGGGTAGGTGTTTATGTGCGTCTTTGGCCTTCAAGCGACGGTGGAACTTTCCAATCCGCCAACCGCCAGTGAGGTCGTACATCCACAATGCGCTACCCAGTGCGCGAGCGATCTTCTTCGACACCACACCGTCTTTCGTAAGGATAGGAATCATGAAGGGGAGCAGTTGTACTAGGTGTGGTGCGTTCTTCCGCAGGCGTTGGCGTTCATGTAGCGCTTCGTAGACCAAGCCAATTTCGCCTTGTTGCAAATAGCGCAAGCCTCCGTGAATGAGTTTGCTGCTCTTCGAGGATGTTCCCGATGAGAAGTCATCCTTTTCAACAAGGGCGGTTCGCAGCCCACGCGAGGCGGCGTCCAAGGCCACGCCAACCCCAGTGATTCCTCCGCCAATGACCAGGACGTCAAATTGCTCGCCCCTGAGGCGTTCAATATTTGCCTTGCGATCGAAATTCACGCAGTCAGCCTAAGCGCAATGCTCTTTGGGTGAGCCATTATGCGCCTCATTCATATTTTTAACAATTTGCAAAGATTTCTTGTTCGCACGAATTGCAGATTAGACAGTGACGGCTTTATTCTCTCGTTCGTGCAATCGCCGTCAGAACTCGTCGCCGCGTACCGAAGCCAAGGCCGTAAGATCACGCCCCAGCGTCAGCTGTTGTTTCAGTTGATGCACGGAAATGATCGTCACCCAACGGCTGAGGCACTGTTTGCTGAAGCATCGGCACAGATGCCCGGCATTTCATTGCGCACTGTGTACCAGACGCTGAATGAGCTAGCAGAAATGGGCGAACTTCAATTCATCGACATTGGTGGTGGCGCAACACGTTTTGACCCGAACCTCGATGATCACCACCACGTGGTGTGCACCGATTGCGGTCAAATCCGCGACGTTCATGTAAAGGGAACTGCCGCACTACGTCCGCTCGATCTGGAAGATTTCACCGTCAGCGAAGTTGGCGTGGTGTTCCAGGGCGTGTGTTCATCATGTGAAAAAAGTCGTGCAAAGACCGGAAGGTCAGCGCATGCAAAGTCTCCTGCTCTGCAGGCGAAAATAAGTAAGTAAATACCAAACCAAACATCAACAGAGGAGAAAATCATGGCAGGCCTTTCCGGCACCAAGACACATGAAAACCTCAAGGAAGCGTTTGCAGGCGAGAGCCAGGCAAATCGTCGTTACTTGTGGTTCGCACAGAAGGCAGACGTAGAGGGTTACCCAGACGTTGCTGGCTTGTTCAAGAACGTTGCTGACGGCGAAACCGGTCACGCACACGGTCACCTTGAATACCTTGCAGAAGTAGGCGACCCAGCATCGGGAGAGCCAATCGGCGACACCGAGCAGAACCTGAAGTCTTCAA
>JBIKHN010000114.1:0-5029 GCA_044362135.1 Ilumatobacteraceae bacterium | reverse complement strand
ACAGACAAAGCACGGGGTATGTCACAATTGCGAAGTCGGCTTCGGCCTTCCTCGCACACATGTGCCATATGCAAACTTTTACATCTGGAAGTGCCGTGGAAAACGAACCTGAGCAAAACCTCGCCGATGACTTTGAGCATTGGCCAAACGAACCCGCAACGCGCAACGACTTGCGCATTCTTGCCACTCGTATCGACCGTCGCTTTGCAAAAATTGATTCGCGGTTTGTCAAGATTGATGCTCGATTTGACAAAATTGACGCTCAATTCGCGATGGTCGATGCACGCTTTACCGCACAGAATTCTGAATTACGAGATGCCATTCGCCGCGATATGTACGGGTTTGCAGCATTCTTCATATTCGCGACTATTGCATTTATCACTGCAATTAATACCTTCATCATTTAGGTGCACCCGCACACATCGGACACATGACAACGCTTGCATTGGAGAAACCATTGGATAACGAGCTCGAAAAGCAAACCATTGAAGACATGAACCAAGGCTCGCAAGAACCTGCTTCAAAAGCCGACCTACGGAACCTTGCGGTGCGGCTTGAATCAAAATTTGATCGGCTGGATAGTCGAATGATCGAAAACGAAGCTTCGTTAAAGATGTATATGAATGACAAGACCGATCGTTTGACGGCAATCTTCATCAGTTTTGGAGTCGCACAGCTTGCAGCAATTGCTGGCATGTTTCTCGCGATATTTCTTCGCTTTTCATAAATTTCGGCACACATCGGATGCATGACAACACTTACATTGGAGACAATCTTGGATAGCGAATTAAACAATCAGCCTGCGACAAAAGCAGACTTACGACACTTGGGAATGCATTTCGAATCAAAATTCGCAATGGTTGACGCCCGGTTTGAACAAATCGACGCAAGGTTTACCGAGGTCGACGCAAGGTTTACCGAGGTCGACGCATGTTTCGCCCGAGTTGACATGCGCCTAGCGGATTTAGATACAAAGATTTCAAATCTTGGAACTCAAATTCGACTTGATCTAGATGAGTTTCAGTTGAAAATGGAAACCTCAATGAATCGAAATTTTCGCCAGAGCGCTTTCACTCTGATCGGATTTGCATTCACAGCTATGGCGATAATGGTTGCTATTCCTAGATTCGGATAGCGGGGTCACCAGGTGGAGAACGTTTGCTCCATGAGGTCTGCAAGTTCTTGATCGTGAATTGCCTTTGAACCAGTTGCAGGGCTACCCGACTCCACGCGTGAAACATGGCGCCAGTCGTAACCCTCGTTCTTTACTGGCCACACAATGGCATCAACAAAGCGCCAAGCACCCATATTCTCTGGCTCTTCTTGCACCCACACCATCTGCTTCGCATTTGGATAACGCGACATGATTTCGCGCAATCCAGCAATTGGGAACGGATACAACTGCTCAACACGAACCACTGCGAAATCTGCATTGCGCTTTGCGCGCTCCGACATCACGTCCCACGCAACCTTGCCGGTGCACAACACAATGCGCGTCACCTTCGACTTGTCGGCAACTGTTGGGTCGTCCAAAATTTCTTCAAAGCTGCCCGTTACCAGGTCGGCAATTGGTGAACGGCTTTCCTTCATGCGCAACGGCTGCTTCGGCGTCATGACTACTAGCGGCTTGCGGAAATCGCGACGCACCTGGCGACGCAACATGTGGAAGTACTGCGCTGCCGTTGTTGGGTAACACACCTGAATGTTGTCTTCCGCGCACAACTGCAAGAAGCGCTCCATGCGTGCCGACGAGTGTTCTGGGCCTTGGCCTTCGAAACCGTGTGGCAACAACATGACTACGCCGTTTTGCTGACCCCACTTGTCTTCGGCAGCAACGATGTATTGGTCGATGATGATCTGTGCGCCGTTAGCGAAGTCGCCGAACTGCGCTTCCCACATGACCAACGCCTTGTGGTTTGAATGCGCATATCCGTATTCAAAACCAAGCGCTGCATATTCCGACAACAATGAGTCGTACACCCAGAAGCGCGACTTCGCGTTTGGCAATGTGTTCAAAGGAACCCAACGACGTTCGTTGTTGTAATCAATAAGTGTTGAGTGGCGCTGACTGAATGTGCCGCGACGTGAATCTTCACCCATCAAACGAACTGGCGTGCCTTCAACAACGAGTGAACCAAATGCCAATGCTTCGGCGGTTGCCCAGTCCACATCTTGCTGCGACACATACTGACTAGCGCGCTGTTCGAATTGCTTGAACAGTTTTGGGTGCGGTGCAAAACCTTCCGGATATTCGGTGAGGTGATTAAAAATGCCATCCAAGATTGCACGGTCTACACCCGTTGCAACATGAGGAACAACACCAACTGGTAATGGCGGTGGCGGAACTTTGATTGGCTCAGGCGCTGATGCACGTGTGTTGTCGAGCGCACCTTGCAACTTGCCCTGGTAATCGGACAACGCTTGCTCGGCCTCTTCCACAGTGATGTCGGCACGCTTTACCAACGTTTCGACATATAACTTGCGAACACTGCGGCGCTCGGCAATTGCCTTGTACATAAGCGGCTGCGTGTAACTCGGATCGTCGCCTTCGTTATGTCCGTGACGGCGATAACAAATCATGTCAATGACCACGTCTTTGTGGAACTTCTGGCGATAGTCAAATGCCAAACGCGCAACACGCACGCAAGCTTCTGGGTCGTCGCCGTTCACGTGGAAAATTGGTGCCTGCACAGTTTTTGCAACATCGCTTGAATACTGCGACGAACGCGCGTACTCAGGTGCGGTGGTGAAACCAATTTGGTTGTTGATGATGAGGTGAATGGTTCCGCCAACGCGATAACCGCTGGTGTCACTCATGGCCAAGCACTCGGCAACAACACCCTGCCCTGCAAACGCAGCGTCGCCGTGAATGAGCAACGGCAACACGCTGTATGAAAGCGGTGGATCAATTTCGTCCTGCATTGCACGCACGGTTCCGAGAACGATTGGGTCAACGGTTTCGAGGTGACTTGGGTTTGCCGACATTTCAATTGGCAGTTCTGCCCCACTTGGCGAAACAAACGTGCCAACCGAACCAAGGTGATACTTCACGTCGCCCGAGCCCTGCACCGACGATGGGTCGATGTAGCCCTCGAACTCTTGGAAGATTTGGTTGTAGCTCTTGCCCATGATGTTGCCGAGTACGTTCAAACGACCACGGTGAGCCATGCCCAATACCGAACCGTGCATTCCTGCATCGGCGGCACTGGTGAGAATGGTGTCAAGAATTGGAATTGCAGACTCGGCGCCATCAAGGCCGAAACGCTTGGTTCCTACGTATTTTGTGGCCAAGAAACGCTCGAATGCTTCGGCTGCGTTCAAACGCTCGAGCACTCGGCGCTTGTCGACCGTGAAATTGAAAACTCCGTGACCTTCAACGCGCTCTTGGATCCAGCGCTGTTCGTCGGTGGAGTGAATGTGCATGTACTCAACACCAATGGTGCGGCAATATGCGTCGCGCAACACACCGAGCAAATCGCCAAGTGTTGACTTACGAACTCCGCCTACGCCACCAGTGAGGAACTGACGATCCAAGTCCCAAATGGTCAGGCCGTATGTTGCCGGATCGAGTTCGATTGGCATCTGCGGTTCTTTCCAACGAAGTGGATCGAGGTCGGCAATGAGGTGACCACGCACGCGGTGTACGCGAATGAGTGTTGCCACTTGCATTTGCTTATGCAACATTTCGTCTTCAGAGTCGAGCAAGTTGCTGTCTTGATGCCACTGCACTGCTTCGTACGGAACACCGAGGCTGCGGAATACATCGTGATAAAAGTCGTGCTGACCAAGAAGCAATTCGTGCACATACTTCAAGAACATGCCGCTTTCGGCACCTTGAATAATGCGGTGGTCGTATGTGCTGGTGATGGTGACCACCTTCGACACACCAAGGCGCGTTAACGAACGTTCGTCACTGCCTTGAAACTCTGCTGGGTAATCGATGCTGCCAACACCAACGATGACACCTTGACCTGGCATCAAACGTGGAACCGACTGCACGGTGCCGATGGTGCCCGGGTTTGTAAGGCTGACATTTGCGCCTTGGAAGTCTTCAACGGTCAACTTGTTTGCGCGCACCTTGCGAATGATTTCGTCGTAAGCAAGCAAGAAGCCTGCGAAGTCGAGTGCATCGGCATTACGCAACACCGGAACAACGAGTGTGCGCTGACCTTTGCCCTTGTCGACGTCGACTGCAAGACCAATGTTTACGTTGTTGCGCCTTTGAATTTGCGGCTTGCCGTCTGCATCGGTGAGGTAACCGTTTTTCATGTTTGGAACTGCGTCGGCAATTGCTCGCACGATTGCGTAACCAATGATGTGCGTGAAACTAATTTTTGGCTGACCAGTGCGCGAGCGGTAGTTGTTCATGACCTTGCGGTTCACTTCCAACAACTTGGCTGGCACATTGCGGAAACTTGTTGCGGTAGGAACCGTGAGGCTCTTTTCCATGTTGGTAGCAATTGCTGCCGACACACCGCGCAACGGCTCTGGTTCGCCATCGGGAATGATTTCCGACATGGCAATCTTCGGCGCTGGTGGCTCTACGCCTGGTGACGTAACTACAGGCTGTGGCTTGGAAACTTCTTCACGAAGCTCTGGCGGCAAAGCAGGGCGAATGATTTCGGCAGTGCTGTCGGCTTTTGGTGCGCCAGCAGGCTTGAAGTCGCTAAAGAACTCTTTCCAGGTATCGCCGACCGAGTTTGGGTCTTCGCGAAAACGCTCGTACATCTCTTCGACTAGCCACGAGTTGGCGCCGAAATCTTCGGGCTTTGAGCGATCAAGCATCGCCCTCATCGTACTCTGTGTCTTTCGACCACGACCATCGGGGCTTCCCAAAAGGCTCGTAACATAAGGGCATGATTCGTTTTGCCAAGAATTCACTTGCCGTAGTTGCCGTCGCTGTTGCTCTTTCAGCTTGCAGCGGTTCCACAGCTACCCCAGAAACTCTTCCCGCCACCGTTGACCTTGAAGTGCGAGCAGTAGCTGGACTGAAGTTTGACAAAACTGCTTACGAAGCAACTGCAGGTGA
>JBIKHN010000027.1:0-13886 GCA_044362135.1 Ilumatobacteraceae bacterium | reverse complement strand
CAAGATTGGCATCAAAGTCACGCTCAAGATTGACGGATCTGACGGTGGTGGAGCTGTGTACTACACCTACAACCCATACCCATCGGTTAAGGGCACAGTATTCTCCTACGACAACAACTCGTGGTTGGCTTCGAACCTTGGCATCGTTGACTGGGCCGGTCGTGGCGTTCCTGACCAATACCTCACACGTGAGTGGAAGTCGACCGCAGACTGGTCGGGAGCTCAGTTGTGGGACGATGTATTGGACGCAGCAATTGATGAATACATTGCAGCACCAAACCCTGCCAAGCAGAAGGTTGCCAGCAAGAAGATCCAAGAGCGTTCGCTTGAAATGTCACCGTACATTTTGGCTTACACCTCCAACTTGATCTACTGCGCTCGCAAGGGTGTCAGTGGTTTCTCAGTAAACGGAATGGGTCAAATCATTGCGAAGGACGTGAAGTTGGCATAATCGCCAATTAAGCAAGTAATAAACCCCCAGCGTGCTTCGGTGCGCTGGGGGTTTTTTATTTTCCACACTTACATGAGTAGAGTTTTAATTTCATGAAATCGTTTCTTGCTAAACGCTTAGGTCTGTCCGTTCTGACGGTGGGACTGGCAGCGGTCATCGTTTTTTTCATGACCCGCATTCTCCCTGGAGATGTCGCGCGTCAAAGCCTCGGACGACAAGCAACACCAGAAGACGTTGCTGCATTCAACAGTTTGTACGGTCTGGATAAACCTTTACTTACTCAGTTGTTTAACTGGATCAAAGACTTACTGTCGGGCGACTTGGGAGTATCGATGTCTACCTCGCGACCAGTGTCTGAGACCCTGATTCCTGCTCTGGGATACTCTGCTCGCCTCGCAGGCGTGGCGTTTATCTTGATTGTTCCACTCAGTATCGCTGGTGGAATTCTCGCAGCGATGTACCGCGGAAAAAAGATTGATCGTGCAATTACTGTGGGCGGTTTATCAGCTGCTGTAATTCCCGAGTTTGTGTGGGCCGTAATTCTGTTATTGGTATTCGGCGTGGTGGTTCAAGTCTTCCCTATCTCCGCAATGCCTGATGACGGCAATGGCGGGTTCCTACAGAGTATTTGGCACTTACTTCTTCCTTCCTTTGCACTACTACTCGTCCTGTTCGGATACATCGCCCGTATTACCCGCGCAGGTGTTATCGAAGCACTTGATTCCGACTACATGCGCACCGCCGTACTCAAGGGCTACTCGCGACGCAAAGCAGTGGTGAAGCACGTGCTTCGCAACGCCATGCTTCCCACCATTGCGGTGGTCGCCAGCCAAATCCCGTACCTAATTGGTGGTTTGGTTGCGGTTGAAATGGTGTTCAACTATCGGGGCTTCGGAACGGTGCTCTTGGCTGCAGTAGGTGGACGCGACTACGCCGTGCTTCAATCGGGCGTCATTCTGACCAGCGTGGTCATCGTTTCGTTCCAATTGATTGCTGACATTCTCTTTGCAGTATTGAACCCAAGAATTCGCCAAAGGATTTCCGAATGAGCGTCACTAACACAGAAGTTTCGGAAAAGTCAAACGCTGAACGTTTGCAAATTCGCAAAGAGCGCTTGGCACTTCTTCGCAGCAATAAAGCATTCATCATCGGCATCAGCATTCTTGGCTTTTGGATCTTGTGCGCCATCTTTGGAAAATTCGTTACTCCCTTTGCCATCGACGAACAGAACTACGAGTTCGTGAGTGTTGCTCCAAACGGAACGTATTGGTTTGGCACTGACCCGAATGGACAAGATGTTTTCTCTCGAGTCATCGTCGGTTCGCGACTCATTCTGGTCATGTCGTTTGCAGCGACAATCATCGGAACTATCGCAGGAGCTTCGCTCGGACTGATTACCGGATACTTCAAGGGCTGGTTCGACATCATCGTGATGCGTCTGCTCGAAGCAATTTCTGCGATCCCAGCCATCATCATTGCGCTGCTCGCAATCGCGGCAATTGATGGCTCTTCCCCAACACTCACGGTGTTGATCATTGCTTTCGTGTTTACGCCAAATATTGCTCGCACTGTTCGTGCTGCAGTGCTTGCCGAGGCCGAGTTTGAATATGTTGCCGCCGCTCGCCTGCGCACAGAGCGCACGCCGCACATTCTGTTCAAAGAGATTTTGCCGAACGTCATGCCTCCAATCATCGTGGAGTTCACCGTGCGACTTGGATACGCAATTTTCGCAATCGCCACACTGTCATTCCTTGGTGCCGGAGTTGAATATGGTTCTCCTAACTGGGGTACCCAAATTTCCGAAAACTGGGCGCAGATATTTAACAACCAGTGGTGGCCTACAGCGTTTCCTGCGCTTGCCATTGCTTCACTGGCCGTAAGCGTCAACCTCATTTCGGACGGACTACTCGAGGTATTTGAAATATGAGCACTCCAACACTTGAACTTCGCAACCTCGAAGTTTCATACACCGTTCGCGGAATCGATCGTGAAGTGCTTCGCAATATTTCGTTGTCTATCGAACCCGGCGAGGCATATGGCTTAGTTGGCGAATCTGGTTGTGGAAAGTCAACTGCTGCATACGCCGCGATGCGTTATCTTCCACGCAACGGCAAGATCACCGGTGGCTCAATTCTGTTTGAGGGTCGCGACATGGTGACTATGAGCGATGGCGAAGTGGGTGAACTCCGAAACTCTGTGATTTCAATGGTGTATCAAAACCCAGTCGCAGCACTGAACCCAACCGTCCGCGTTGGTGATCAAGTTGCTGAAGTATTCGAACTTGCTGGCAAGTCAAAATCTGAAGCAACCAAGCTCGCGCTTGAGGCTTTGGTTCGTGTGAAAATTGCGGATCCAGAAAAGGTGATGCGTCGCTATGCACACCAACTTTCAGGTGGCATGGCGCAGCGTGTAGTTATCGCTATGGCGCTTGCATCGAACCCTCGCCTGCTGGTCATGGACGAGCCAACAACGGGTCTCGACGCAACCGTTGAAGCAGAAGTTCTTGATTTGGTGCGCGAACTTCGTCGTGAAACGGGAACCGCAGTGCTCTTCATCTCGCACAACCTTGGAGTTATTCGCCACATGTGCGACCGAGTTGGCGTGTTGTATGCAGGCGCACTTGTTGAACAAGGAACTACCGCAGACATCCTTTCCAACCCGCAACACCCGTACACCGTTGGACTGCTTCGTTGTATTCCACGTGGTGGTTTGCACAAGAACACTGATCGTCTGGAAACCATTCCAGGTTCACCACCGTCGCTTGGATTGCATTTTGACGGCTGCGTGTTTGCTCCGCGCTGCTCACTTGCCGACGATCGTTGCCGCACCGAAAAGCCAGAGATGGTCACTGTTGGTCCATCGCATGTTGCACGTTGTTTCCACCATGACAAAGCCCCATCGATGCCTCGAAACATTGAAGGCGCATCACAAGGGCTTTCAAATCCGAGCAAACGACCAGTGCCAGATGGTGACTTGCTCAACATCAACAGCCTGTCAAAGATTTTCACGCAAGACGGAAACAAGGTTCAGGTTGTTAACGATGTATCGCTGTTCGTTGGACCAGGAGAAACTCTTGGACTTGTTGGTGAATCTGGTTCGGGAAAGACCACCATTGCAAAAATGATTCTCGGTCTTACCAGCGCAGAAACAACAAGCGTGATGACGCTGAGCGGCAAGAAACTTGCACGTGCATTAAGCAAGCGTTCGGTCGCAGATGTTGGAGCATTGCAAATCGTGTTCCAAAACCCTGACCAGGCGCTTAACCGTCGCCACAGCGTGACCCGCATTGTCTCGCGCGCTGTTGAAAGACTTTCCGGCTTCAGTCGAAAAGACTCTGACAATCGCGCCCACGAGTTGCTCTCGGGAATGCGCGTTGATGCTTCATTGCACAACGCTCGCCCAGCCCAGCTTTCCGGTGGGTTGAAGCAACGTGTCGCCATTTCACGCGCGTTCGCAGGATCACCAAATCTTGTGGTGTGCGACGAACCTACGTCGGCACTTGACGTTTCGGTACAAGCAACTATTTTGAATTTGCTTGTTGACTTGCAAAAACAAGATGACACCAGTTACCTGTTCATCTCGCACGACCTTGGTGTAGTTCGATACATCAGCGACAGAATCGCCGTGTTGTATTTGGGTCGCGTAATGGAACTTGGAAACGCAGAAACCGTGTTCAACGGACCACACCACCCGTACACCGAAGCATTGGTTTCAAGTGTTCCTGCAATTGATGGATCGCAGCGCATCCGCATTCGCTTGGAAGGCGATGTTCCAAGCCCTGCCAACCCACCTACAGGTTGCGTATTAAACCCACGTTGTCCGCGTATGGCAGGCAGTGGCGTCGAAGGTCTGTGCACCACTGTGGAGCCAGAACTCAAGGAAGTTGAGCCTGGACACTTCATGCGTTGCCACATACCACTTGATCAATTACGCGCCACGCAACAGAAGTAATTTTGCTTCTCAATCAACTATTCGCTTGCAATAGTTAGCGCTGATATACCAAGGAAACTTAGGGTGCCTGGCTTGACGCGGCTCTGAACCCAACCGTAGGCTTGCCTCATTCAATGGTCACCATCCCGGTGACTGAATAGGGGGAAATTCATGACATTGAACGTCAAGCGTTCACGTCGAGTACGCCAAATCGCAATCGGTTTGGGTCTCGCACTTGCTGTTTCTTCTGTCGGCGTATCCGGCAGCAGCGCAGCAAAAGTACAGAAGGCAACACCTGGCGGTGACATCACCGTTGGTGTGTTTAACCAATTGCTCACGACGTGTTTTTCACCTAATGCTTCAAACTCGGCATTGGGAATCATGAAGACCGCCTATGAGGGCTTCTTTGAAAAGAAGCTAAACGGTGAAATCGTTCCGTACCTCGCAGAGGCTGTTACACCGAGTGCAGACTTCAAGACCTGGACAATCAAGTTGCGTTCCGGAATTAAGTTCCACGACGGCACAGACCTCAATGCTGCGGCAGGAGTTGCCAACGTTCAAGCATCAGCTGGTGCCTACTTCTTGGGTCTTGTTACAACAGGACGCGGAAACCCAGCCCACACTCTTGGATCAGGCGTTCCATTCTCGGCAAACTTTAAGTCGGCCACAGCACTTGACGCGTTGACGTTCAAGATTGATTTGTGGAACGGACAAGTTGACTGGCCAGCAACGATGTACGCATCGGGTCGCAACTTCGTGCGTTCACTTTCCGATCTCTCAAACGCAACACAGTGCTCGACAAAGGGTGTTGGAACTGGACCATTCAAGTTCAGCTCAGTAAGCCCAACTGAAACCAAAGTGGTGAAGAACACCTCTTACTGGCGTAAGGACAGCGCTGGCGTGCAATTGCCATACTTGAATTCAATTACGTTCAAGTACGTCAACCAAGCAACACAGCGTGTGAACGGATTGAAGTCCGGAACACTCGATGCAGCACAATTCACCTCTGCTGGTGAAATCAAGCAAATTCTTAACGTAAAAGAAAATAAGAACTTGCAATTGATTGAAAGCCGCTACGACTACTACGCAATGTCAATGTTCAACCATGCAATCGAGCCGTTCAACAAGCTCAATGCACGTTTGGCCGTTTCATATGCATACGACTCGGCTGGTTACTACAAGCAACGCAACTGCTTTAAGGGCAAGTGCTTGGGCGAAATCCCAACCTCAGTAGTCGGTAAGACCAACATTGGTTACAACAAGGCTGGTTTCATTACCTTCAACCTTGCAAAAGCCAAGCAGTATGTTGCTGCGTACAAGGCTGAGACCGGAAAAGATCTCACCTTTACGTTGCCAGCAGACCCAAGCTCTGAGTCACAGGCGGGCGCGAAGACATTTGCTCAAATGATGAAGAAGGCTGGCATCACTGTCAACATCTCGACAGAAGACACAGCAACAATCACAGCGAATGCATTCCCATCACCATCATCTGGCAAGACAAACCCTTACCAGATGTACCCAACCACTTTGTTTGAAGGAACTGGAACTGAGTTCACGCTTCCGTTCGTTCAATCAAACGGTTTCAACGCTCCAGGCAACCTGTTCCTTCGTGGTCTAAGCGCTGCAAGTGCGCAACTCGGCGGATTGTTCAGGAACTTTGGTGCTTTGATCAACCCAGCACGCCTCAACGACCCAGCGCTCGACGCACTGGTATGGAAGGCACAGTTTGACACCACGTCAACCCGTGTTGCCAACGTGAAGGCAGTAACGAAGTACTTGCAAGAAAATGCAACCGTACTTCCAGCACCAACACTGGGATACTCAACTGGTATGAGCAAGAAGCTCAAGGGATTTGACAAGTTCACTCTCGCTTCAGGTGGAGCAGGAGTTCCAATGACAAATGCCGGTATCAACTGGGTAGGCGTATACCTAGAAAAGTAGATAGTCAGTAAGTCGAAAATAAGAAACCGGGTGTTGGCAAATGCCAACACCCGGTTTTTTTTTGTTTGCATCCCGATTATGAATTTCGCTTCGGGCAGATTAGAATTTTTACATGGGGAATAATTTGGGGTGGATTAACAATGTGCTGAAACGCATTATTCCACTACTGCTCGTTATCTTTGGGTCAACGTTGATTGTTTCTCTGTTGCTGCAACTACTTCCTGTCGGCTTGAAGGATTTGTACATCGCTCCAGGTGATGAAGCGAGCGTGAACGAGCAACTCAAATCACTTGGTCTTGATGGCAATGCGTTCACGTTTTACTTCCACTGGCTCAATGATTTCGTCCGTGGCAACTTTGGATACATCATTTTTCCCGGTGGTGGTCGAGAGCCAGTGTCAAACCGACTCGCAACTGCGCTGCCCATTTCTCTGCGGCTTGTAATCTACGTTCAGTTTGTTTCACTGCTCGTGTCCATTCCGCTTGGCATATACACCGCATACCGCGCAGGCCGTCGCTCCGACCGAGTGATCAGCTACAGCTTGTTTGCTGCTGCATCAGTCCCCAACTTTGTGTTCGGCCTGCTGCTAGCAATCTTTGTAGGAGTCAAATTGGGTTGGTTACCGCCACTTGGCTATGTTGACCCATCCGAGAATTTTGTCGAACACATCAAGACCATGGTGCTACCCGTGTTGTCGCTATCCATTCCCACCATCGCCACCTACTCGCGCCTGCTCCGCAGCGATGTAATCGCCACGCTTCGCGAGGACTATGTGACGATGGCAGCATCTAAAGGTTTGAGTAACCGTCGCATTTTGTTTACCCACGTTCTTCGCCCAAGCTCCACCACCCTGTTCACGAGCGCTGCCCTAAACATGGGAGCGCTTATTGGCGGAACATTGGTTATTGAACAAATCTTTTCAATCCCAGGCCTTGGCTCCGAAATCGGTATCGCCATCTTCTCTCGCCAATTCTTCGCCCTGCAGTCCTACATCGCGCTGATTGCAGTGGGTTATGTGCTGTTCAATGGCATCATCGACGTGGTCCTTGGCTTTGTTGACCCACGTACCAGGGAGCGTCGCAATGCGTAAGTTGTGGTCAACCTTTAACTTGCCAACGAAAATCAGTGCCACTTGGGTGGCTATTGTTTTGTTTTTTGTGTTGACGGGGAGTTTCCTGCCGCTACCCGACCCAACCGAATACGACCCCGATGCGCCAGGCGTAGGCCTGTTCAGTGCTGGCCACATATTGGGCACAGATATCAATGGTTACGACCTGCTATCTAACGTGATCAATGGTGCCCGCATCTCGATTCTTATTGCTTTGATCTCGGTGGGAATTGGTGGGCTAATTGGCTCCGCAATCGGCATTGGCTCGGCGTACATGCGTGGAAAACTGGACGTTGCCGTCAACTTGTTTTTCAATATCTTGCTGTCTATTCCCAACCTTGTTCTTGGGCTTGCCTTAGTGGCAATCCTTGCAACCAGCGCCGACCCAGCAATTCCAATTGATCCAAACCGCCGTGTTTTCATCATCATCTTCTCGCTTACCGTGGTGATCATTCCAATTCTTGGACGTATCGCACGTGGTGCGACGCTGTCATGGGTGAATCGTGAATTCATCGTGGCTGCGAGGTCGATGGGAATGAAAGACCGCCACATCATCTTTAAGCACATCGTTCCGAACGTGTTACCTGCAATTTACGCGGTAATTTTCCTGGCGATTGGCGTTGTGATTGTGGCAGAAGGTGCTCTGTCGTTACTAGGCGTTGGAATTATTGACGGAGTCAGCTGGGGCGCAATGATCGGTCGTGTTGCTGGCGACTTCACCTACGCTCCTCAGTCCATGTACGTACCCGTCATCGTTCTTGCACTCACTGTTATTGCTTTCAACCAAATTGGTGACCATCTACGTTCCCGTCTCGACACCCGTGAGGGCAAGATATGACCTCAATTCTCAAACTTGAAAATCTGAGGGTTCGGTTTTCTACACACCGTGGTCAGCTCGAAGCCGTTCGCGGTGTAGACCTCGAAATAAAAGCCGGAACCAGCATTGGCATCGTTGGTGAGTCGGGTTCAGGAAAAACTGTTATGTCGCGCGCCGCCATGGGACTGCTCACCGGAAGCAACGTCACTCGCGATGGTCGCATCACGTTTGATGGCAAAGTGCTTTCAGACATGTCGAGAGATGATGTCCGTAACGAATTCGGAACTGGCATGGCCATGATTTTCCAGGATCCAATGACTGCGCTCAACCCAGTTCGCAGAATTGGTTCGCAACTTCAAGAAAGTCTGCGTGTTCGCTTAGGGATGAGCCGCAAAGAAGCGAGAGCACGCAGTATTGAGTTGCTCACACTTGTGCGCATTCCTGAGCCAAAGCAAATGTTGCGCAAGTTCCCAAGCCAGCTTTCAGGTGGCATGCGCCAACGCATCATGATTGCAATTGCTATTTCGTGCAATCCAAAGTTGCTTTTTGCCGACGAACCAACAACGGCTCTCGACGTAACCGTGCAGGCACAAATTCTTGAACTACTCACCGATTTGCGTCAAAGCCTCAACATGACCATGGTGCTAGTAACTCACGACCTAGGTGTGGTTGCAGGTAACACCGACTACGTGGCGGTGATGTACGCAGGCGAAATTGTTGAGCAGGCTCCAACCACCGAATTGTTTGCGAACATGAAGATGCCGTACACCGAGGCGCTGTTCAAGTCCATTCCAAACATTCAGATGAAAGCCGGCTCGCGGCTTCCAGTGATTGAAGGTCGTCTCCCCGACCCAACCGACAGGCCTCCTGGATGCGGATTCGCACCACGTTGCAGCTACGCACAAGACAAGTGTTTCACTGAACATCCAGAACTAGAAGTGGCTACAGACGGTCACCTCTACCGCTGCTGGTTCCCACTTGGCGACTCAATTCAGAGGAAAGTGAGCTGACCATGACTAATCATGCACACCTGCGTAAAGAGTCGGACGTCCTTCTTCGTGTTGAAGATCTTGTTGTCGAATTCAAGGTGCCTGGAAACAAAGTTGTTAATGCAGTCTCCAGCGTCAGTTTTGATGTCAAAGAGGGTGAAACGTTGGCAGTGGTCGGCGAATCTGGTTGCGGAAAAACCACGCTCGGCAAAGCACTTCTGCAAATCCAGAAACCGAAATCGGGAACTGTCCGGTTTGAAGGAAATGAGTTAACTTCGCTCTCAAAGAGCGATCTGCGATCTGCTCGAACCTCTATTCAAATGATCTTCCAAGATCCAATATCTTCATTAGACCCGCGTATGACAGTTCGCCAGATTGTTGAAGAACCACTGTGGATTTGGTCAAAGGGCGACGAGAACGAGCGCACCGATAAAGTCAAGACACTTCTGAACAATGTTGGACTCGATCCAGAGTTGGTGCTTGACCGCAAGTCATACGAGTTCTCTGGCGGACAATGTCAGCGCATCAGCATCGCGCGCAGTTTGGCACTTGAACCAAAGATGTTGATTTGCGATGAGCCAGTAAGTGCTCTCGACGTCAGTATCCAAGCTCAGATTCTGAACCTGTTGAATGACATGAAAGACCGTTACGGTCTGACGCTGATTTTCATTAGCCACGACCTTTCGGTAGTCAAAGCAATCAGCACCCGCATCATGGTGATGTACCTGGGCAAGGTGTGCGAAATTGGCACCACCGAATCGATTTATTCCAAACCTGCGCACCATTACACCGCCGCACTTATTTCATCGGTTCCTGTTCCAGATCCAACCCACAAGACTCAACGCACCCCAATTACGGGCGAACCACCATCGCCAGTAGACCCACCTTCCGGTTGTCGTTTCCGCACTCGTTGCCCGGCCGCAACTGAGTTGTGCGCAACTGAGGAACCAATGCTTCGTGAGGTTGCAGACGGTCAATTTGTGGCCTGCCATTACCCGCGCGCATAGCCCACGAATCCTGCATCACCCCTTCAGTACCATCGCCTGATGGACTTCATTCTTCCCCTCATCGTTGGCCTCGCCATTGGCGCAGGCGTTCTCTTTCTCGTTACTCGTCGAAGCGCCACGCCAGCGCTGCCCACGTTCGATCCAGCGCCGCAAGTGGACATCGCTGGCCAAGTGAACCACGTAGTGCAATCTGCGTTGTCCGATGCGCTCGCAGCGCTTACCGAACAGTCGCGGCGCGATCGCGAAGAGTCCATCAAACTTGCAGCCGACCGTGTTGCCGAAGCCTCTGGCGAACGATTTGGCAAGAGCGCTCAACAGATTGATACCTCGCTGCGCAATGTGCAGGAAGATATCGGTCGCCGCATCGCCGAAATGGACGCCGAGATCTCTTCGTTACGCGAACAGAACACGAAGAAGTTCGGCAACGTAGAAGAGGCTGTTGCTGCGCTTGCAAAAACTGCTGGCGACTTGAACAGCGTGCTGTCCAGTTCGCAGGCTCGCGGCCAATGGGGCGAACGCATGGCAGAAGACATGCTGCGTGCTGCCGGATTCATCGAAGGCATCAACTACGAAAAGCAAGACACTATTACCGGTGGTGGTCGCCCCGACTACACATTCCTTATGCCACCCGACCGCGTGTTGTACATGGACGTGAAGTTCCCTCTCGACTCGTACGCAAAGTATGTAGCAGCAACAGAAGCCACGTCGCGCGAACAATTGAAGCGCGAGTTCATAACTGCAGTTCGGGCACGCGTTACCGAATTGCAAAAGCGTGACTACGTAGTTTCCACCACGCAACACTCGCTCGACTATGTCTTGCTGTTTGTGCCAAACGAAAGCATCACCGGTTTTGTGCATGAAGCAGACCCAGAACTGATCGACTGGGCACTCGAACGCAAAGTGGTGTTGTGTTCCCCACTCACCCTGTACGCATTCTTAGTCGTTGTTCGCCAAGCCACCGAAAGCTTCCACACCGAAGAGACGGCTGCCCAAATCATGCAGATGATGGGCAAGTTCAAAAAGCAGTGGGAGGCTTATACCAAGTCGCTCGACAAGGTGAAGAAGAACTTCGACAACCTGCAAGAAGAACTGGATGACCTCACAGTTGGCAGACGCTTCAAAGGTCTTGGCCGCGAAATCAAAAAGATCGACGAACTCCGCCAGCGCCAAAACATCGCCGAGCTTCCCGCTGAAGATGACGCCGTGATTGACGTCGAAGACTACGAGTAATTACTAGAAGTGCAGCACTGAGGCAACTGGGTAGTCGCCAAGTTTTTCTCGCCCACCCAATGCATCGAGTTCAATGAGAAACACCAGCCCTGCAACCCTCGCCCCAAGGCCTTCGACCAAGCGAATCGTTGCAGATGCTGTACCGCCTGTTGCCAACACATCATCCACAATGAGCACAGTGTCACCGTGGCCAACCGCGTCTTCATGGATTTCTAGGCGGTCGGTGCCGTATTCCAACTCGTAATCCTGACTGACGACAGTCCACGGCAGTTTGCCTGGCTTGCGCACAGGCACAAAGCCAGCACCAAGTTCCTCGGCAACCGGTGCCGCCAAAATGAATCCACGCGCCTCCACCCCAACCACCTTGGTGACTATTCGGCTTGGCGATGCATCAATCAGTGCGGCAATGGTCTGACGAAACCCCTCGGCATTGCCAAGTAATGGCGTAATGTCGCGAAACATGATTCCCGGCGACGGAACGTCGGGAATGGTCCGAATGAGTCTGATCAGATTGTCGTTAGACACGTGCTGATTGCTTTGAGAACTGCATGACACCGTCGTCGATCGGCGAATGCTTAAACATCTTCTTGTCGCGACGATAGTTCTGCGGGTTAATCCACGGCTCGTGGTCACCTTGTCGTGGCATACGGTGCATCATTCGTTGCATGTAACCAGATGAGAAACCATCAATCCACGGACGCTCTTTCATATTCCGATCTTGTTCGCGCAATCGAGGCGTGCATTGCACAACGCCTTTCTTGCGCATGTGGTTCAATAACCGGCATACATATTCGGCTGTGAGGTCGGAACGCAGTGTCCACGACGCATTGATGTAACCAAACGTGGAAGCCAAGTTCGGAATATCGGAATAAGCAAAGCCTTTGTACGTCCATGTTTTGGCAAAGTCAACCTGATTGCCATCGACAAAGAAATCCATTTCTCCAAGGGTGACCAGTTCGAGTCCTGTTGCCGTAACGATGATGTCGGCGTCTAGGTGCTCACCAGATGCCAATTGAATTCCCGTTTCGGTGAATGACGCAATGTGATCGGTAACAACTGATGCCTTGCCCTCACGCATTGCCTTAAAGAAGTCTCCGTTTGGCACCAAACACAGGCGTTGGTCCCAAGGGTTGTATGCCGGCGTGAAGTGCTTTGCAATGTCATAGTCGGCGCCAAGTTCTAATTGAATGCCGCCAAGCAAGAGTTGCTTCACTTTGTTCGGGTCGGTGCGTGTCTTGTTATACACCAACTGCTGGCGCCACGTGTTTTTGAAGCGTGTGAGGTTGTAGGCAACCTTCGGTGGCAATACCTTGCGCATGCGGTTAGCCAACACGTCATGATCAGGACGCGACACCATGTAGGTAGGTGAACGTTGCAACATGGTGACATGCGCTGCCTTGTCTGCCATTGACGGAACGATGGTGACTGCAGTCGCACCAGACCCAATGACCACCACTCGCTTACCGGCATAATCAAGATCTAGAGGCCACTCTTGCGGATGCACGATGGTTCCCTTAAACCGTTCGCGCCCGGTGAACTCTGGCGTGTGTCCCTTCTTATAGCTGTAGTAGCCAGAGCACATGAACAAGAATGAACACGTAATGGTGTTGCTTGCGCCTGTTGACTTGTTTGTCGACGTGACCGTCCATTGCGCATCGTCAGTTGACCACTGCGCTTTTGTTACCAACTGCCCGTAGCGAATGTGTTTGTCGATTCCGAATTGCGAAACCGTTTGCTTCAGGTACTTCAAAATTGACGGGCCATCGGCAATGGACTTCGCTTCTGTCCATGGCTTGAAACTGAAACCCAGCGTGTGCATGTCGCTATCGGAACGAACGCCCGGATACTTGAACAAATCCCACGTTCCGCCAAGGCTCTCGCGGCCTTCCAAAATGACATAGCTGCGATCTGGGCTCATGGTTTGCAGGTGGTAACCAGCACCAATTCCCGAGAGCCCCGCTCCTACCACCACTACATCGACGTGTTCGGAAGTCATGGGTAGAACCCTAATCCTTAGGCCAGTAGGCCTACGAGCGCAGAGTTAGGCGTTGTGCACCCAAATGGTGTCGGCCGCCGAGCGAACGTTCTCGCGCGAAGCACACACCACCACAAGTTCATTTGATTGCACCAGGCCTTCGTCAACTGCTGCGTTAAACGCATCGTCAACAGCAACAGCCATGTCGATATTGCGCAGACAGACGAGCGGCGTCACTCCCCAATACAAACGAAGTCGACGCGCAACTTCGGGCGACGGTGTCGCAGCAATGATGCGAGCCGCAGGTCGGCACGCTGAAAGGATTTCGCTCGAATAGCCCGAATACGTCAGAGCGATAATGCTGGCAGCCCCAGTTCGTTTTGCGAGCGCTGCAGTTGCTGCTCCAACTGCAGACTCGGTTGGATGCGCATCGGCAAA
>JBIKHN010000111.1:0-5082 GCA_044362135.1 Ilumatobacteraceae bacterium | reverse complement strand
ACTTGTACACCTCAAAAAAGTTTCCAACTTCGTCGAGCAAATGCTCCGGCAAGTCTTCAATGTCTTGATATGCCGCATAACGCGGGTCGTGTGAAGCAACACAGAACACCTTGGCATCTGGGCCTTTCTCATCTGACATCCAGAACACCGCAACTGGTCGCACCATTACATGGCAACCAGAAAAAGTAGGTTGACTCAGCCACACCAATGCGTCGAGTGGGTCTCCGTCTTCGCCAAGTGTGTTTGGAAAAAATCCGTAATCGAGCGGGTACTGCGTTGCAGTGAAAAGCGTACGATCAAGCCAAATCTCGCCTGTGTCGTGATTCATTTCGTACTTATTGCGTGACCCCTGTGGGATCTCAACGATCATTTCAACTTCCATGGCAACAGCCTACGGAGTAAATCTGACCTACTTCAGGACGCGATTAACAATTGAGCGAACTTTTTCAATTCCCTCATTGGTGATCGTGCTCGTCCACACCACTTCGCTTGGGTCAACCTCACAATTTTTCGCCAATTCACGTTTACGCGTCTCGCGCTGCGATGGCTTTACTTTGTCCTGCTTTGTAGCAATGATCTGAAAATCAACTTCGCTCGCTCGCAGTTGCTCAAGCATCATCAGGTCCAAATCGGTTGGCCCAATCACTCCGTCAACGAGCACCAAGATGAGATCAAGTTCTTCGCGCTCGTTCAGGTATCCAACGATCATCTTTTCCCAACCACGCTTCAGTTTTCCTGAAACAGCCGCATACCCATAACCAGGTAAGTCGACCACGGTTCCACCAGTTGGGGTTTGAAACAGGTTGATGAGTTGTGTGCGACCAGGAGTGTTCGACACGCGAGCCAAACTCTTGCGATTGCACACTGCGTTCAAGAGAGCGGACTTTCCCACATTCGACCTGCCGACTAATGCAATTTCTGCTTTGGATTCGGGCAACTGGTCAACGTTCGTTGCCGAAAGAACGAACTCCATGTGTATCGGCTTAGTCACAGCGCAAGACTACGAGCCAACGCGCCCTAAAGTGGCGACATGGTTACGCGCATTGGTGTGATTGGCACGGGAATGATGGGATGCGAGCACATTCGTAATGTCAATGCGAACCCAAACGCAGTAATCACTGCCATCTCAGATCCACATGAAGAGCCACGTGAATGGGCTCGGCACGCATTAGGTACCGACAACTCGGTTGCCGAATTTCGCGACCACCGCGACCTGTTGAACTCAGGTGAAGTTGATGCCGTGATAGTTGCTTCGCCTAACTTCACTCACCACGCGTTATTGCTCGACATTTTGCACACCGATATGCCCGTGCTGGTAGAAAAACCCATGTGCACAACTGTTGAGCATTGCCAAGACGTGGTTGCACTTGCTCAACAGCGCGGGGCGCTCACATGGGTGGGGCTTGAATATCGCTACATGACACCGATTGCTCGACTGCTTGACGTGGTGAATTCTGGCGAACTTGGCGAGGTGAAAATGCTGAGTATCCGCGAACATCGTTTTCCGTTTTTGCAAAAGGTGAACAACTGGAATCGTTTTTCACGCAACACCGGTGGAACGCTTGTGGAAAAGTGTTGCCACTTTTTTGACCTCATGAACCTGATCGCACAGTCCCCTCCCGTGCGCGTGATGGCAAGTGGCGCACAAGACGTAAACCACCTCGATGAGTTTTACGACGGCGAGCGTGCAGACATTTTGGATAATGCCTACGTCATTGTGGAGTATGCCAACAACATGCGCGCGATGCTCGACCTCAGCATGTTTGCCGAGGTGGGCCGGAATGAACAAGAGATTGCAGTTGTCGGCAGTCTTGGCAAAGCCGAAGCACACATTCCTGGTCCTGGTCATATTTATATTGGCAATCGTTCAAGCCGTGAACTGCGCAAACTTGATGCAACGATGAGCCCAGACGTTGCGTATGCGGGCGCACATTTCGGTGCAAGTTACGTTGAAATCGACAAGTTCGTGAAAGCCGTCAGCTCCAATGGTAAAGCCGATGTCACGGTGAACGACGGATTGTGGTCAGTTGTACTTGGAGTTGCAGCGCACCGTGCAATTGATGAACAGCGTGTGGTTGAAATTGCTGAATTTAATCTTCAAACGTGACTTTTGATCCTGCTGAAATCATTTGCGCGTTCGTCGGTTTGCGGTAAATCAGAATCATTAAAATTCCTGCGGCTAAATACACCACTCCATTGATGATCCATGCGGTGTGATACGCAGACAAGTCGAGTTTGGCTGTTTCCTCAGTCCACACCAGCGGCGATCCCGTTGCTGCAGCATCTGTTACCCGAATTCCCAAATCATAAATCTGCTTAAACGCAGGAGCCGCAACCGTAAGAGCGATTGCCGAGCCAAGCGCTGTACCAATTTGGCGAGTCGTGGTGTTGAGCGCTGACCCCATTGCGAATTCTGATGGTGGCAAAAATGCAGTAGCCGAACTAGACAGCGTCGAGATCGACAAGCCCACTCCGATACCAGTTACCAGCATCCACGGCAGATAATGAGCAACGTATTCGGGTTCTGTCGTCATGAAACTAGCCAACATAAACGTGCCAAAACTAAGCATTACGGCGCCAACGAACAACACGCGAGCGTGGCCAAGTTTCGTTGCATATTTGCCTGCAAACGGGGCAACGAGTGCCGCCATTGCTGGCCCTGGGAATGTTGCAAGACCGGAGCGCACCACGCTGTAATCCCAAACTTCCTGCAACCATGTGGTGTTGAGCAACCACATTCCAATGAACCCAACACTGAACAACACGCCTGACAAGTTTGACGCAACCACGAACGGAAGCTTGAATAGCGACAGATCAAGAAGAGGACTTTCCACAACCTGACAGCGCCTGATGAACCCACCAATCAGCACCAATCCAATTACAAAGGCGATGCCCGAACGAATGTCAACAAAGCCCCACTCTTCGCTTTGCGAAATCGCAAGTACGACAAGGGCTACACCTGAAAACCCGAACAGCACGCTTGGGTAATCAACTTTGCGTTGAGCGTTTTCATCTTTGCTCTCGCGCAATATCTTTCTGCCCACTAGCACGGTGAAAATGCAGAACGGAACGTTGATGAAAAAGAGTGATCTCCAGCCCCACCAATCCACGAGCACGCCACCTGCAGATGGCCCAATTGCTGCTGCGAGTCCACCAACAGATCCCCAAATAGCAATTGCTTGGGTTCGTTTTTCTACAGGAAACTCCGGCAGAACCAATGCAATTGACGCCGGAGTGAGTTGTGCACCACCAATGGCCTGAATGACTCGCGCAAGCACCAACATCCATGCCGACGGAGCAAAACCACATAACACGGAACCAATGCTGAAAATGGTGAGACCACGCAAGAAAGCACGCTTGCGGCCGAATACGTCAGCAAATCGCCCGGCAGTTAACAAACCTGCGGCATAAGCAATTGAATACGCAGAAAACACCCATGCCAAAACGTTTGCTTGATCATGGCCGAAAGTGTCTTCAATTTCTCCTCGAGCAACCACCACAATGCTCAAGTCGAGCGAGACAAGAAACGTGGCAATCGCAGTCAAACTCAACACTCGGTATGCACGAGACATTTTTGGCATGTCCCACAGTACCCCTTTGGCTATTGCGCGATCGTGCCGAAGTCTTCTGAGCGCGGTAGCGACAGTATTGCCCTCATCAGGTTTTCAGGAGGAGCAATCGTTTTGCGCGTTGCGATATCGAAGAAGGCCACCAGGCTCGAAATCTTGCATGCAAGCTTTCCGTTGGCCTTGATGAATTGATTGCGAAAAATAAATCGCGTGTTGTCCTCACTCATGCCGGCAAGTTCGTTTGTAACGGTGAGATCTTCTCCTAAACGCACTTCACGCTTGTATTCAATTTCATCTTTCAACACAACTGGACCAAGTCCGGCGCCAAAAAACTCCATCAGCGTGTAACCATTGGCAATAAAAAATTCCATACGCGAGTTAGCTGAAATATCCAAAAATGCAACATTGCGCATGTGCCCGTTGGAGTCAATTTCTCCCCATCGGGAGCGAATCTGAATTTCAGAGCGATCGTCAGTTGCCATGAATTGAAATGTTAGTCACAACTGGATTCTCTCAGGAATCTGAAGCAGCGCAGACAGCGCTCGCAGGTCACCTGAGAATTGTCCCACTTCGCAATTCCATGTTCCGCCTTCTACAAACCAGCTATGGCTCGTCGTATCACGGGTTGCAATCTTTGAAAGTGGAAACTCGCACTCAGCATGCACGGTTTCGCCAGCAGCAACTTCCACTCGCTTAAAGGCAACGAGTCTGCGCAGTGGTCGCTCGATTACAGACTCGTTACGACCTGCGTACACCTGCACAACCGTTGCGCCATTATGCATGCCCGTATTGCGCACTGCGCAACGAATTTTCACTACTTCGCCAGATTCAACACTTATGTCCGAATACTCAAAGGATGTATAGCTACGTCCAAACCCAAATGGAAACATCGCTGCGTTTCCATCGCGATCAAGTTTCCACTGTCCATGCCAGTAGTCATACGTAATTGCTTTGGCATTGCGGTCGAAAAACGGAAGATGAGATTCGTCATGCGGTATGACGAACGGTATGCGTCCAGACGGATTCACTGCGCCAGACAACACATTGGCCAACGCTCGCCCACCGTTACTGCCGCTGTACCAACCCATCAGTACCGCTGGAACTTCGTTAATCCATTCCGACATCACCACTGCACTACCAGCAACAATGACCACGATGGTTCGTGGTTGCACCTGAGCAATTTGGTGGATCAGTTGAACATCAGCATCCATGAGTCGAAGTGACTCGCGGTCACCACCGACAGAGAACGTGCCATTGCGAGACTTGATGCGCAATTCATCCGGTGCGTAGTGATGATTCTCGTGCATGTACTTTTCGTATTCACGCGCTAACTCTGGATCGTCCTGCCGCGGAATGAGCGAAAGCATCGGTGCTGTATCTTCCGAATCACCGATGAACTCACCTTCTTCTTCCTTCGTGTATCCAACAACGACGATGGCCACATCCGATTGCTTCGCTTGTGCAATTTGGGCAGCGAGCGTCTCCTGCGAATTGTGCACCACATTGCAATTGG
>JBIKHN010000026.1:0-13962 GCA_044362135.1 Ilumatobacteraceae bacterium | reverse complement strand
CGAATGCCGCAATCAATTCACCGTTGCTTGAATCCTCGGTTGAAGGTGCTCGTGGAATTCTGTTGAACATTGCTGGTCCTTCAGACCTCGGATTGTTTGAAGTAAACACCGCTTCTGAAATCATTCATGCGGTCGCACACCCTGATGCAAACATCATCTTTGGTTCGGTCATCGATGACGAACTTGATGATGAAGTGAAGATCACGGTGATCGCTGCCGGTTTTGATCGTGTAGACAACACCAGCTCACGCCAGCGTGAACCGCGAACGGTTGATACCGGTCGCATTCCAGAACAGCGTGGAAGTCGTTTGAAGGAGTTGTTCGGTGCTGGTGAAGACCCACTGCGTGACGACGATGACGGTCTTGACGTACCTTCGTTCCTGAAGTAATTCTCACGTTGGACCAACGCAGCGTTAGTGAGGCTGTTGCTGCACTGCGCAAACGAATAGCCAGCGCTGGTGGAGTAGATGTTTCACTCGTTGGGGTGACAAAAACATTTGGTCCTGAGGCGTGGCGGTTTGCACAAGTCGCGGGCTGTGATGCGGTTGGCGAGAACTATGCGCAAGAGGTTGTTGCAAAAGCTGCTGAGGTGGCATTGGCCGACCGTTTGCCTGTGCATTTCATCGGTCAGCTGCAGTCAAACAAGATCAAGCAACTGACTGGAATTGTCGATGTCTGGCAGTCGGTTGACCGACTTTCGCTCCTGTCTGAAATAGCCAAGCGCTCCGCGCAATCGGCGCACGTGTTTCTTCAAGTAAATGTGACGGGCGAAGAGGGCAAAGGTGGGTGTTTGCCTGCAGAGGTAGGGGAGTTGTCCCGTGCTGCACAAGATTTGGGAATTGATGTTGTAGGACTCATGACTGTTGGACCGACAAATGGTGACCCCGTCGTGACCCGCTCGGCGTTTCGTTCGCTTCGCGTGCTAGTAAATGAACACGGATTGGAGCAGTGCAGCATGGGCATGACTGGCGATCTCGAAATTGCAATCGAAGAGGGAAGCACTATGGTTCGCGTGGGATCAGCCCTATTCGGCGACCGTCCATCACCGCTTAGGTAACTTGTTGTAACCTGTGGTTGATGTCAATGTTTAGACGAGCCATGGATTACCTGGGTCTTGGTCCAGATGACGCATACGACGATTACGACGCTTCGATTGTGGTTGAACGCCCGTTGCCACGCCGTCGCCCTGAGCCTCGCGGACGCATGATTCGCCAGGAAGAAGAATACGACGACTACGAAGAGTACGAAGACGACATGGTCGATCAGCGTGCGCCGCGCGCACCACGTGGCGTGAACACCCGTGCTCCGCAACAGCGAGATGATTCCAGCGTGCAGGTGCGTCCATCTACTGGCGGTCTTCGCGCACAGCCAACGGTTCGTCCGCTCTCTGCAAATTCTGCACAACCAGTTGAAGTGCGTCCAACGCGTTACGACCAGGCAAAAGAAGTTGCAGACTTGTTCAAGAGTGGCAACTCAGTGCTACTGAACATCGGCTCTGCAGACAGCGAAGTAGCGCGGCGGCTCCTTGATTTCACCAGCGGTTTAATTTATGGAATGCAAGGCACCATGGAAAAAGTATCTCCAGGTGTATTCCTGATTAAGCCATTCGGCGCAAGCTCGCCGCGCGGCTGACGTGTTTATCATCTGCGGTGCGCTCGGAATTTTTATCTTCATGGTGTATGCACGCGTTATTTTGTCGTGGTTTCCAGCAAACCCAAATGGCGCATTCGGGCAGATCTCGCGCATCATTTATCAAGTCACCGATCCGGTGTTACTGCCTGTTCGGCGTGCGCTTCCGCTCGTGGGCCCACTTGATTTGTCGCCAATTGTTGTAGTAATCGGACTTTCAATTCTGCAAAGCGTCATTTGCTGATTGCGGTGAACCGCGAGTAACCAAGTCGTACACTTACGCACCGTGACGTATCCACAAGTTGATCCGCAGCCGAATTTTCCGGCAATCGAAACCGAAACCTTGAAGTTTTGGCAACAGGACAACACCTTTGCTGCCTCGGTTGAGCAGCACGCCGCAACCGGCGATGCGTCAAACGAGTTTGTGTTTTACGACGGGCCGCCGTTTGCTAACGGACTACCTCATTATGGACACCTGCTTACTGGCTTCGTCAAGGACGCAGTGCCTCGCTATCAGACCATGCGCGGCAAACGAGTAGAGCGTCGCTTCGGATGGGACTGTCACGGTTTGCCGGCAGAAGCTGAAGCAGAGCGCCAACTTGGAATTTCTGGAACGCAAGCAATTACCGACTACGGCATTGACAAGTTCAATGAGTATTGCAAGGTTTCGGTATTGCAGTACACAGCGGATTGGGAGCGATACGTCACTCGTCAAGCCCGTTGGGTTGATTTCACTAACGATTACAAAACACTTGACACGCCGTATATGGAAAGTGTCATGTGGGCATTTAAGGCACTGTGGGACAAGGGGCTGATTTACGAAGGCTTTCGCGTGCTGCCATATTCGTGGGCGCTTGAAACTCCGCTATCAAATTCCGAGACGCGCATGGACGACGCGTACAAGATGGTGCAAGACCCAGCGCTCACCGTTGCTTTTGCGTTGGAGTCTGGCGACAGCCTGTTGGCATGGACGACGACTCCGTGGACCCTGCCGAGCAACCTGGCATTGGCGGTTGCGCCAGATGTTGACTACGTACGTGTGCGATACAACGACACGGTGTATGTCTTGGCGGAAGCGCGTTTGTCGGCATATGCAAAAGAACTTGATGGGGCAGAGGTGCTGGGAACGGTTCGTGGTTCAGAGCTTGTTGGTCAGAGTTACACGCCGCTCTTTCCGTATTTCGCGGGTCACTCTGGTGCGTTTCGTGTGTTCGGTGGAAGCTTCGTTACCACCGAAGATGGAACTGGTGTGGTGCACATGGCGCCGGGTTTCGGTGAAGACGACTATCAGGTGTGTAAAGAGAACGGCATCGAACTTGTTGTTCCGGTAAACAGCCGAGGCGAATTCACTCAAGAAGTACCCGACTATGCGGGTCTTCAGGTGTTCGAAGCGAACCCACTCATCATTCGCGCGCTCAAGGAGCGTGGAGTGGTGTTGCGTCACGAAACTTACGACCACTCGTATCCACATTGTTGGCGCACGGGTAAGCCGCTCATCTACATGGCGTTGAGTTCATGGTTTGTCAATGTGACCGCAGTGAAAGATCGCATGGTGGCATTGAATCAAGAAATCCGCTGGGTGCCAGAACATCTCAAAGATGGAAGCTTTGGAAAGTGGCTTGAAAACGCGCGTGATTGGAACATCAGTCGCAACCGCTTCTGGGGATCGCCAATTCCGGTGTGGCGCAGTGACAATCCAGAGTTTCCGCGAATTGATGTGTATGGAAGCGTTGCAGAACTCGAACGCGACTTCGGAGTGAAGGTAACCGAGTTGCATCGACCTGTAGTGGACGACCTAGTGCGCCCAAACCCCGATGACCCTTCGGGCAAATCCATGATGCGACGCGTGCCAGAGGTGTTGGACTGCTGGTTCGAAAGTGGGTCGATGCCATTTGCGCAGGTGCATTACCCGTTCGAAAACCAAGAATGGTTTGAACAGCACAACCCTGGTGATTTCATCGTTGAATACATCGGACAAACACGCGGCTGGTTTTACACACTGCACGTGTTGGCAACTGCGTTGTTTGACCGCCCGGCGTTCTCAACGTGTGTGAGCCACGGAATTGTGCTTGGTGCTGATGGTCAAAAGATGTCAAAGAGTCTGCGTAACTACCCAGACCCGATGGGTGTGTTCGATAATTACGGCGCTGATGCCATGCGCTGGTATTTGCTGTCTTCATCAATTCTTCGTGGTTCCGACTTTGCAGTAACCGAAGAAGGCATTCGCGACACCGTACGACAAGTGATGTTGCCGTTGTGGAACAGCTGGTATTTCTTGTCGCTGTATGCCAATGCTGAAGGCAAGTCGGGCAAAGTCGACTTTTCATCCGACAACGTGTTGGATACCTACATTTTTTCGAAGTTGCATCACCTGGTGAATGACACCACGGTCAGCATGGACGCGTATGACTTGTTCAATGCGTGTCAACAAGTTCGCACGTTCCTTGATGTGCTAACAAATTGGTACATTCGCCGCAGTCGCAATCGCTTTTGGTCTGGCGATCAACAGGCAATTGACACATTGCATACTGTTCTCGACGTGCTGACGCGTGTCGCTGCACCGTTGTTGCCATTGATCACTGAGCAGGTGTACATCGGACTCACGGGTAATCGCAGCGTGCATCTCACTGTGTGGCCAGTTGCTGTTGACATTCCTGTTGATAACGATTTGGTGATCGTGATGGATCAAGTTCGCGATGTGTGCTCAACTACGTTGTCGCTTCGTAAATCGCATTCTCGCCGAGTTCGCCTTCCGCTTGCCAGCCTCACCGTTGCTTCGCCGTTGGCTCTTGGATTGCAGCCATTCGTGTCGATCATTACCGAAGAAGTGAACGTTCGCGAAGTGAAACTTACGGCCGATGTTGCCGGGGTTGCGCGACATGAATTGCAAGTTGTTCCAGCAGCGCTTGGTCCACGTCTTGGCGGCGATACACAAAAGGTGATCGTTGCAGTAAAGAAGGGTGACTGGAAGCAGCAAGGTGATGTGGTGGTTGCAGGTGGCTACGAACTTCAGCCGCATGAGTATCAGCTGAAATTGCTGGCTGCAGTTGGCGACGCAGAAGCGACTGCCAGTTCGGCGTTGCCAGATGGCAAGGGAGTGGTACTGCTGGATATTGCACTGACCCCAGAACTCCTGGCGGAGGGCACTGCGCGCGACATTGTGCGGATTGTGCAACAAACACGTCGTGAGGCCGATCTTGGGGTTTCCGATCGAATTCATTTGATTCTCGGTCTGCCCGACGAGGTTGCTCAACAAGTGGCCCCCTTTGCGGACTACATCTGTGCAGAAACCCTTGCGGAACACTTGTCCTACAATACGGACGCGTCGCGAGCCACGGACTTGGATGGGACTCCCATTTATGTTGCCGTGGAACGACTACGGTGAAGCGCCAAGTCAGGGAGGTAGTTATGCCATCAAAACCAACCAAGAAGAAGACAGTTTCCAAGAAGCCAACCGCCAAGAAGAAATCTGCGTCTAAAAAGCCGGTAGCAAAAAACAAGGCTGCGGCAGCGAAAAACAAGGCTGCGGCAGCGAAGAAGAAGGTTGAGCTAGCCAAGAAGGCGGCAGCGAAGAAGAAGGTTGAGCTAGCCAAGAAGGCGGCAGCGAAGAAGAAGGTTGAGCTAGCCAAGAAGGCGGCAGCGAAGAAGAAGATCGAACAAAAGAAGGCCGCCGATCGCAAGAAGGTCGAGCTAGCCAAGAAGGCGGCGCTGAAGAAAAAGATTGAAGCGCAAAAGAAGATCGAGGCTAAGAAGAAAGCCGATGCCAAAAAGGCGGCTGACGCTCTACGAAAGAAACAAATGCGCGAGCGCGAAATTGCTAAGAAGGCACTTGCTGCTGCAAAAAAGAAAGAGTTAGCAGAAAAGGCAAAAGCAAAGGCCATTGCCGATAAGGAAAAAGCAAAAGAAAAGATCAGGCTTGCAGCGGAAAAGCAGGCGCAACGCGAAGCTGCAGAAAAAGAAAAGATTGCCGAACGCGAAGCCAAAGAAGCAGCACGCCTTGCAGCACTTGCTGAAAAAGAGGCTGCGCGGGAAGCCGCATTGCGTGCGAAGCGGAAGCCAGAGCCACCACCACGTCCGGTCATTGTTAAGACTGAGTTTGTGGATGGCATTCAGGCAACAAAGGAATTTGATCTGAAGTTTTTGACTGGTCAACGTGAAGCATTGTTGGAAAAGCGCGCCATGCTCACCAAGCAGGCTGTGCGTCTAGAAGACGAAGCCAACGCCATGATTGAAGATGTTGAAATGGGCGATGTGCAATTTGACGAAGAAGGTGGCGAAGGCGACACCATGGTGGTGGAGCGCGAACGTGACCTGATGTTGTCGGCGCAGGCTCGTCAGGAAGTGGAAGAAATTGATGCCGCGCTCACCCGTATTGGTAGTGGCGACTATGGCTACTCAGTGCATAGTGGCCTGCCAATTCCACGTGAGCGCTTGAAGGCGATTCCATGGACAACAGAATCGGTGTTGGAGCGGGTTGGCGGCATCGGTCGTCGATGACCACTGCAGTTGTGCGTGTGCGCACGAGTTGGTTGGGAGCAGGAGCTGCGTTAGCGGTGCTCATCCTTGACATTGTCACAAAAGGTTGGGCAGTGTCTGCACTGTCTGATGACAGTGACATTCACATTATTTGGACTCTGCACTTCGCATTACTGCATAACGAAGGCATGGCATTTTCCACGGGCACAAACGTTGGTCCATTTATTGGCATGCTCGCAATTGTGGTGATTGCCATTTTGATAATCACAATGCGCAAGCAAAGCAGTGTTGTGTCGCTCGTTGCAACTGGCTGCATCATCGGTGGCGCGACAGGAAATGTTCTCGATCGGGTATTCAGGGGTAATGGATTCATGGACGGCGCCGTAGTCGACTTCATTGATTTTCGTTGGTGGCCAGTGTTCAACGTCGCAGATATTGGAATTGTGTGTGGTGCAATCGCTGTGGCCTACAACATGATCACGACACAGCCTGAAACAGCAGAAGGAACTCAATAGTGCTTATCGAAACCATTCCTGCAGCGCTACACGAACAGCGACTCGATCGCGTTGTCGCGCTGATTGCTGATATCAGTCGTGCCACGACTGCAACGCTCATCGAATTAGGCGGGGTCACGCTTGACGGTGCCACTGGAGTGGCTGGCAAGGTGAAGGTTCGAGAGGGTCAAGAAGTGACCATCGATACCTCGATGATTCCCGAAAAAGAGTTACCTCAGGCAGACGCCTCAGTTGTTTTAGATGTGGTCTATGCCGATGACGATGTAATTATCGTGAACAAGGCACCCGGAATTGTGGTGCACCCCGGTGCGGGAAATCCAAACGGCACCTTGGTGAATGGAATCTTGGCGCTGTATCCAGAAGTTGCTTCTGTTGGAGACCAGCTTCGCCCTGGAGTGGTGCATCGACTTGATGCTGGCACGAGTGGTTTGATGGTCGTGGCTCGTTCGCAGGTTGCATACGATTCGCTGGTTGATGCTCTGACTCGGCGTGATGTAACCCGGGTGTATGTAGCGCTGGTGTGGGGGCATCCTGAAGTTGCGACGGGGTTGATTGACGCACCAATTGGTAGAGATCAACGAGATCACACAAAAATGGCAGTAGTGATTGACGGGAAGTTTGCCCGTACTCATTACGACGTGAAGAAAAGATTTGAACAACCACAACCGTGCTCACTGGTTGAGTGTCAGCTCGAGACAGGGCGGACGCATCAAATTCGAGTCCATCTGGATTCCATTGGGCATCCAGTTGTCGGTGACTCAACATATGGTGGCGCAAGAAGTTCGTTGTCTTCGCCTCGACCAATGTTGCACGCCGCAAAACTCAGTTTTGCTCATCCAACGACTGGTGAAGTGGTGACGTTTGAGGCAACCGTTCCAGAGGATATGCAAGCGGTAATAGATCGCTGCGAATAAGCCTTAGTGGTGTAGTTCAGGCCACTGCGCAGTACCACGAGCGGCATGGGCAATTTTTGCCAACGTGTAGTCGGCTAGGTGGTGGCGCATATGTTCGCCAGCAACATTCCAAATTGCGAGCAAGACGCAGTGACCTTCATGATCGCAAGCGCCATCTTGGTGGGGTTGGCCAAAGTCTCCAAGCGTGATCGGGCCATCAGCTGCAGCGATAATTTCGGAGAGCAGGATATCCTCAGCGGGACGAGCCAAAACATATCCGCCACCAACACCACGTTTTGATTTCACGAGGCCAGCACCTTTAAGCACGAGCAAGATTTGTTCTAAGTAGGGCTGGGGAAGTGCCGTTCGTGTTGCGATATCGCGAACTGACGTGGGGCCCTGCTCGTCGGCATGAAGGGCAAGCGACAACAGCGCTCGACACGCATAGTCACCACGAGTAGATACACGCACTCTTGTAGTGTAGATCGGGTGCCTACGCCCCGAGTCCCCGACTACCAAGGTGGCTCAATTGCGGGGCTGATTCCCGCCCTTCTCGGACCGCGAGGAACTCAGGAAGTGCCGCAGTGGATGCCTGCGTGTGTGCAGGGTGCAAACCAAGTGGTGCTTTTGGTGCTCGATGGCCTCGGCTGGCATCAGTTGCGTGAGCATCAGCAGCACGCACCAACGCTTTCGAGCATGCAAGGTAAATCCATCACCAGCGTTGCACCAACTACGACGGTCACCGCGTTGACTTCGATAGCGACTGGGCTGACGCCTGGTGAGCACGGAATGATGGGCTATCGCATTGATCTTGGTGGTCACGTTGTGCAAATGCTGCGATGGGGCGACGACAAAGGCGACTTACGCGCAACATACCCGCCTGACTTGGTGCAACCGTGTCCACCGTTTATGGGTGCTGCTGTGCCGGTATTGAGTAAGGCAGAACTTGAAGGATCGGCATTTACTGAGGCGCATTTGCGCGGTTCGCGACCAATGGGTTGGCGCGCGGCCTCGAGCATTGCTGTTCAAGTAGGTCAATTACTGCGAAGCGGTCAAAAATTCGTCTACGCGTATTACGACGGTGTTGACAAGATTGCTCACGAGCGAGGATTCGGCGAGTACTACAACGCCGAGTTACGAAATGCTGATCGTTTAGTTGCAGATGTTGCTGAAGCGTTGGTGCCAGGCTCGGTGTTGTTGGTAACTGCAGATCACGGACAGGTGCATGTTGGACAGAACACGCAGTCTCCACATGCCGATGTGTTGTCGCAAATTACGCATCAGTCTGGAGAAGGACGCTTCCGCTGGTTGCATGCAAAGTCCGGCGCCGAGCAGGACTTGCTGGATGCCGCAAAGCAACATCATGGAAAAGACGCTTGGGTGGTGTCGCGAGACGAAGCTTGTGAGCAACAATGGTTTGGCAAGCGCGTTACTGACGTTGCGCGGAAACGTCTGGGAGATGTTGCTCTGGTGCCATTTACCGCTACCAGCTTTGACGAACCACTCGATTCTGGCTCGTATTCATTGGTCTGTCGTCATGGGTCGCTCACCGATGCGGAAATTGATGTTCCCTTACTGGCAATTGCACGCTGAGAAAGCCATACTTGCCTGACATGTCTACGAACGAAACGCCAAAAATAGAGCCGAATGGCAACCCCGAAGTGGTAGGACTTGATGTTCCGTTACCGCCGGTAGATGAATCGGTTGGCGTTACTGCTCCCGCCAAGGTCATGCGTATTGGTTCCATGATCAAGCAGTTGCTTGATGAAGTGCATTCGATGAACCTTGATGCACCAAGTCGTGAACGTCTTGCAGAAATTTACGAGCGCTCAATCGTTGAACTCACGGAAGCGTTGTCGCCAGACCTCGCAGATGAATTGCGCACGCTTGCCTTGCCATTTCGCGATGGGGTAGTGCCGTCGGAAGGCGAGCTCCGCGTTGCCAAAGCTCAACTTGTTGGGTGGCTTGAAGGATTGTTCCATGGCATTCAAGCGACGCTCTTTGCGCAGCAAATTGCAGCGCGTCAACAACTTGAACAGATGCGACAACTTCCAGGGTCTGCCGAACCAGGAATGAGTAACGATCGTCCTGGTACGTATCTGTAATGGCAGATTCTTTTACCCACTTACATGTCCACACCGAATTCTCGATGCTGGATGGAGCGTCGCGGCTTGATGAATTAGTCGGCAAAGCTGCGGCTGAAGGTATGCCGGCGCTTGGAATGACCGATCACGGCAACATGTACGGCGTCGTTGATTTCTACAAGCAGTGCAAAGAAAAAGGTATTAAGCCGATTATCGGTACCGAGGCTTACATGGCCCATGAGCATCGTTCGGAGCGACCATCACGTCGTGGACGCATAGACGACTCTGGCGGTGAAACCGAAAGCGGAGGAAAGGTGTACTACCACCTCACCTTGCTTGCCGAAAACAACATTGGGTACAAGAACCTCATCAAGTTGTCCAGCCTTGCATTCCTTGAGGGCTACTACTACCAGCCGCGCATGGACTGGGAGTTGTTGCAACGACATAGCGAAGGCATCATCGCAACGAGTGGATGTCTGGGTGGTCACGTGTTGCAGAAGATGTTGAAAGGCGACATCTCAGGCGCGGAGACCGATGCTGGGCGGCTGCAAGACATTTTTGGGAAAGACAACTTCTTTATCGAAATCCAAGATCACGGAATTGCTGAGCAGCATCAAACCAATCCGCAACTCATTGAGCTGGCAAAGAAGATTGGCGCGCCACTGCTTGCAACTAACGACACTCACTACACGCATCGCGAAGACCATGAAGCTCACGATGCTTTGTTGTGTGTGCAGACTGGTTGCACGATTGCGGATCCAAATCGTTTCAAATTTGAGGGCACCGAGCACTACTTGAAGTCGGCGCAGGAAATGCGGTATCTCTTCCGTGAAGTTCCTGCCGCTTGTGACAACACGCTGTGGATTGCAGAACGAGCAGAAATCGACATTCCATTTGGTAATTCGGTGTTGCCGCACTTTCCAATTCCTGAAGGCTTCTCGGGAGACGGTGACTATCTGCGCAACTTGGCATACAAAGGTGCGCACGAACGTTGGGGAGAAAAACTCCCAGATTCGGTAACGCAACGACTTGACTATGAACTTGAAGTCATCGGGGGAATGGGCTTCAGCTCGTACTTCCTGATTGTGTGGGATCTCATTCGTTATGCGCGTGAGCAGGATATTCGTGTTGGCCCTGGACGTGGTTCTGCTGCTGGATGTGCAATTGCATATTGCTTGCGCATCACTGACCTTGACCCAATCAAGTACGACCTCATCTTTGAGCGATTCCTCAACCCAAGTCGAATTTCAATGCCCGATATTGATATGGACTTTGACTCGCGTTACCGCGATCAAATGATTCGCTATGCAGCCGATAAGTACGGTCGCGATCATGTAGCGCAAATCATCACATTCGGAACCATTAAGGCCCGCAACGCCGTTCGCGATGCTGCGCGTGTGCTTGGGTATCCGTACCCACTTGGCGACAAGATCGCCAAACTCATGCCACCGCTAGTGATGGGTCGCGATACGCCTCTGAAGTACTGCTTTGAAGAAGACAGCAAGCACAAGGCTGGCTTCCAGGCCGCTGCAGACTTGCGCGCACTGTGTGAGATTGATCCAGATGTGAAGCGCATTGTTCACGTGGCACGTGGTCTGGAGGGTCTGAAGCGTTCAGTAGGAATTCATGCTGCGGCGGTGGTGATTACCAAAGAGCCTCTTACTGAGTATTTGCCGATCCAGCGCAAGCCAGAACAGGGTCAAGCGCCAGAAGATGCACCAGTTGTAACGCAATACGAAATGCACGGCGTTGAAGAACTTGGTTTGTTGAAGATGGACATTCTCGGTCTGCGCAACTTGGACGTTATTTCAGATGCCAACACCATGATTCGCAAGACGCGCGATGAGCGATTTTCCATTGACGCCATTCCAATGGACGATAAGCCGACATATCAGCTGTTGTCGCGTGGAGACACTATTGGTGTTTTCCAGTTGGAGTCCACACAGATGCGGGCGTTGCTCAAGTCGCTCATTCCAGAGCGCTTCGAAGATCTTTCTGCCGTGCTTGCGTTGTATCGCCCGGGCCCAATGAGCGCAAACATGCACAATGATTTTGCCGACTACAAAAACAGTCGCAAGAAGATTCAGTATTTCCACCCTGATGCCGCAGATGTGTTGGGGGACACCTTTGGACTCATGATCTACCAGGAAAGTTTGATGCGTGTATCGCAGAAGTTTGCCGGATTTTCCATGGCCGAGGCAGACAACTTGCGCAAAGCGTGTGGAAAAAAGATTCCCGAGAAGATGGAGGAAGCACGTGGCAGCTTCGTCGCGGGATGTGAAAGCACTGGTTACGGGGTGGAACTTGGTAAGGAGTTGTTCGACACCATTGTGAAGTTTGCTGACTATGCATTTGCCAAGAGCCACGCATATGGGTACGGACTTATTTCATATCAAACTGCGTATCTCAAAGCGCACTATCCAGTGGAATACATGGCGTGCTTGTTGACCAGCGTAAAAGCGAACTACGAAAAGGCAGCGGTGTATTTGTCCGATGCACGAACCAGTGGCATCACCGTGTTGACTCCCGACATCAATCGCTCGGGTGTCAACTTTGAACCAATCATCAACGGTGACGAGCAGCAAATTACGTTTGGGCTGAGTGCGATTCGTAACGTTGGCGAAGGTCTGGTGCGACAGATTATTGAGCATCGTGAAGCACATGGCGTGTTTGAGTCGTTCTATGACTTTGCAGAACGCGTTCCCGAACAAGCGCTCAACAAGCGCACCATCGAGTCGCTTATCAAGGCGGGAGCATTCGACAAACTCGGACATCCACGTAAGGGACTGCTTACGGTTTTTGAATCAATCATTGACAACACCATGGTGCGGAGACGCGAACGAGATCAAGGTGTAATGAGTTTGTTCGGTGACTTGGGCGATGAAACAGAAGGGTTCTCTGAGCGCCAGAACATTCCTGATTTGCAATTTGATAAGACCGAACAATTGAAGTTTGAAAAGGAAATGCTCGGACTATATGTATCGGATCATCCGCTGATGGGAATCGAGGGAGCGTTGCGTCGGCGCGTTGACTGCTCAATTCCTGAAGCGCTAGAGCGTGACGACGGCGCGTTCATCGTGATCGGTGGAATCATCAACGGTCTTGCGCGTAAATACACGCGTAAAGGCGATCAAATGGCAACGTTTCAGTTGGAAGACTTGCAAGGTTCCGTTGAAGTCACCTTGTTTCCTAAGACCCTGCAAAAGTTTGGCCACCAGCTTGCCGACGACATCTTGGTGTCGGTGCGCGGACGTCTTGACAAGCGAGACGACAACCGGGTCGGATTCATGGCAATGGACATCACCGTGCTGGAGGGCTTGCGTGCTTTCCAGGACTCGCTGCATCTCAAGATTGCGGCTCAGATGTTGTCAGAAACCGCCATTGAATCTCTGAAGGCAACTCTGTTGGAGTACCCAGGAACATCTCCTGTGTTTTTGCATCTCGGGCCTGAGAATGTATTGCGACTGAGTTCTGAATTCAATGTCAACGTTGATCGGGCTATCGGCGTACTGCGCACTGAATTTGGCGGAAACGCCTATATCGAATAGGCAGTCTGCTCTCGCATAGAGATGTGCAGTATTGGCCCGTCTCAAATGGCATTTTTGCTGGCAGACTGTAGGCATGTCAGTTGAGGTTGAAACGCGTGATTGTGCGTCCCTTACCGATATCGAAATTGAAGAATTGGCGGCCATGGGTGGCTATTTCCAGTTAGCAGCAATTACCAAGGCCAAAGAAGACTGGGTGTTGTTCACGAGTGCCAAGGTCAGTGGCAAGGTGCATGGATTTACGTTTTCAACGCTTGAGCGCATTGGTGGAACCCCGTGTGTGCTGCTTGGCATGATGAGCGTGAAGCGCACACCAAAACGTGATGCGGTGCTTAAAGGTTTGATGACTGAGGCGTATCACCGTGCGCTTATGGCATTTCCTGACGAAGACGTTGTTGTCGGTTCGCGCTTTTTGAGTGCTGACGGACTCGAGTCGTTTAAGTCGCTTACGGAAATGATTCCTCGCCCAGGGCATCGTGCAGTTGGCGAAGAGCGCGCATGGGGCAAGCGTCTTGCTCGTAGGTTCGGCGTTGAGTCCACCTATGACGAACAAAGCTTTATCGTGAAGACAAATGGACACAGCGGATTCCTTGATCATGAATCAACGAAGCCAGAAAAAGTGAACCCCGATGTTGCTGCGCAATTCAAGGGCGTAACAAAAGCCAAGGGTGGAGCACTCATCGTTCATGGCTGGACCATGGCAGAGTCACTCGCCAAGCTTGGCAAACTCGAAAAGCACTAACGGTTGCTGCGGTGAAGTTCACCGACCTAGTTCGCACCCGTCGCATGACGCGGGCATTTCTCCCTGATCCAATCGGTG
>JBIKHN010000110.1:0-5117 GCA_044362135.1 Ilumatobacteraceae bacterium | reverse complement strand
AGATGTTTGCGGTTGGTCTGAACTATCGCCAACACGCTGCTGAAATGGGTAGCCCATTGCCACCACTTCCTTTGGTGTTTGCAAAATTCCAAAGTTCGCTGAACTCCCCAACGGGCAACATCGAAATCTTGAGCGACACCGTTGACTACGAATCGGAGCTGGTCATCATTGTTGGCAAGGGTGGTCGACACATTGATGAAGCCGTTGCATGGGACCACGTTGCGGGTCTGTGCGCAGGACAAGACGTTTCTGATCGCGGTCTGCAATACATGGGCTCTCCACCACAGTTCAGTTTGGGCAAGAGTCGTGTTGGCTACTCGCCAATCGGACCATGGGTCACCGACATGTCAAACAACGACAAGCGCGATGACTTGCAACTCGGTTGCACCGTAAACGGTGAACAGCGTCAAGACACACAGACCAGCGACATGATCTTTGGCATTGCCCACATCGTCGCGTACATGTCCACCATTGTTGAATTGTTCCCAGGCGACATTATTTATACGGGTTCGCCATTCGGCGTAGGCCATGGCCGCAAGCCACAGTTGTATCTACAGCCTGGCGACGTAGTGGAAACCACGCTTGAAGGCGTTGGCACCATTACTAACCGCTGCATATAAATTTTCACTTCACCTAATCGGGGTAGATTTCTCGTATGAATTCGGGGAAAACCACCGTCATCACTGGCGGAACTGTTGTCGATGGATCGGGTCAACCAGCACGCCTTGCCGATGTTGCATTTGTTGATGGTGTGATCACCGAGGTTGCTGCGCCAGGCGAGATTTCAACTGCACATGCGCATCAGCACATCAAGGCTGATGGACTACTTGTCACCCCGGGTTGGGTCGATGTGCACACTCACTACGACGCGCAAGCCACATGGGACCCGTGGATGACACCAAGCAGTTGGCACGGTGTAACCACCGCCGTCATGGGTAACTGCGGAGTTGGTTTTGCACCTGCAGTTCCCGAGCGCCATCAGTGGCTTATCGAACTCATGGAAGGCGTTGAGGATATTCCTGGTTCGGCAATGGTGGAAGGAATCACCTGGGAGTGGGAGTCGTTCCCTGAATACCTCGATGCGCTTGAACGCAAGCCACACGTCATCGACTTCGGAACACAAATTGCACACGGAGCATTACGCGCGTTCGTCATGGGTGATCGTGGCGCGAATAACGAAGTAGCAACTCCAGAAGACATTGCGCACATGAGCAAGCTCACAGAAGAAGCACTACGAGCAGGCGCCCTCGGCTTCTCAACTTCACGCACATCTTTGCACCGCAGCAAGAGCGGCGAACTGGTTCCAGGAACCACCGCAGCACCCGACGAGCTATACGGAATTGCCGATGCAATGAAGCGAGTTGGTCACGGCATTTTCCAGTTTTCGCCAGAGCATTCACAAGTACCCGTTGAAGAATGGCCGTGGATGCAAGAACTCGCTCGTCGCAGTGGTGCAACCGTAAGCGTGAATGTCAATCAACTGGACGACGGAAGCGAAGTGTGGCGCAAGACATTGGCACTGCTTACGAAGGCACACGAAGCCGGCGAGAAGATTGTGGCGCAAACTGCTGGGCGTTCAATTGGCATTTTGATGTGCCTTGAAGGCAGCGTGCATCCACTGCTCGCCCACCCTGCGTATCACGAAGTAATGCACTTGCCATTTGCGGAACGTGTGGCTGCATTGAATGACCCCGTGCGTCGCCAGCGATTCATTGACGAAGTTCCACAAGATCGCTTCTATGAGGGATTGGTTACAAAAGCGCTGAAGCGCATGTACCCAGTGACCAGCGGAAACATCGATTATGAGCCGCATCCTTCACAGTCCATCGGCGAACAGTCAAAAACCACTGGCGTTCCTGCAATGAAACTGATTGTTGACCACATGCTGTCAAACGGCGGCAAAGGAATGATCTATTCGCCATTCTTCAACTACATGTACGGCGACTTGTCCATGACCTACGAAATGATGCAGCACCCGCAAACACGCAATGGCCTCAGCGACGCAGGCGCGCACTGCGGCGCAATTTGTGATGGTGGAATGCCCACATTCATGCTCACGCACTGGGTGCGTGATCGCACACGCGGACCAAAGCTCTCGCTCGAACACATTGTGTACCGCCAAACACGGCACACTGCAGAACTGCATGGCCTGTTGGACCGCGGCTTGCTGAGGCCAGGCATGAAAGCCGACATCAACGTTGTTGACTTTGACAACCTTGGCTTCGACATGCCGCAGATGGCTTATGACTTGCCTGCAAACGGCCGACGTCTTGTGCAGCACGCCAATGGTTATGTGAAAACCTTTGTCAGCGGTGTGCAAACCGTAGATAACGATGCGTTTACTGGCGAATTGCCTGGCGCACTCATTCGCGGACCACGCCGCTAAACACGAATTAGGAAGTCATTCCACCAAGGCCAACGAGGCCTCGCGCAAATTCAATTTCTCCCATGTGACGAAGTCCGTGTTGGTAGATCCAACACTCCACGGCGTCAAGAACGGTGATGCCCACTTCTCCTGCAACGCGTGCGCTGTAGGTGCTGGCAACTTGAGGCGGAAAGGGGCGCTGAATCACTACGCGAGTGAGTTCCTCTGGTTGTAGTTGTGCAAGCCACTCGTGCACGCGATTAAACACGATCTGCAAATACTCCTGAAACGCTTCGTAGTCACCAATGCGCTGTCCAACCATTTCATCAACAGTCTTGTGTTTGCCGTGGTCAGCAATTGCAGGCATTACTCGCGCGTTCCATTCGTCATTCCACACCGGCATCTGCCCAGTAATCAGCATGAACGACGAGTCAATCATGTTGGTGATGTGAAACAGGCTGAATGCAATTGGCAACACGCCTTCGCGCTCGAAGTGATTGACATGATCGAGCGTCATAGTGCTGAGCGCCTGGTCGTAAAGCGAATGCAACGCCTTCATTCGGCGCTGCAGTGAATCAATAATCAGTTCGTTCGACATTGTTATTCCTTTGCTGCTTCTGCACGCATCTCTGCTTGCTCGTCAATTTTTGTTGGACGGCTACGAATCTCAAAAGTTACTTTCTCAATCTTTCCCGTAAATGGAAATGGCGCGACATAGTCAGGACATACTGGCGACAAGCGGTCGCATCCCAAGTCCATTCCCATGCTTCCCAAAATTCTCATGATCTTTGGAATGTGCACACTTCCAACATCTTTTCCATCCACCATCAACGTGATAGTTCCGGTTTCACCTTCGCGATCAAATCGCGCTGCAAGCGTGTGCTTGCCGGCTGAAAGCGAAACTGGAGCTGCAACGCGTTGATGTTTGCCTAATGCGTTGTAATAGAAATGCAATTCACCGTTGCGAACGAACATGGAATGTCCAATGTTGTGACCGCCACGTGCATAAATGACACCTTCAAGCGGCGCATTTCCTACTTCAATCTCTGCCGTAAACGTCCACGCACGGCCGCTCAACATCGGGCAAGCATCGGATGGAATGTGGGCGATCGGTGGATAGTACGTGTATGTATTGCCATAATGCGGCGAACCAGGACGAGACTTGCTGCCGAATATTTCAATGCCACGGTCATCGAGTGGAAGCACTCCATACTTTTCTGCTTCTTCCCACCATAGTGCGACCATTTTTTTCAGACGCTCGGGTTCTTTTGAAGAAAGGTCATGCATTTCAGAGAAGTCTTGGTTCAGGTTGTACAAGCCCCAGGTGTCGTTTTCGTACGGCACGTTTTGGTCATGGAATGTGACGGCTTTGTAGCCATCCGACCAAATGGCACGATGCCCCATCATCTCGAAATACTGTGGCCCGCGTTTGGTTCCCTGCACTGGTCCACCAAATGTGTAGCGCAGGCTTTCACCGTGCATTGCCATTTGTTCATGACCGTTCAATGTTGTTGGCTGCTCAACACCGAGCGATTCGTACACGGTGGATGCAATATCGGAAATATGGCAGAACTGAGTGCGCACTGCACCAGGGTCGGCAATTTCCTTAGGCCACTTGATAATCAATGAGTCACGAATTCCGCCACCGTATGTTTGCGACTTGTACCAACGACTAGGTGTGTTGCCCACTTGCGACCATCCCCACGGATAGTTGGAGTGTGCCTTCTTCGTGCCGATGTAGTCAAGCCTGTTGGCGACAATTTCGTCAACATTTTCCCATTCATTGTTGAAGAAGCTCCACTCATCCATTACACCTTGCGGGCCGCCTTCGCGGCTTGCGCCGTTATCTGACAACAGCACAATCATGGTGTTGTCAGACATTCCACGCTCTTCTAAAAATGCAAGCAGTCTGCCAATTTGTGCATCGGTGTGATCAAGCATCGCTGCAAACGCTTCCTGCAATCTGCACGCAAACAACTGCTCGTTCTTCGTCAGTTCAACCCATGGGCGAACGCCAGGGTTGCGCATGGCAAGCGTGGTGTCCGGAGGAATGATTCCCATTTCCTTTTGTCGCGCAAATACTCGATCGCGATGCACGTCCCAACCCTCATCAAACTTGCCGCGCCATTTTGCCAAGTACGAATCTGGTGCGTGGTGTGGTGCGTGTTGTGCGCCGAAGGCTAAGTACAAATAGAACGGGCGGTCTGGTCGAACCGATACCAAGTCACGAATCCAAGTTGTTGATTGATCAATCAAATCTTCGGTGAGGTGATAGCCCTCCTCCGGTGTACGCGGCGGAAGAATGTGCTGGTTGTCTTGCGTAAGTTCTGGATAGAACTGATCAGTTTCACCATTAAGGAATCCGTAAAAACGATCAAAGCCTTTTTGCAACGGCCAGTTGTGATGCGGTCCTGCTGCGGTGCACTCTTCCATTGGCGCCAAGTGCCACTTGCCTGCACAAAAAGTTGCATACCCCTGTGCGCGCAACACTTCGGCGATGGTTCCTGCACGTGGAGAAATTCCGCCGCGCATGTTTGGAAACCCCGTATTCCAGTTCGACACTCCACGCATGCCAACGGAGTGATGATTACGCCCTGTTAACAAAGATGCACGCGATGGTGAGCACAACGCCGTGGTGTGAAAACCCGTGTACCTCAGCCCAGTTGCAGCAAGTGCATCGATGTTTGGAGTTGGAATTTCGCTTCCGAAACAACTGGGGTGCGCAAAGCCCATGTCGTCAAACACAATGGTG
>JBIKHN010000025.1:0-14198 GCA_044362135.1 Ilumatobacteraceae bacterium | reverse complement strand
TTTGACTCGCGCGTGGAGATTTCGGCAACAAGAGAAGCAATTCCTTCTTGAGTTGACACATCACCTGGAATAGAGATGCATTCGCCATACATGGACAACTCTTTCGCTGCAGCATCACACTGCGCAGCCTTTCGTGCAGTGATGTACACGCGAGAACAACCATGCTCAAGAAAACCTTGCACGATCATCGCGCCAATTCCGCGTGATCCACCTGTAACGAGAGCAACTTTGCCATTCAGCGAGAAAATGTCTTTCATGTGAACAAGACTACGATGTTGTATTGACACTGAAGTCATTGGAGGAATTCACGATGCCGAGCAATTTTGCACTCAAGTCTATGAATGGGATTCATCGCCTCATTCTTGGCGTTACACGTGGCAAAGCGGGTTGGACTGCAGGCAACATGCCGGTGCTCGAACTGACCACCATTGGGAGAAAAAGCGGAAAACCTCGTAGCTGCATGTTGACTTCACCACTTCAAGAAGGTGAGTCCATCGTGATCGTCGCCTCACGCGGAGGAGACGATTTTCATCCCGCGTGGTATTTGAACTTGGTTGATAACCCGCAGGTACAGGTGCGCTACAAAGGTGGCCCTAACAAGATGATGACTGCACGTACTGCAACCACAGAAGAACGTGCGCGAATGTGGCCAATTGTGGAAAAGCAGTACAAAGGGTATGCCGGCTACCAGAAGCGCACCGACCGCGAAATCCCGCTCGTCATCCTCGACTAAGACCTCGTAATTCACGAGGGGTAGCGTGGGGGTATGCCAGCACCCGGAATGTATTCAGGAATTACCACTGACGATGCAATGAACTTGGCCATGTCGGCCAAGGCAGTTCCGTTGTATAACGCGGTGAAGGAATTTATTGCCAACGAAGTAGAACCAGTGACGGAGAAGTATTTCGCACTTGGTGAAGGCAGGCCAGATCGCTGGCAATACGGCGAAGGCCAACTTGAATTGCTCGATGAACTGAAGCGCAAAGCGCGCGCGAAGGGGTTGTGGAACTTCTTCCTACCAAACTCTGAAACTGGAGAAGGGCTTTCAAATCTCGACTACGCGTACATCGCAGTTGAACTTGGCAAGAACCCAATTGCATCCGAAGCAATGAACTGCAGTGCGCCAGACACGGGCAACATGGAAGTGTTGGAGCGCGTTGGTACGCCAGAACAAAAAGAGAAGTGGTTGAAGCCGCTGCTGGCTGGAGAAATTCGTTCGGCGTACGCAATGACCGAGCCAGATGTGGCCTCGTCAGATGCAAAGAACTTGGAATGCCGTGCAGAACTTGACGGCGATGAGTGGCTGATCAACGGTGAGAAGTACTACATCTCTGGCGCCGGAGACCCTCGTTGCAAAATCATGATTTGCATGTTGCTCACCAGTCCAGATGCGCCACCACACAAGCGCCACTCGCAAATCTTGGTGCCAATGGATACACCTGGCGTGCAAATTCTTGGCCCAATGGAAGTGTTTGGCGAAGACGATGCACCACACGGTCACATGCATTTGCGTTTCACCGACGTTCGTGTTCCCGCATCAAACATGTTGTTAGGTGAAGGGCGCGGATTCGAGATTTCGCAAGTTCGTTTAGGACCAGGACGCATTCACCACTGCATGCGTTCAATCGGTGCGGGTGAGCGAGCACTTGAACTCATGATTCGTCGTGGACTTTCACGAGAGGCGTTTGGTAAGCCAATTGCGCGTTTGGGGAAGAACACCGAAACCATTGCTAAAGCACGTATTGAAATTGAAGCGATGCGCCTCATGGTGCTTCGTGCAGCCAAGGCAATGGACACAATGGGCAATGCAGAAGCCCGCATTTGGGTAAGTGCCATCAAGGCAATGGTTCCTGAGCGCGTGTGCAAGATCATTGACGAAGCCATTCAGGTATTTGGTGCCACAGGTATTTCGCAGTGGACTCCACTTGCTCGGTTGTATGCAGGTCAGCGCACATTGCGCTTGGCGGACGGTCCAGACGAAGTGCACTGGCACGTTGTAGGTCGTGCTGAAATCAATCGTTATGAGGACGACAAGTCTCCGGTAACGACATACGAGCGAAATGGCGGAATGTTCTCAGGCCCATCCTGAGCATGTAGATCTAGATTCGAGTTTTTGGTGACTCGGTTTTGCGTGGATCGCTAACAACGATGCCGTCAAGGACGGCATTGATCTTGGCCATGATTGCCGGCTCAAGCACAATGTTTGCTGCCTTTACGTTGTCATCTAATTGCTCAGGTCGCGTTGCGCCAACAATTGCTGATGCTACGTTTTTGTTTTGCAGCACCCAGGCAATAGCCATTTGCGCCATGGTGATTCCTGCTTCTTGAGCAATTGGCTTCAACTCCTGAACCTTGGTGAGTGTGGTGTCGGTTAGCCAACGCGAAATGAAGTTCTTTCCACTTAATTCATCGGTTGCGCGTGAGCCTTCTGGTGGTGGCTGACCTGGAAGGTACTTGCCGGAGAGCACACCTTGAGCCATTGGCGACCACACAATTTGCGACAGTCCTTCACGTTCCGATGCCGGCACAACTTCTTCTTCAATGACACGCCACAACATGGAATACTGCGGCTGATTGGAAACAAGTTGGATGCGAAGTTCGCGGGCTAGTTCGGCTGCGCGAGTGATTTGATCGGCATCCCATTCAGACACTCCGATGTACAACGCTTTGCCTTGTCGCACGATGTCCGCAAAGGCAACCATCGTTTCTTCGAGTGGAGTTTCAACGTCATAGCGGTGTGCTTGGTACAGGTCAACGTGGTCCATATTCAGACGCTTCAGGGAAGCGTCTATTGAATGCATGATGTGTTTACGGGAAAGTCCGCGGTCGTTTACTCCGGCGCCAGTGGGGAAGTACACCTTGGTGAACACTTCAATGCTTTCGCGTGGCACACCCGCTAGCGCTCGTCCAAGAACCGCTTCTGCTTTTGTTCCTGCGTATACATCGGCGGTGTCAAAAGTGGTAATTCCAAGTTCGAGTGCTCGTTTTACGCATGCGTTTGCAGCATCTTCTTCTACTTGACTTCCGTGAGTTATCCAGTTGCCGTAGCTAATTGCCGAGACTTTAAAACCACTGTTACCGAGATATCGAAATTCCATAACGTAAATCTATGGTGTGGTCAAAAGAATGTTCGCATTTACTGGCTTTCGTAGCCATTGTTTGCCAGCGAGGAAGCAACCAAGCGAAACAAGCACTGCCATGACAACGCCAGTTGTCGTAAACGCAAACTTTTGACCAAAGTATTCGTACATGGTTCCTGCAGCGACAGCAGAAATGCCGCCGGTCAGTGTTTGCATGCCGCCAAGTAATCCAGACGCTCCTGCTTGACGCTCGGGTGGTGTCGCCTGAGCAACAGCAATACCAATTCCTGTGACAGTGAGTGAATCAAGGATTGACTGACTCAGTCCGATTCCAAGCATGAGATAGGGCATGGATAGGAACCCATATGAGGTCATGTACAACGCGCCGAGTCCTAAACCAAAAGCGCTCACGCGCAGTGGGCCGTGACGCTGAGCGATTTTGCCACCAAGCGTGCCAAAGATGATCCATGGCAATCCAAACAGTGCAACACCTGCGTTGCCAACCCAGTTGGGCGCTTGCAAGTCATCCATCATGATGACCCAGAGTGAGTCGTATACCCCGATCATCACGTACAGAGCAAGACCAACCAAGATTGAACCAAGCACTGGACGCAATTTGAGAAGGTCGAGTGCAAACCGTTCGTCGGTTTGATCTTCAACCGCAGTTTCTGAGATGTTGAGTCGAGAGATGATGATTCCGAAAATCACCGTGAGCACAGTGATGATGATGAACGGCGCTGCAAGATTAAATGTGTCAACGGTGAGCGCAGCGATAACAGGCCCAATTGCAAATCCTGCAACTTCAATGGAAACTCCGCGCCCCAAGTTGCGCCCGATGTTTTCTCGGTCGCTCACAATAACGATTCGTTTAATCGCAGGAATTGCGATTCCTGCACCAAGCCCCATGACAAATCGTCCAAGAAGAAAAGTTGGGAGAGATTCGCCGAATGCCATGATCACTGCACCAACCGCATTGGCGAGCATGCCCAAACTGAGAAGTTTTCGTGCGTGTCCTTTGTCGGCCAACGGAGCAATGGTGAGTTGTGCAACAAATGACGTAAAAAAACCGATCGCAATGATCATGCTGAGGCCGGTCTCCTGAATGCCGTACTCACTACGCCAGTCATCCAGCATGGTGAACATCACCCCATAACCAGCGGCCAAGACACCCATCGCAAACTGCAGTGTGAGAATGAGACGCCGTGTATGCACCGTGCCACATTAGTGATTAATGGCATGTCATGAGTGGCGACCGCATCTGAACCGCCGTAGTCTGAGAGTTATGGACGTCGCAGTAGTCGACTACACATCGCCAGATGCACCGAAGCAATTCACGAAGTCGCTTCGCGAAACAGGCTTTGCTGTGCTGATTAATCATCCCATTCCGTACGACATTGTTTTGCGTTTGCAGAACGAGTGGCACGACTTTTTCCGTTCAGAGCGCAAATGGGACTACCTGCCAAGCGAGACCGAACAAGACGGGTACCGACCCCTCGAAGAAGCAGAAACCGCAGTTGGTGCCGAGGTGAAAGATATTAAGGAGTATTACCACTGGTATCCGTGGGGTCGTCAGCCAGAACATGAGTCGGCGAGTGCCGCAGCCGTGTATCAAGCAGGTTGGTCGCTCGCTGCAGAACTGCTTACGTGGGTCGAGGCAAACACGCCAGAGGAAATTTCAAAAAACTTTTCTATGCCGCTTTCACAAATGATTGAAGGCACACGTCGAACGCTGCTGCGAATCTTGCATTACCCACCGCTACGTGGCGACGAGCCAGCAGATGCGGTGCGTGCTGCTGCTCACGAAGACATCAACATGATCACGGTGCTGCCAGCATCAAATGAGCCTGGTCTGCAAGTACGTGACTTACATGGGAAGTGGCACGACGTGCCATGCGATCCAGGCAGCGTGGCAATCAATGCTGGTGACATGTTGGACTATGTAACGAATGGGTATTACCCAAGCACCACACACCGGGTGAATAACCCGGTTGGTGAAGCTGCCAAACGTGCGCGCATTTCAACTCCATTGTTCTTGCACCCAGCAGATGACGTGCTGATCGCCGAAAACAAAACTGCTTTTGAGTTTTTGCGAGACCGGATCAAGCAGATTTCCGGCGTTGAACTTCAGAAATAGGAGAAAACATGTCCTCCAAAATTGAAGTGCTGAATCCTGCAACGGGACTTGCAATTGGAACAGTTGACAACGCATCAATTACGGATTGCCTGCAAGCGGTAGATATGGCCCATGATGCATTTGTGCCGTGGAAGAACACCGCGCCACGCGTGCGTGCAGAGATACTGCGCAAAGCATTTGACATCATGATTGCCGAACAGGAAGATCTCGCTCGAACCATCACGCTTGAAATGGGCAAAGTGCTTTCTGATGCGCGTGCCGAAGTTGCCTATGCCGCAGAGTTTTTCCGCTGGTTTAGCGAAGAGGCAGTTCGCATCGATGGCGACTACCGTCGTGCACCGAGCGGCTCAAATTGGTTGTTGGTTTCGCGTCAGCCGGTTGGAGTTGCTTTGCTCGCTACGCCATGGAACTTTCCGGCAGCCATGGCCACTCGAAAAATTGGACCAGCACTTGCTGCGGGTTGCACCGTTGTCTTAAAGCCCGCACACGATACGCCACTTACCGCCCTTGCAATTGCTGACATTTTGCGCCGTGCGGGAGTGCCAAATGGTGTTGTGAATGTTGTGGTTGCCGACCCTCCAGGACCAGCAGTTGAAGCAATGCTGAACTCTGGCAAGGTGCGCAAACTCAGCTTTACTGGCTCGACACGTGTTGGTTCACTGCTGCTTGCTCAAGCTGCTCAGCGCGTTATTAACTGCAGTATGGAACTGGGTGGTAACGCACCATTGATCGTGTGTGCAGATGCAGATATTGATGTTGCGGTTGACGGAGCGATGCTCGCGAAAATGCGCAATGGTGGTGCTGCATGCACTGCTGCGAATCGGTTTTATGTACACGATCATGTGTTGTCAGAGTTCACCGACAAATTCACTGCACGCATGGCAGCACTACAGCTTGGCGACGGTTTGGATCCAGCAACCACACTTGGACCACTGGTGTCACGTGCACAGCAACAACGCGTGGCAGATGCAGTTGCAGGTGCGGTAAGTCGCGGAGCAAAAGTATTGTGCGGTGGCTCGGCAAGTACCGAACCCGCGTTCGGATATCAGGCAACTGTGCTTGCAAACGTGTTGCCGAATGACGAGATTTTGCAGGATGAGATATTTGGCCCAGTAGCCGCACTGGTTTCGTATTCAGATGAACAAGAGATGCTGTCACTTGCCAACAACGTCGAACACGGCTTGGTCGGTTACGTATTTACTCGTGACGCAGCGCGTGGAATGCGTATTGCAGAAGCCCTGGAAACAGGAATGGTTGGATTCAATCGCGGACTTGTTTCAGACCCATCGGCGCCGTTTGGTGGAGTGAAAGCCTCGGGGATTGGCCGCGAAGGCGGCCACGATGGCTTACTTGCGTTTCTTGAAACGAAGTATGTTGCTGGCAATTGGTGAGCCGTTTTGCTTGGCCACAATGAATGCCACCCAGATGAATACAAACTGAAACGGTAAGCGAACCCACGACACCACCTGTTCGGCAGTTGATCGATCGCGCCAATCCCACACCATGAAAATGTTGGCGGGGTAAACGGCAACAAACAGTGCAACTGCGGCCAGAGCACCAATTTTCCGATATTTGGGCATCAACACGGCAATGCCAATGGCAACCTCGGCAATGCCACTGACATAGGTCCAGAAGCGTTCGCTCGGCGGCAACCATGGTGGAACGATGTCATCGAAAAAGATGGGGTTTGCGAAATGGGTGATTCCGGCAAGCAGAACAAAGACGCCGAGCGGGATCCAAAGTTTGTCAAGAAGTGATGTGCGATTCATGTAGACACCTTCGCATATGAATTCACTGTGCACGAGGTATTCCACGCTTATGTTGGAATTTCTGGGACAATGGAACATCGCATTGAGGAGGCGCCATGACCGACAGTATTGATGTCAAAACCAACTGGCTTGACCCGCAAACGCTGAACGATGTGCGCGGCCAAGTTCCTCTTGTGTACGTAGATGCCGTGCCTGTGCGGGTTAATGACATGGGGGAAGTGACCCATGTGGGCATGTTGTTGCGCCAAGCCCCAGACGGATCGATTAGCCGCACTGTGGTATCGGGGCGGGTTTTATTGGGTGAACGCATTCGCGAAGCAATATTGCGCCACTTGGAAAAAGACTTAGGGCCTCTTGCGTTGCCACGTGTTCCGCTCGAGCCGGCTCCATTCACCGTTGTTGAATACTTTCCCGACCCAAGCATCAGCGGCTTTCACGACCCGCGTCATCATGCGGTCAGCTTGGCGTATGTTGTTCCGGTTTCTGGCGATTGCCAACCAACCCAACAAGCCTTAGACCTTGGATGGTTCACTCCAACCCAAGCAACTTCGGAACAAATGGTGAAGGAAATGACCAGTGGGCACGACCGTTTGGTGCGCTTGGCACTGGCTTCGGTGGGCCAACTGCCATAACCGTCAAACCCTTGTGTTTATTGGTTTCTGTATCGTTTTTTGACGATTCGAGCGTTGCCAACTCGTTTACTTGGTGCGGGTGAGTGCACGGTGAGATGGTCGTTTAATTCAACGGTGATGCCATCGTTGTCGATGTCAATGGGATCACTTGATGCTTCAATAACAACAGCGGCTTCTTGCTTCGGTTTACGTCCAAGCAGTTTGTCGAACACCACCATTCCACCTGCCAACATTGCGCCAACAGTTCCATAGCGTTGCGCTGCTCGTCGAATGAGCGGGTCTTGTGAGTCGTCTTGATGGTCATTCATGGGGTGATCCCTCAAACTACAGGGTTCGGTGAATAATCTTTTCTCATGCTTGAAGTGAACTCGGTTTATCGCACCGCAGTCGCCCTTCGCACCGCCTTAATTGGCAAACAAACATTGGCTTTTGATGCACTTGGTTGCGACGGAATCCGTCCTGTTCTTGGTCACACCATCGAAGAAGTTCGCACGTTTGGCAAGAACATTGAAATTGTGTGGGACGACGGAGTGGTGTTGCATTCAACATTTCGTATTTCTGGTTCGTGGCACTTGTACCGCCGCGGAGAGCAATGGTCTAAGCCGCGCGAACGTGCACAAGTAGTGATTGCAGTTTCAGATTGGATTGCAGTGTGCTTCGGTGCAGTCAGTTTGGAAACCTTCCGCGACTTTGATCCGCGTCGACATCCAATTCTTGGCAAGCTTGGCCCCGATTTGTGTCATCACGATGTTGACATTGAAGAGTGTGTAGATCGCATGATGCAATACGAGGACAAGGATGCGACAGTTTCAGAAGTGTTGCTTGATCAGCGTGTGGTGTTTGGGGTTGGCAACGTGTTTCGCTGTGAAATCATGTGGGCATGCGAAGTGCACCCGTGGGCGCGTATTGGTGAAATGAAGCGTGCAGAGTGCCGCGAGTTGCTCACGCTTGCTCAAGAGTCGCTCCTTGCGCACATGCACTACGAGGCAAAGAACGCCACTTCACCCAATGAAATGGCCGTTTATGGGCGCCAAGGTAAATCATGTCAACGATGCGGCGACCTCATTCGAGTTGCTCACCACGGTGAAGCCAACCGTGTGTTGTATTGGTGCCCGGGTTGCCAAACAGGACATCAACCGTTGGTCAGCCCAAACTTCACGCCATTGTCAATTGATCGCACACCTGCATTTGGCGATAGTCATCCAGCATCACAAATTTTGCAGAACGAATTCGCCACCATGCGCGGTGACGGACAAGATTCGTTTAACTAGCTATTCGTTGGTTGTGCTTACGCGACCCATAATGCGGTCGACCGAAATAATGATTGCTACGCGGTTGTCGCGTTCTTTCGGTTGACGGTAACGCTGCGCATAACGAGCGCATGCTTCGTTTACTTCTGCATTGTCGTTGTCGCGCGTTGCCAGACGAACCGTTCCTTCAAGCGTGAGCCATCTGCCACCGTCTACTTGTGACACCACTGCGCGGCCACCGCGCTCGGCATGTTTTGCTTTTTGTGATGGAGCAAACGTGATTACACGCACGACTTGTTTGTCTTCGTCGTAAGTAAATCCAACTGGCACGACGTGTGGCGAACCATCTGGCCGCAGGGTAGTGAGCGTCGCTAAATGACGTTCTCGAAGGAACTCCAGCATCTCTGGTGTGAGGTCTGCTGGGGTCATTAGCTGGTGGTGATTGCTGTCAGCAGATTCACGCGAGTGGCTCGCCACGCTGGGTACACGGCGGCGAGAACCCCAATAACAAATGCCATAATCAAAATGGACACGGTTGAGCTAATTGGTACCGAGAACGATGACAACCCTTGGTCGCGCAATGCGTAGACAATGACCCATCCAAGGCCCACTCCCAACACAATGCCAACGACTGCGCCGAGGAGAGAGGTAATCACGCTCTCCCAGCGCACGGTGGTGCGAACCTGGCTCTTTGTCATGCCAACAGCACGCAACAACCCGATTTCACGCTGCCGCTCAAACACGGAGAGCAGCAACGTAATGATGATTCCGACCACTGCGATGATGACTGACAAGAAGAGCAGACCATAAATAAGTCCAAGCAACTGGTTGATCTGGCCCGACTGTGAGTCGATGTATTCACGTTTCGACAGCAAAGTGCCTTGCCCGTATTTGTCTACTGCTGCTTGTAAAACTGCTCGTGCTGATTCATCTGAAATTCCAGATTTGGTCTTGATGTACACGCCGAGGTCGAAGTTGATCACCGTGGAATCTTTGATGATGTCGCGGCTAACGGTGTACTTTCCCGCAATCTCATCAAATTCATAGATTCCGGCAATGGTGAGCGACTTCACTTGAGCATCAGCAAGAGTCACTGCAATGGTGTCGCCAAGTTTTGAGCCGTTGTTTTCTGCATACTGCTCGGACACAAATATGGTTTCCGCAGTGAGATCTGCATACGTTCCAGAAGTAAGTCCAAGATCAAAGACACCTTCTGCAGTTGCCGGGTTAATGGTGGTGAGGTACTGGCCTCGGTCTTCAATTTTTACGGTGAGCAGACCAATTCCCGTTGCGCGCTCAACTTCGGGCAGCAAGTTGATGTCGTCGGCAAGTGACGGGCTAAGGCCACCAAAGCCGCGTGCAGTAGTGCTAATTGCGTAGTCACCCTTGAATTGTTCAGTAAAGACGCCATCAATTTGTGTGCGGATACTTGCAGCAAGAGCAGCAACAGCAGTAACGAGTGCAACTCCGATGAGCACAGGTGACGCCGTGCGCGATGTGCGCTTCGGGTTACGTGCGCTGTTCTGGCGAGCCATGGTTCCCGTTACGCCACGGAGTCTTTCTGCTGGTTTACCGAGCAGCAATGCAACCGGTCGAGCAATAACTGGTCCGAGTGTGATGGTTCCAGAAAAGACAAACAGAATTCCGAGGCCAAGCCACGTGTTACTTGCTCCATTGGTTACTGCGATAATTGATGCGGCACCGAGCGCAATGAGTACGAAACCAAAAATGGTGCGCCGACGTGTAAGCGCAACAATTTCGATTGCGGTTTCACGCATTGCAGCAAGAGGGGGAACTTTGCCTGCACGGCGAGCAGGTAGCCATGCCGATGCCACGGTGACAATGAGGCCGACCACGATGGTGTTGACGATGGCTGAACTTGGCACAACAAGTCCACCGGTTGGAAGGTCAATGCCCGCAGCCTTCAGTAATGCACTGAGTGCCTTAGAAAGTCCGATGCCTGCAAATAGTCCCACTGTCGAACCAAACAGGCCGACAACGATTGACTCGATCAACATTGCGCGCGTGACTTGTTTCTTAGACGCACCAATCGCTCGGAGAAGCGCATTTTCCCGCTGGCGCTGCGCTGCGCTAATGGAGAACACGTTGTAGATCACGAAGCTGCCCACGCCAAGGGCGATGTAGCTAAATGTTGAAAGCAAAATATTAAAGAAACTGAGTGCAGAACCAATTTGATCTTGGGTTTCCTGAGTAATTTCTGCACCAGTCAGCGTTTCGGCTTTGTACGAACTTGGAATAACCGCAGCGATGGCTTTTGCAAGTTCTTCATCAGAAAGCGAACCGTCGCCTGAAATCAAAATATTGTCAATGAATCCTGGCTTTGCAAGAAATTCCTGTGCGGTTGCAAGGTCGAAGAGGGCAAACGTTGCACCACCAGGTGAGCGCACATCGCCGTATCCCGCAATGCCAACCAAAGTGAAGTCACGGCTGCCCGCCTGAGCAACAATCTTGACTCTGTCACCAATGACGTAGTTGCCAGCTTTTGCTGAAGCTTCGTCTAGCGCGACTTCGGTGGAATTGGATGGAAACTTTCCTTCACTGATAGTCCAAAGTGCTCCCTTGAACTCCTCGCCGACGCTGCCAAACGTTGGTGGGCCAGCACCTTCAGAGCCGAGTGGTTCGCCATTTTTTCCAACAATGCGAGCGAAAGCCTGAATGTCGCCTTGCACGTCGGCAACACCCGGAACCTGTTCAATTATTGCGATGAGTTCCTGCGGGAGACGCTGACGTTCTTCGGCACCAAAGTCGGCTTCAATGACCTGTGTCGATCGAACGTATGCATCGATGTTGCGGAACACGTCACTGAACAAGTTGTCGAATGTTCGGTTGAGTGTTGCGGAAAAAACTGCAGTTCCCGACAGGAAAGCAGTTCCCAAAATGACCGCGAGCGAAGTGAGAACCAAGCGAGCCTTTCGACCCAGTATTCCTTTGAGAGCAATGCGCCACATGGTTTAGTGGCCCAATTTCTTCATGTAATCAAGCACGAGTTCCGGCGTTGGCTCTAGCAACTCACCGGCAATCTTTCCGTCTTTCAAAAACACGATGCGGTCTGCGTAACTTGCCGACACGGGGTCGTGGGTCACCATCACAATGGTTTGACCGAGTTCGTCAACTGCTTTGCGCATGAACGAGAGAATTTCGGTTCCGGTAGTGGAGTCGAGATTTCCTGTCGGTTCATCAGCGAAAATGATTGCTGGTTCGCTAGCAAGTGCGCGTGCAACAGCAACACGTTGTTGCTGACCACCTGAAAGTTCACTTGGGCGGTGGGTTAAGCGGTCCTGTAAGTGAACCGTGTTGATTACTTTTTGAATCCACTCTTCGTTGCCTTTGTTATTGCCAAGCAGCAATGGAAGACGGATGTTTTCATCTGCTGTCAACGTTGGAACAAGGTTGAAAGACTGAAAAACAAAACCAATTTTGTCTCGACGCAATCTGGTGAGCTCTTTATCGTTCAGGCTTGCGATGTCGATGTCGGCAATGGTGACTGAACCCTTTGTCATTTCATCAAGGCCCGCCATGCAGTGCATGAGGGTGGACTTACCAGAGCCACTTGGCCCCATGATGGCAGTGAACCTGCCTGTTTCAAATTGCACCGAAACGTCGTCGAGTGCTCGAACTTCACTGTCTCCATGACCATAAATTTTGGAGACATTGGTTGCGGTCGCGGCTGAGGGGTTGTTCATACCCCCCAGCCTACGGCTCAATAAATGTGGACGTTATGACCTATTTGACTTCTTAATTACCTTTTACTTCGGTTGTGGCAAAACGCGAAGGTATGGCTTCACGGTTGTCCAGCCGCCAGGGAACAGGGTTTTTGCCTCATCGTCGGTTACGGCTGCACCGATGATGACGTCGTTTCCGTCTTTCCAGTTTGCAGGTGTTGCCACTTTGAATTTTGCAGTGAGTTGCAACGAATCAATAACACGAAGCACTTCATCAAAGTTGCGACCAGTTGACGCCGGGTAGGTGATGGTGAGCTTCACTTTTTTGTCTGGTCCAATGACAAACACGCTGCGAACAGTCAATGTGTCGTTCGCATTTGGGTGAATCATGTCGTACAGGTTGGAAACATTGCGATCTGGGTCGCCGATCATGGGGAAGTTCACTGGAGTTCCCTGCGTCTCGCCAATATCGCCTTCCCACTTTTCGTGTGATTCAACGCTGTCAACTGAAAGTCCAATGACTTTCACGTTGCGCTTGTCAAACTCTGGCTTGATCTTGGCTACGTAACCAAGTTCGGTGGTACACACTGGTGTGAAATCTTTCGGGTGGCTAAACAGCACGCCCCATGAATCGCCCAACCATTCGTGAAACTTGATTTCACCTTGGGTGGTTTGAGCGGTGAAGTCTGGTGCGACATCTCCAAGACGTACGGACATAGTGGTCTCCTTTTGAGGGTGGATCCGTCACGATATCCGAATCCCGACCATTTTTGTCAACTATTGCTTAAATCCACTCCGTACGCGGTTTTGAAGGCATCGAAGTAGTCCGAATCGTTTTCTGAGACGGCCATGGAAACCCACTCGGTGTCCGACTGCTTGGCTCGTCCAGCAACGATTTCTGGGCCGGCCCACGAGCACGCGTAACGCAACTGTGGGGTGTCGGTGGTGATGGCGTGTTGAATGAGTGCGCCAACGTCCTCTGCGGGAGTGGCGTTGGTAATTCCTGCTGCATAAAACGCGAACATGCGTCGATAGTGCGCATCGTACGCACCGCTTTGATTTGGTGCGTCGATGTTTTTGGCAAAAATTGACGACTTCGTTACGCCCGGCTCAATGATGACGACACGAACACCAAACGGCGCAACTTCTTGCGCAAGTTCTTCGCTCACACCTTCAAATGCCCACTTTGAAGCGACGTATGGAGCCTGTGCAACTGCCGCGAATTTTCCAACAACGGAAGTGATATTCACGATGGTTCCACTTTTCCTTGCGCGCATATTTGGTAGTACCTGTTGAGTGCAACGAATGGCGCCTACAACGTTGACGTTGAACGCATCGTGGTACATCTGTGGCGTGCTTTCTTCCACCACACCATTACCGCCGATTCCTGCGTTGTTCACCAACACATCCACACGGTCGGTGGTGCGAAAAATGTCGGCAAAACCGCGTTGAACTGATGCATCGTCTGCAACATCCATTTCAATGAGCTCGACAGTGATGCCTAATTCAGTTGCACGAGACTGCAATTTGCCAGCCTTTTCAATTGACCGAACCGTGCCAAACACGCGGTAGCCCTGCTGGGCAAGATGTAAGGCAGTGGCGCGTCCAATGCCCGAATTGGCTCCGGTAACAACGGCGACGTGTGGCGAA
>JBIKHN010000109.1:0-5180 GCA_044362135.1 Ilumatobacteraceae bacterium | reverse complement strand
GCAGGCAAGAAGATTGGTAACTGGGGCTTCGGCAACGAGTTCGAAATCTTCGCAGCACTCACCAAGGCCGGAATTGATCCAGCAACTGGTGTAGAGCTTGTTCAGCAACAGTTCGACATGGCAGGTCTTTTGGCCGGTGACATCGATGCTGCTGAAGCTATGACCTACAACGAGTACGCACAGGTTCTTGAAGCAATCAACCCAGACACTGGTGCGTTGTACACACCAGAAGACTTCAACGTCGTTTCATACGAAGATGAAGGTGTTGGAATGTTGCAGGACGCAATCTGGGCAAATGCTGACAAGCTTGCTTCAGACCCTGCCTATCAGGACACTGCAGTCAAGTTCGTAGCAGCATCAATTCAGGGTTGGGCATTCTGCCGCGACAACGCTGAAACTTGCCGCGACATCGTTGTGGCCAAGGGTTCAACCTTGGGTGCAAGCCACCAGTTGTGGCAGATGAACGAAGTAAGCAAGTTGATCTGGCCAGCACCTATGGGTTCAGGCATGATCGATGCAGCTGCTTGGGACCGCACCGTAACGCTTGCACAAGGAACCAAGAACCTTGAAGGTTCAACAGTTCTTACTGCAGCACCAACCGAAGGTGCATACACCAACGACATCGTGACCGCCGCATACGCGATCCTCGATGGATTGGGAGTTGACTACAAGGGCGAAGCATTCGCACCATTGACAGTCACCCTCAACGAAGGTGGAAACTGATTTAATTCAGTTCTAAACGAATTGGGCGGGGTGCTTTGGCACCCCGCCTTTTTCATTTCTAGAGTTACTTCAGGAAAACGCCAAGTGCACCAATGAGTGAGCAAAAGGCGATAATGCCACTCAAGACATAATTAATGCGGGCATTTCTCTCCACGCTTTTGAATCTGATTTCAATTTTGTTGTCTGCTTCGGCGAACTTGCGGTCAATCTTGTTGTCTAGTTCAGTGAATTTCCTATCGATCTTGTTGTCTGCTTCGGCGAACTTGCGGTCAATCTTGTTGTCTGCTTCGGCGAACTTGCGGTCAATTTTGTTGTCTAACTCACTGAATTTTCGGTCGATCTTGTTATCTAGTTCGGTGAACTTGCGATCAATCTTGCTGTCAAGCGTAAAAAACACCCAATCAATTCGAGTGTCCAAACGCTGTGCAGCGGTTCGCACAGAATGCAAAGAGGCTGGTTCGTTCCAGCGGGGGTCGGTGGATTCAAGCAGGTAATCATCAACAGGCAATTCGTCGCTCAAGTGTTTCTCCATAATTGTTGTCATGCAGACAGGTGTGCAGAAGACCGAGCGAACGGCAATAAAACCCAACTGTTACACAGGTGCCACTTTGGCTGTCAAGTAGCCCAGGTGGAGGCCAGATGGCTTATGGGTGCAGGCCGCGCATGCGGTGTGCGTCTGCAATGGTCTTCACTCCAAGAACCGACGCAGCAAGCCTGTTCGGCAACTTTGATTCCTGAGCGAATGCGTAGAACCGTTCGAATGCTGCACGCATAAGGTCGATTACTCGAGCATTCACTTCGTCTTCGTCCCACGTTAAGTGTGCAAAGTTTTGGCACTGTTCTAAGTACGAACAGGTAACGCCACCAGCGTTTGCATACACATCTGGAATAACGATGATGCCCTTGTCGGCCATGATGAGGTCTGCGGTAGGGGTGAGCGGTCCATTTGCACCTTCAACGACCAATTTCGCTTTCATGCTGTTTGCTTCCTCTTCACCAACGGCATCGCCAAGTGCGCATGGCATAACGATGTCGCAGTCGAGTGCGAAAACAGCAGTTGAACCAGCAACACCGCGCACAACTACCTCGCCCACGCCGGTATCGCACACACTTCGTGCACCTTCTCGGAATGCTTTGTCGATCGCTGCAAGATCAAGCCCGGCTGCTGAATGAATGGTTCCGCCAACGTCGGACAACCCAACGATGAGTGCTCCACGCGCTGCGGCTAGTCGTGCTGCCCATGAACCAACTTGGCCGTAGCCCTGAATAGCGATTTGCTTTCCTTGCAGCGAAGTTCCCATCTTGCCAAGCATGAGTGCTGCCGCTTCAACTACTCCACGACCGGTTGCTGATTCGCGACCGAGAGAACCACCAAGCTCAATCGGCTTTCCGGTTACAACGCCAGGTGTTGCGTGTCCGACTCCTGTTGAGTATTGATCCATAATCCAGGCCATGATTTGCGAGTTTGTTCCAACGTCTGGCGCGGGAACGTCTTTGTCTGGTCCGAGAAACGAAGAAATCTCGGATACATATCGACGAGTAATTCGCTCGATCTCGCCGATGGAGTAGTCCTTTGGATTGAAACACACTCCACCTTTTGCACCGCCCAAGGGCAAGTTGGCAATCGCTGTTTTGAGCGACATACCCATGGCGAGAGCAATTACTTCTTCGCGGTTCACTTCATGGTGGTAGCGAATTCCGCCCTTGGCCGGACCACGAGTGGTGTTGTGGTGCACACGCCAACCGGTGAGTTGATCGCGGGAGCCGTCGTCTCGTCGAAATGGAATTGCCACTTCAATGATTCTTCGTGGTGCGACGATCGTTTCGATCAAGCCGTCTTCCAACTTCAGCCACTCGCCGGCTTCGCGTACGCGAAGTTCTGCCGCTTCGAGTGCCGAGTAGTTCTTATATGACGCCGTTGTCATATATTCCCCTTTCAGCAGTAGTGCTGAACAGAGATTAGACCACTTTGAGGCTTACAGTAGACCGCGCAACAGCTGAAAGCCGCCAAAGATAACGCTGGCTGATCCGATCATGGCACCGGCAACCCAGCCAGCAATTTTCACTGGAATAAGCCGCATCTCTTCCTTAAACGAGATGAATTCGCCTCGCAACTGGTTGATCTTTGCATCTAATTCGTTGAACCGTGCTTCTACTGCTATAAAACGCGCATTCATTTCATTGAACCGTGTTTCAATTGAAACGAATCGAGCATCTATTGCAACGAATCGCGCATCCATTTGATTCGCGAATGTATGAAACTGGTTCCACGTCACTGGCTCGTTCCCGCGATCACTTGCGTGTGTATTCACTATTGCTCCAAATATTGGTATTTCAGGCTGGAATTCTGGTGGCACATGTTCCCCTTAGTGGCTGGTTGTTCAGGGAAGATGTGTGCAATTGGCCGAGTAAATGGCAAGTTAAAAACCAACTATTACACAGGTCGTGCTTTGGCTGTCAAGTAGTAAAGTTTTTACGTATGTGCATACTTTGCCAAATGGCAACCGCAGGGGCGTCGGTCGTCCTTTCGGTGGTGCCTTCACTGCCCTTGACAAGCGAAGTAACTCCTCAGGTGGTGCAGAGAACACCCGAAGTTCAAGTCGTAAAAACTTCCTGTAAAAAACAAGGCACAACACGCACATTCCAAAAACAAAAGCAGACGTGCAAAAAAGTTGGTAAACGGTTGGTGTGGGTTGCAAATAGGAAGACCGCGACTGCCACAACCACAGTGCCCGTGCTGTCAGCTCCTCCAACGATGCCCGCCGGGGGATCAGAGCAAGCCGCGTGCAGACTTCGTGAGGCTCGGGCAAAGAACTATCAGCCATGGAATGTCGGTTTTCCACGAGGCGATAGTTATGGAACTCCAATGTTGCCAACTTCTGGTCGAGCAAATGTTCAACTTCTCGCAATCGAGTTCCCCAATGCCGTAGGCACGAGCGCAGAACTTGTTGCGGCAGAAAAGGAAATTGCTGAATACAACAAGTGGTTTGAATTCACTTCTCGAGGTTCGTTGTCGTTTAACTGGCAGTTTCCAAAACAATGGATGCGAATGTCAAAGGAAACGGCGCAGTACAACCTGCAAAAGGGCGATAGGGCAACAGTGTTGCCGATGGCTCAAGAGGTGGTCTCAATCGCTGATCCATTCGTGGACTTCACTAATTCCGACTTTGTGTTCGTGCTGTTTCCGAAAAGTATCAAACTCGGTGTGCCTGATTTAGGAATGCACAACTGGCGTGTGGAAACAAACGAAGGCCCTGTGAAGAACCTGTTCGGTGGATCTGAGTATTTCTATGATCGTGGGTTTGACTTATGGAGTTTTTGGATTCATGAGTGGGGACATCCAATGGGCCTTGCAGGGCACGCTCCGCGATCAAGCATCAGCGTTATGGATAATCAAAATGGCAGTTCTGTCATGCTCAATGTGTGGGATACGTTCTTTAGTGGCTGGATGGGAAGTGATGAGCTGTATTGCATGCCAATTGAGGAAAAGAGCAAAGAGATCACGCTTATTCCACTTGAACGACTGCAACGTGGTCCACGCGGCGTCATAGTTCCAATATCGGACACCAACGCTGTAGTGATCGAATCACATCGTGCGGAGGGCTGGGGCAAACGCATGCTTGATGCCGACTATGGACGTCAATCGGGCGGCTCTGGAACTGCGTCGTATGGGGTTTCTGTGTATTGGATTGACACCACATCAGACACCAATCGTTATGTAGGAACTGATGGCATTATTGACAGTGATCTGGGCGAGAAATGGGCAGACCATGTCGTTCCATCTGGCGTTTCCCGGCCCTTTGATCTGCTGATCAAAGGTGACACTGTCTCGTATAAAGGTGTAACGGTTGAGTTTGTGAAGACCGGTGACTACGACACCGTTCGCATCACGAAATAGGCGATAGTTCGATTTTTTGCAATATGAGTAGGGTCTCGTTATGGCCATCCCTGAAGACAGCAAAGACAAAGAGCAGATTCTTGATTTGAATAACGATGGTCACATTTCAGTAGGCGAAAGCATTCGTGCCGAAGCTGGATTCTTGGAAGAGTTCACCAAAGAGCCGGCGAAGGCCAAAGGTGTAAAGGATTGGATTAATCGACTACTTGGTCGAGGGTTGAATCGCATCGACAACGACTAAAGGTGTAGCCATTTCGACATAGCGGCACAGCATGTTTGCTAGCCGCACTTGGTCGATGGTCTTGCAATTCACATTCAATAGTTCTGATGAAGCCACCACAACGGTGATCGCTTGGGCGCGGCTGACCGCAACGTTGAATCGGTTCTTGCTGTACAGGAATTCGAAGTTGCGAGGTATGTCGTTGGCACTGGAACTTGTGTAAGACACAAGAACAATTGGTGCTTCACTGCCTTGTGCTTTGTCGACAGTGCCAACACGTTGACGTAATGAGTCTTCGGTGACTCCAAATGAAACTGCAACCGGATTAGCCAGTAGTTG
>JBIKHN010000024.1:0-14262 GCA_044362135.1 Ilumatobacteraceae bacterium | reverse complement strand
TGCGTATGTTTTTGGAGGGTCAATTGACATTCCAGGCAGCAGCTACCGAGAGTTTTTGATGGCCGGTATCTTCACGCAGACGGTGGTGTTTGGAGCAACATTTACAGGAGCGGGACTCGCTGAAGATTTGCAAAAGGGTCTCATCAATCGATTCAGGTCACTACCCATGTCTCCCTATGCAGTGGTCGCAGGACGCACTGCAAGCGACGTCATCTACAACGTGTTGTCGATTGCCATGATGTCCATTGCTGGGCTTGCAGTTGGCTGGCGTATTCGCAGTTCAGTATTAGACGCACTAATCGGATATGCCCTGTTGTTGTTTTTCTCGTACGCATTTTCGTGGGTCATGGCTTGCATCGGCCTTGCAGTACGCACACCAGAAGTAGTGAACAACGCTTCGTTCATGGTGCTGTTCCCGCTCACATTTATCGCCAACACATTTGTGCCATCAGACAATCTTCCATCCGTGTTCAGAACGATTGCTGAATGGAACCCTGTTTCGGCATTAACGCATGCAGCACGCGTTCAATTTGGCAACATCCCAGCATCTGCACCAGAACCCACAGCATGGCCAATACAAAACAGCATGCTGTACACGCTTTTCTGGGCAGTTGGCTTAATCGTGGTATTTGCACCAATAGCGTCGCGTTCGTATCAACGAGCCGGAGCCCGCTAAATCGCTTTATTCGATGCATTAACGGACAATCCCGTTGTTCGTATTGCTATTCAGTGACTAGTTCGCAAAATTGCTTCATGTGCACTATGTGTCACATGAAGCTATTTCTCTACCTTTATTTTGATTGTCCTAGATGTTGTCTTCTTTGAAGATTTCGGCGTGACTCTAACCACTACAACACAGGTTCCCGACTTCACCGCAACAATTTTCCCGGCCTTCACTCTGCAATAAATGGTGGAAGACTTCGGCACACTTACTGTCACCCTTGCACCGGTTGGAACATTAAGATTTGCAGTCTTAGCAATACTTAAAAATGTTGCAGAATTTCTTCCATTAAGAGTCATCGCATTTGCTGTCGAAGGTGAAACCGCGCTAACTGGCGCAGAAGGAACACTGGTTACAGGAATTGATGGGCTGGTCGTCTTAGGAATTGTCGGACTATCCGGTTCAGGCGTTGCTGGACCATCTGGTTCAGGCGTTGAAGGATCATCCGGTTCAGGGCTTGACGGGCTATCCGCATCAGAACAGACGATGTTTGCGTGGACCGCAATATTGCACTTTGACAAGTTGGTATACAACAGGCGATTCGTTGTTCCACTCGAGACATTTGTGAGGACATTTGAGCTTGCCGATCCGGTTATTGCGGTAGCAACAGCTGCCGAGGATGCTGACGGGAACAAGCCCTTCACCACAGCAGCGTAGCCAGCCACATGAGGAGCGGCCATTGAAGTTCCACTCTTCACACTTGTCGATACATCGCTTGCTATGCCTGCGGCAGTTATAGAACTACCAGGAGCAAACACGTCGACACAAGATCCGTGATTGGAATATCCGGCTTGTTCATCAAACGAGGTTGAGGCAGCAACTGTAATTGCCAATGGTTCGCCAGCCGGTGAGAAACTACAAGCGTCACGAGCGTCGTTCCCAGCAGCCGCAACCACAGGAACTCCCAAATCAATAATGCTCCGAACAGCAGCGTTCAAGACAGAGTTAGAAGATCCTCCAAGACTCATGTTGACGACAGCCTGGCTATTTGTGTTACGGATATTCGTGGCAATCCAGTCCAGACCGCTGAGGACATCTGATGTTTGTCCAGATCCATCGCAGTCCAAAACTCGAACTGGAACAATCGTTGCCAAATTCGCAACACCATAAGTAGTACCTGCGGCTGATGATGCAACATGCGTTCCGTGACCATTGCAGTCCGAGGTTCCATATCCATCTGTCACCGTTGAAAATCCGGTTGAAATCCGATTTGTGAATTCGGTATGTGTTGTGCGTACTCCCGAATCTACGATGTAGATGCGGGTACCCTGGCCGCGCCCTGGCATCGAGAGAAAGCCATCAGCACTCGAGGCACGTTCATCAATGCGATCAATTCCCCATTCCGGGGCGATGGTCTCGGCTACAAAAGATGAAACAGGCCTTACCGCATTTGATGAAGTTGAGCTCGTAGAACTACCAGCGGCATTAGTTGCAATCACACTAAACGTGTAGGAAATCCCATTTGTCAGACCCGAAATCGAACAAAAACGCGCAGTTGCTCCAACTTCGCAGGTTCGTCCGCCTGGATTGCTTGTAGCGCGATAGCTAGTAATCATTGCAAAATTAGTGACAGGTTTCCGCCAGGAAACAGTTGCACCACCATTTAATGGGGCGGCAATCACGCGCGTTGGTGCACTGGGAACAGCTGTAGTTTCAACGACCGCGTTCAAGGTGATTGATCCCGAAGTTGATCCACTCGAGGTGTCATATCCATCTACAGCGATGAAATAGAAAACATTGGGTTGTGCCGCAAATGAAACTGCACTAGAGCCATTGAGGCCGGTGGGGTCATCATCATTAGAGACAATCGCTTGCAGCCCAGAATATGAAGCGTTTGAGACCGTTGAGCCGTATACGGCCAAGACTGTGTCGAAATCACTTCCACTTGTATCAAGACTCACTGATTTCAATGTTGTAGACGAATACCTGAACCACATTGACTTTCCACCAGCTACACCCGCGTGGTCTGGTTCACCAGTTTCAGCTGTGGCTGCAGAGTTGTTTGAATAGGTAGTACCTGCAGAGATGCCTAACGCACCAGAAAGATTGTCGTTCTGGTATCCGAGGATGACTGAATTCGAAGCAACAGACGGCGAACTGGCTCCTACGCTATTTCGTGCTGTGACAGTAAATGTGTACGACACAAAATTACTCAGTCCTGCAACAGTGCACGTGAGTGAACTCGTGGTGCAGGTGTATCCGCCGGGGGAAGATGTCGCGGTGTAGGACGTAATTGTTGAACCACCATTTGATGATGGTGCACTCCACGACACAGTTGCTGAATTTGTTCCACCAGTTGCCACAGCATTTGTTGGAGCCCCTGGTGCAATTGCTGACGACGATACCGACCAAGCCATCATGATTGATCCATTGCTACAGGTCAATGTATTCCAGTTCCAGAATCCCGCGATACGAATGAAGTATGTGAACCCACTTGAAATAGATTGAGATAGATAGCTGGTCCGGTCACCGAAATAGTCATCACTCTCGGCAACAAAATCCAAAGAACCATACGAACTATTTGATGAAGACGACCGGTACAAGGTCATCACAGTGTCAAAGTTGCTTCCACTGGTACTAAAGGTTGCCGTGCCCGATCCTGCCGGAGTCACCCGGTACCACACTGATCTGCAAATATCGTCTGTTCCAGGTTCAGAACTTTCCAGTGTTGCAGAAGTGTTACTGCTGGAGGCAGAACCACTCGTGCCAATCAGAACTGTTGCACAACTGAGATTGTCGTTGACGGGCGACCCGGTACATGACGCCGACCCGAGTGACCAGTTCAGCGTAATGGCACCTACTTGACCTGCGGAGTAGGAACCTACCTGCACAAAGTACGTTGTTCCCGATGACACGGAGAGTGACACCAAACTGCTGTAGGCATCGCCGCTGTCATCGTCACGTGCGATGTTTGTTAATGAAGAAACCGAAGAACCAGTGAAGACTCCCAACACGGTGTCAAATGAACTTCCGTTGGTGTTGATAGTCAGAGTGCCACTAGACGCTGGCGTATAGGAGTACCACTTCGTAGATGCGGTTGAATTAAATGTTGTTGGCTCACCTGTCTCGCGAGTCGCCGATGTATTGGTGTCATACGTCGAACCACTTGTTCCCGAGAGCATTCGAGCTGAAGAAAAATAGTCATTATTACCCGACGTTGAGACAACAACCGAATTTGACAGTGAGGAATACGGTGACGTACCCGCAGAAGATGACGCAGACACTTTGAATGAGTAAGTACCAGCTGTGAGCGATGTTGACTGGCACTGAAGCGGCCCGGAAGACCATGAACAGACCGAAGTTCCTCCGCTTGTGACTACCTGATAAGACGTGATTGCATTCGTACCAGAGCTAGAAGGAGCAGTCCAACTGACTGTTACTGCACCATTTACGAATGATGCTGCGATGTTCGATGGTGCGCCAGGGGCAACACCACTAACAGGAGAAAGATACAGTAAACGGTTTGGTGATCCCATTGCATCGTAAATTTTGTTCAAGGTAGCGCCGTTAATGAGTGCGCTTGATACCTGGGAGTTTGTATAACTCGGGTTCACAGACCAAATAACTGCGGCAGCTCCGGCAACATGTGGCGATGCCATCGATGTTCCATCAAACCTTCCACTTCCACCCCCATTAAGTGTGGAAAGGATAGATACACCAGGTGCAAAAACATCAACACACGATCCATAGTTTGAGAAGTATGCGCGACGGTCAGATGAATCAGATGCTGCAACTGTGATTGCCGCTTGCGTGCTCGCGGGAGACTTAGAGCATGCAGAAACACCTTCATTACCTGCTGCAGCAGCCACCACGATTCCATCACTGATGACTCGATCTACTGCACTGTTCAGCGCACTAGAAAAACCGCCGCCGAGACTCATGTTTGCAACTGCTTTTACACCAGCAACATGGTCCGACACAATCCAGTCAAGACCGGCAATTATCGTTGCGTAACTTCCCTCACCATTGCAGTCAAGTACCCGCACTGAAACCAACGCAGCACTTTTTGCTACGCCATATGTTGAGGAACCAACTGTTCCGGCAACATGCGTTCCGTGTCCTTGACAATCTTGCGCTCCGGTGGAAGGCCAACCAAGTCTGACACGGCCACCAAATTCTGAGAGTGCTGAATTGATTCCAGTGTCTACAACATAAACCGTGACTCCCGAACCAGTGCCTTGATAGCTGTAGCGAGAATTTAGAGGAAGGTTTTGTTGGTCAAGTCGATCGAGTCCCCAAGTCGGTGATAGTTGCTCGCCCGTCACACGAACGACGCGGTCCGGCTCGACTGACCTCACCGCCGGATTCTCCTGCAACATCTTCGCTTCATTAGCCGTCAAGCGAGCGGCGAATCCGCGAATGGCTTGCGTGTATTGATACGTCACGTTGTCATCAAGAAATGCCAGAACACTTTCCTGTGCAGCCGCACTTGCTCCTGGCATCATTTCAATGATGTAGGAGCCAGGAATGACATCGGAATTATCGAGAGTGCTTTCATCAGCAGTGACGCTCTGGTCTAGTTCGATGGCACTAACACGTGGATCATTTTGCAAGGTTTGTGCTTGCTCCAAAGAAATGAGAACGGCAGCGCCATTGAAGATGCTTGAATACTCCTCGAGTATGTCCGCACCAGCATTTTGCAGATCATTGCGTAACGATTCAAAATCAGAAGCTGATGAAGCAACAAGTACATACTTTGCACGAGAGTCGTTTTGCGAAACAGGAATAGAGTTAGCTCCTGCATTTGTAACGGCTGAAACGGGAGTCGGCAAGAGTACAACTAACCCGGCAACGCTTACAGCAACGACAAACGACCAAAATAGATTTTTTTGTCCCATAGTGGGTATCGTAACGATTACAGAGGGATAACCCTTACGGTCAATTGAGAGAAATAGCCGAACACGGCTTTGGAACTGCGGGTGATTTGTTTTTACTCGATGCGCAAGCCTGAGATTGCTCGGGAAATCACCAACTGCTGGATCTCTGAGGTGCCTTCAAAGATGGTGTGAATCTTTGTATCAGCATGTTTGATCGCAAAACAAGAGTAACCCAACAGCATCTATTTCACGATCGGGCGTTGCAAAAATGTGTGTCACGCAAACCCGAGATTGCTCAGCGAATCACCAACTATTGATTTTTTGAGGTGTCCTCAAAGTTTCCATTCAGAAGAATTTCAATCGCGGTAGATAGATATACTATTTATGTCCCTACCACTTTTGAAATCCTGATGAGTCTGCCTGACATGTGCTCTGAGAAAACCACTGCCTTTATTGCTAAATCCGACTTTTCGTGAGTCAGCTTGATGTGCTCGTTGCAGTAGGAGAAGTAGGTCGCGCAGGGTCGTCAACTGAGTCGGTTGCAGAGGGTGGCCTCTATTTCGTACAGCATCCTTGGACCGAAATCGGGGCTCGTGTCCGCTCTGCTCGCCCGCTTGCAGTTGTGTTGACCACGTCGTTGCAGTCGTGGCAAGCCAACCGTGTCCAGCGTGAGTGCGTAGCGACCCATACCCCATATTTGACGGTTAATGCATCCGACCTCACCGATACATCCCCACAGATGCTTGCTGCAATGGTGCAGTCGGTTTGGCTCGCCGCGCTTCAAGGCTCGCCAACTACGTCGCCCGGTCGGCCGTTGCTCTCCATCTTCACTCCAACAAACGGACCAGCAACATTCATACTTCGTGCCTATCGGTCACTTCGAAAACAGACGTACGACAATTGGGAATGGGTGTTGCTGGAAGACACCAGCGAACTTTGCTCAAAAACCCGAGAGATAATTCACCAGATTACGCAAGCAGATCATCGAGTGCGTGCCGTGTCGAGCACGCGATCAACAGGACGAGTCGGCTACTTAAAAAAGCAACTGGCTGATCTATGCAGAGGTGAAGTTCTTCTCGAACTCGATCACGATGATGAGTTAACCTCCGATGCACTTCAGCACATTGCAACAGCGTCACTGCGATTTCCCGACTGTGGGATGTTTTACACCGACTGGGCTGAACTCGTAGACGGCGTTGATGAACAGTGGTACGCAGATACTTTTGCGTTTTCTTTTGGTCGCTATACCACCCAGTTTGTAGATGGGGCCAAGAGGCTCGTGGCGGTGGCACCAGAGTTAAACGGACACACCGTACGTCACATTGTGTCAATGCCAAATCACCTTCGCGCGTGGCGCTCCGACTTCTATCGCTCTATCGGAGGCCACAACCCGAATCTTCCGATTGCCGATGACTATGAGCTCACTCTGCGATCTTTCCTTGCAACTCGAGTTGTACATATCCATCACTGCTCGTACATCCAGCATTTTCGATCTGATAACTCGAATACACAGTTCGCTCGATTTGCAGGTATCCAATCCGCCGTGAAGGCAATCTCAGAAACTTATGAATACGAAATCCGCCGCCGATTTATTGAGTTGAACCTTCGTGATTCACGAATGGTTGGGGGCGATAGCGGTGACATGCGATCCATCACGGCGAACTTGGACTATTTCCCCGAGGTGGTCTCATGAGCATCGCTACGACAATCACCGTCGACGACCACTGTGCACAGAGTCAACTGTCTCATGGTCTGATTATTGCGGCCGCAGTTGAAGGACATGATGAACTGATCGTCCTGGTTCCGCGGTCTGGGAGTATCAGCGTGGTTCGCATTGAATGGCCTTCCATTCGCAAAGTGGAGATTGTTCAAGGGGCATTCCGCATTACCGATGCCAACTCGGTGGTGACCATGCCCAACCTGCATTCCCACTTGCTCTCTGGCTCGCTCGGGGACAATCCCCTCACCCGAGAGGATCTGACATCCAGGGTCCTAACCAAACGCAAACCCATCCGAAGGAACTCGGGTATTGCTGTCGCAAGCGAATCACCACAAACCCTCCACGTCGGTGAACTAGAAGCAGGTTTCGGCTTGGCTGATCGCTGGAAAATCACATCACCGAATACTCATGACGACTCACAGTCGCGCCCTTCTGATTTTCGGTCAATCACATGTGAAGCATTCACCACGGCGCCAACTCGGACCGTACTACTCCTCCGTAGTGCCACCCACGGGCGTGGCCATGTCCACATTGATCATCCTGTAGGTGGCAATGTCACCTTTTCTATCGGTGCAATCAAATCAGACAATTGCTACTTCGTAACTGGTCCACAGCGTTCGGGATCCACATTCCTTGCTCACGCCATCAGTTTCGACCTTGGCATTCAGCACATCGACGAAGTCGACTTCCAAACCTTCGATTATGCACAGTTCCGTGAAGTGGCTGCTCGTTCACGCTGCTGGGTTGCACAAGCACCGGCACTATTTCATCACCTAACAGACGTGCAGAAAGATTTCCCCTCAGTAATTCCCGTTGTTTGTCGAAGGACCGTTGAAGACATAACCGCATCGCAACGAAGAATCAATTGGGGATCACGCGAAGAGGGCTTTGAACGCCGCCACCTTGCAATTCCCAATACCGACCAGCGCCCTATTGCGGAAATTAAGTACGAAATGTGGGACAACAACAAGTCCGGGTATCGGAACTTTATTGATGTGAATTACGACGAACTACGAAGGCACCCACTGTTCGCAGAAGTGCGGTCAGATTTCGGACCGAAGAGATGGAGTTGAAATTATTATGACCAAACGCGTTTGTCTTTCCATGATCGTGCGCAATGAGGAAGCCGTGCTTCCCGAAACCTTGCGGGCACTGCTTCCCTATATTGACTGCTATTCAATCGTCGACACCGGCTCTGCTGACAACACAGTTGCGGTAATTGAACAATATCTCGGACATCTTCCTGGTGTTGTAACACCCCAGGAGTGGTCCGACTTTTCTACGGCACGAAACCTCTCACTTGAAATTGCCCGACAGTTTGGAGATTACGTTTTCATCTGTGATGCCGACGACATAGTCGAGTCAACGATTGATGGCACGGAATTCCGCAACCAGCTTGTCGCCGATGTGCACAACGTTGTTTTTCGTCAGGGGTCAACGTTGTATCACCGACCGTTGCTGATACGCAGCACAGTTACCGCACAGTTTCGCGGTGTTGTACATGAGTTCCTTGCCGTTAACCCAACCGCAACGGGAGGGAGCAACCTCAAGGGATTCATCATCAATTACAACGGAGCGGGAATTAGCTACCGCAATCAAGATCAGGCAGCGAAATACAACCGAGACGTACAACTCATTCAATCTGCCCTATTAAATTGCGACGATCAGGCACTTGCCTCGCGGTATACGTTCTACCTTGCTTCGTCACTGCAGTCAGCAGGTCGGCTCTCCGAAGCTGTGCAGGCGTATGGGGACCGTACTCGGCAGTCGGCTGGGTACACCCAGGAGGTGTACATCTCTTTTCTTCGAATGGGTCATCTAGCCAAAACGCAGTACTCAAACCCACGGATGCAACTGCACATGTACATGATGGCCTACCAAATTGATCCGACCCGCGCAGAGGCGCAACACTACATTGCCGAACTTGCTCGACATCAGCAATGGTGGAACTTAGCGTGGCTCTTCGTAAATGATGGGTTGCAGAGATCCCCCGATCCCACAAAACTCTTCTTGGAATCCGAGATATACAACTGGCGAATCAGATATGAGCAATCAATTGCTGCATGGTATGTGGGGCAGTTTGAAATCGGTCGCATTAGTTGCGAGTGGCTACTGGCAAGAAGTGATCTTCCTACCGCTATCCAAGAAGTCACAGCTAAAAATCTTGAGTTATACCGCGGCGCAACGTGATGCTCACCGTCATAGTCCCCTGTTTTAACGAAGAGACGCGAATCGAAATCAGTCGGTTTCGGGAACTGCTTTCGCTCATTCCCGAAGTACGTCTTTTGTTCGTCAACGACGGATCAACAGACCACACCCTTCAGGTACTAGAAGGCTTCACTGCCACCGAACCAGGTCGTGTAAGTATCCTGTCCCTACCTGCCAACGCTGGCAAAGGTGAAGCGATTCGATGTGGCTTTCTTGCAGCAATGTCCGAGAGACCTTCGTGGCTCGCCTATCTTGACGCCGACCTCGCGACACCACCAGAAGAGGTACTGCGCCTGTGGTCTGTTTGCCAGGAAGGCTCATCGCTTGACATTGTCTTTGGTTCCAGAATCCAACTCTGCGGAAGCGGAATTGATCGCAGTATGGGTCGACACATCACTGGGCGAGTATTTGCTTTCTTTGCTGCACAAACCCTTGGCACACATGTATACGACACACAGGCTGGCGCAAAGTTTATGCGAAGCACCCCAGCCCTCAGCCAAGCGCTCGCTACACCGTTTTGCGACCGGTGGTCCTTTGACGTGGAACTACTGGGTCGCCTAGGACGATTGGGGGCTTTCCCACAGCGCGCAGTCGAAGTCCCAATACGTAATTGGCGGGACGTGCCAGGATCGAAAGTATCCCTACGACAGGGTGTTGCAGCAATGTTTTCTTTGTGGCGAGTGCACCGCAAGCTACGGGCGTTTTGCGCCTAGCGACACTTGTAGAGACTGCCCAACAGAACCCGTTGTGGCGGCATCACTGCATAAGCCGAATCGACTATCGTGCAATTCAAGAGTGGGTCCCTAAACCATTTATCCATTGAAGGTGGCCAGTAATGCAACCATGGCACGTAGTCAACCATGGGTTTACCTTCGGCAGACTTCCACGGAATGCCGTCATTTAGTACCGTAGAGCCCCGTGGTACAAATGGTTGTCCACCTTGAGGAATGTATTTGCCACCAAACACTCGATCACCAGACCCAAAATAAACAGCAAGGTTAGGTTCATTCGGAATAGCCGAGACGAGATCTCTTCCCGCCATTCCCCAATAGTCAAACTCCCTGCTTTCGGCAAAGTTGTCTGCCCGACGAGCAATTTCGTTGCTGTACACATATTGGTATGGGTAGATACTTACATGATCGACAACAAGAAATCCCGCCAAGATTACAATCGTGATTTGTGAAGCCATTCGCAGATTGTTATTGGTCAATGTGATCATCCACCACAACCCCAAGATTGCGACCATCTGCCATCCGAGAACAATAAAGATGTATTGACGTCCAGCGTTGTAATTGTTGCTACTGAGGCCCATCACTACTACTGCGACAACAACAGCGTGGTACGTGACCGGAAGTGTCTTCCACAAACTCCCGCGGATTACCAGAACTACGATGAAAATAGCTCCCGCAATCATTCCAAGAAGTGCAACAAGTGGCATCGACGAGATGAGCGACTTGAAAAGGAACCACCATCCGAGTTTTCTCGACCCAATCAGCCTGCCGTCAAAAAGAACCTCCCCGGCGTATCCGGTGAAGTCTCGGCCAACGACGACTCCATTCCAGGCCCAGCCTATTGGATTGGGAATTGACGCTGGATTTGTAATCACTACTAACGCGACAGATGAATAAATAGCAATTGTCAACGGCTTCAACACCTCGAAACAGCGCTGATATACATGCCAAACGGCAAAGGCAAGAAGAGGAAGGATCAGGATAGACAGACCTGGTCGGGTTCCGAAGGTGAGTGAAATCGCAAAGAACGCACTGATTGCTAGATCTCTGCTTTGAGCGGGTGATGCCTTTTCTCCATGTGGAAGATGTACCGCCAATGTGGCCACTGCAGTTGCGCAAGCGAAACCAACAGCAAACGGTACATCTTTTTGGTTCATCCAACTGTGGCCTAGCCACAACGGTAAGAAGAAGGTTCCTAAGATTCCCAATAACTCTGCACGTCTTGACTGCAGCAATTCACGGCACACCAACCCCACAGCCCAACAGCCCAGAACCCCCACAATTGCAACAAGTGCATTTTGCGTCATGACCGATGTGCTCCCGAGCGCATTGGGGTCCTCGCCAAGTACAAATGCAACAAGACGAGACACGAGATGACTCAAGTAGTGAAACGTATAGCCATAGGAGTCAACAACGGTTTGGTTGTGGTTATCGGTGTAAGACGGCGCGTTGAGCTCAGGTGCCCACAATGGCAGCCAGTTTTGATAACTGCGCCGAAGCAACGCCTTGTCGGCAAAGTAGTCCCGATTTTCTCCACTTAACAGAACGGCACTTAAAGAAGAAACCCCAGCGAGACCAGCAAGCAGCGCACCCTTCCGCGGGTGATACACATTCACGAGCCGACTATTTCACACAATGGGAGGCGACGAGACACCAACACCACTTCTTCAGTGATTGTGTGACGCACAGAATCATCACAACTCAAAAGCACTGATCCGTAGTAGGCCATTGCGTCTTCTACACGATTCTTGCGAACGAGTATTTGTGCGTACAGCAGTTCAAGTTGCCATCCGTTTGATTCTGCGTGAAGTGGCCAACGTAACGACGCTGATGGTCTTGCCACAATGCTCATTGCGAATTCGGCAGCGAGCAACGCGAGGTCTACATCATTGTTCTCTAAAAATAGAAGTGCGGCAGCGTACAAGGGTTCCAATTGTCCTGGATGATCTTCCCAAACTTCAAGACAGTCAAAGGCAGACTGCCTTAAAGAAAGAGATCCCTTGGAATCGAGCACGTACTTCAGCCGAGCTGATCCCAAATCATCTGCATCCCCTGCTGCCTCTGACAGTCCCTGCTCTAAAGAGAAATGGTCCGGCACATTCAAGGAACCTGTGCCGTCCTCATTGCTCACGGCTGCAGCGATGGATCCTGCTCATAGGCCTTTTGGAGATACTCATCACCCAATGCAGTATCGCCCTGATCAATGGCTATTAGCCCAAGATTAAACAGAGCCTGAGGTGCCACACCAGCTTTGAGTTCTACGATTGTTGCAAAATCAGCCTTTGCTTTTTCCAGACGACCAAGATTCTTGAGTGCCAAACCACGGTTAAACAACGCCGATAAAAAGCCCGGATTGATTTCAATGGCTCGACTGTAACTGTCCACCGCACCCTGATTATCTCCAATGTTCGTTTGCAGATAGACGCCTTTTGAGTACCAAGCCTCAGAGTCTTGAGGATTCAATGCGAGTGCTTCTTCTGCGGCCTGAAGCAAACTCTTCTGAACGGACGTTGTCGTTTCAACGTTTGACGCAGACTCAGGGTCTGACTGACCATTAGACCTGTACATCAGTCCTAGAACCAAAAGCGCAACGATCGCGAGTGCGCCCATCAGTTGAGTTCGACCAAGTTTAAACGTAACTGACTTGGACTGCCTGCTTTGATTATCCAACTGCATATCTTCACTTTCCATTTTTGTTTCCATCATTTCTGTTGGTTATTAAACTTTTATGTTGGTGAAGATGTAGCCGAGAACCAGGCAATGTAATCTCCGGCACCAATACCCATGACTACGACATGGCCACTTGCAGAGACACTGATTGTCGCGCTAAAGACACCGTTCACTGTTGTGCCAGATCCAAATTGAATTGTTTTGGCGGATCCGGTGTAGTTGAAGAACTCAAATCGCCTTCCGGTCAAATTCACGTTATTAAAGACGAGCGTTTCACTGTCCGTGAGGATGAACATTTTTCCGGCATCGCCTGCCGTTGCTGCTTGAGAAGTACCAGTAGTGAGGGTGACAACGCTCATCGCAGCAGCCCAAGAAGATGCTCCCGCTGCACCTTGAGGACCAGTAGCACCAGTAGCACCAGTAGCACCAGCAGCACCAGCAGCACCCTGAGCACCAGTAGCACCAGTAGCACCAGTAGCACCAGCAGCACCCTGAGCACCAGTCAGACCCGTAGCACCAGGCGCGGCAGTAGCACCAGTAGCACCCTGAGCACCCGTAACACCCTGAGCACCCGTAACACCCTGAGCACCAGTAACACCCTGAGCACCAGTAACACCCTGAGCACCAGTAACACCCTGAGCACCAGTAACACCCTGAGCACCAGTAACGCCCTGAGCACCAGTAACGCCCTGAGCACCCGTCGAACCAGTAGCACTCTGCATGAAGAGAGCCCACGGAGCGCTGCTTCCAGCGGTTGCACCGCTCGGATTATTTCCCTGGTTGGAACTCGTCGTACTGATGTAGTTTGAATTACCAAGAACTACAACGTTTCCGATGTTGTAACTAGACGCCGGATTCCAACTTCCTTGGAATGTCACGCCGCGAGGTCCAACTGCACCGGTCGAACCAGTAGCGCCTCGAGCACCCGTAACACCCTGAGCGCCCGTGACACCGGTAGCACCTTGAGCACCCGTCACACCCTGCGCACCAGTAACACCCTGAGCGCCCGTGACACCCGTCGCGCCCTGAGCACCCGTCACACCCTGAGCACCAGTCACACCCTGAGCACCCGTAACACCCTGAGCACCCGTCACACCAGTCGCACCCTGAGCACCAGTCACACCCTGAGCACCAGTCACACCCTGAGCACCCGTAACACCCTGAGCACCCTGAGCACCAGTCACACCCTGAGCACCAGTCACACCCTGAGCACCAGTCACACCCTGAGCACCAGTCACACCAGTCGCACCTTGAGCACCAGTCACACCCTGAGCACCAGTCACACCCTGAGCACCAGTTACACCAGTCGCACCCTGCGCACCAGTCGCACCCTGAGCACCCGTCACACCCTGAGCACCCGTCACACCCTGAGCACCCGTAACACCAGTAGCGCCT
>JBIKHN010000023.1:0-14561 GCA_044362135.1 Ilumatobacteraceae bacterium | reverse complement strand
TTCAGCAAGCGAAAGGAAAATGAGGATCACGAGAATGAGCCCGATGCCGGCAAGCATCCAATAGTCAATTGCCGTTGGCGTTTGGGCAAACATCATTTCTGTTCTATCTCCTGAATATGTCGGAATTGTTCTGGCGCAGCATGACCCCAATGAAATGCTTCAAGGTGCTTTCGCTCTCGCGCGTGCATCGCGGCTTCTGCTTCAGGGTTGTCGTGATCATTTCCCAGAACATGAAGTATGCCATGAACCAGCAGCAGCGCTAGTTCATCATCAACCGTTCCAGCGTGTCGTGGAGCTTGCTCAATAGCCACGCTTGGGCAGATCACCACATCGCCCAACAACAGAGGCAAGTCTGAGACATCGAGTGGTGAAGGCTCAGGTGTTTTCGACATCGCCCCAGGACCAGGTGAGCGTGTTGCCTCTACTGCGTCAAGAGGAAAGGACAACACATCTGTTGCATAAAACTTGCCCATGTACTGTGCATTCAATTCAGTCATTGTTGACGCATCAATGAACATCACGGTCATTTCTGTTAGACCCTTCACGCCTTCTGCTCGCAGAACATTGAGTGCAAGGTTTTGCCAGCGCGCAAGATCAATCTCGACATCTTGCTGTTCATCTGCCATAAACACTTCTGGTTCCCCGTCACCACCAACGCGACGAGGTTTCGAAACGCCCGGTCGCGATTCAGCCATGATTGGATGTTTGCTTTTCGTATGCAGCAACAATGTCTGCCACGATGCGATGTCGAACAACATCGGTTGCATCAAGATGAACAAAAGTTAAGTCCTTGATACCCGTGAGTACGCGCTCAACACCAAGCAGACCACTACGTCCATCCGGTACGTCAACCTGAGTGGTGTCACCGGTAACCACAACTTTTGAACCGAAACCGATACGCGTCAGGAACATCTTCATTTGCTCTGGCGTGGTGTTCTGAGCTTCATCCAAAATGACGAAACTGTTGTTCAACGTGCGACCACGCATGAATGCAAGTGGCGCTACTTCAACAACCTGTTTCTCAAGATATGTCTTCGCTGTTTCTGCACCGACCATGTCGTGAAGCGCATCATAAAGCGGACGCAAATACGGATCGATTTTTGCCGTGAGGTCGCCAGGCAAGAATCCAAGTCGCTCGCCCGCCTCAACTGCTGGCCGTGTCAAAATGATTCGCTGCACGCGCTTCGTGTTCAGAGCAAGAACAGCCATTGCTACTGCAAGCCAACTCTTTCCCGTACCAGCAGGACCGATGCCAAACGTGATGACATTGTCTCTGATCGCTTCAACGTATTTACGTTGGCCAGACGTCTTGGCACGGACGTTTTTACCGCTACTCGTGCGCAGAATGTCTTCGGTGAGAATGAGGCTTGGCTTTTCATTTGCCTGCACCATCACAATTGATCGAGAAAGTACCGAACGATCGAGGGATTCACCGCGCTGCAACAAGGCTGTGAGTTCTTCAAACAAACGCGAAACGACATCGGATTGAGGACCATCAATGGACACTTCATTTCCGCGCACACGAATAGCGACATCTTCAAATTCGCTCTCAATGAACCTCAGGTGCTCATCGCGCTCGCCAAGGAGTCCGCTCATCAGATGTGCACCGGGCACAACAAACGTGACTGCCATATCGCCCCCAAATCTAGCGGGGTTTACTGGCTAACTAACAGAGTTTGAAAGTGAACCTTGCACATCTTCAACGACTTCCTGACTATCAACCAACGATGGGGAGAAATCCAGTGCGTAGTACCTCTGGATGGTGAGAGGTATCAAACGAGCTCCGCCTACTTGGCGAGCCATTCGATACATCAGTTCCGCTGCTCCACCCGACTCATTTGGCTGATTGGATGCCGGCATGTCAAACACCAGCAACGAACCCTCGCGAGCTTCCACTGCCATTGCTTGCCGAGCCATGAACATGCTGACACCCTTCGTTACATACGAAGGATCAACAACTGCCCAGACCACATAGTGCACTTTGTTGGTGGCAAACTGCTGGGGATAACTCTTCTTGAAATAGTGCTCGCTTAGCCAGCGAGTTCGCCGCACATCAGTTGCAATCATGGTCATTGCCACAGGCATATTGTCTTCCCACACCACCCATGCACGATTCGTTGCATCGGCGAGTTGATCATTGAATTCAAGTCGATCAAGCATCTCGTGAGTAACCGCTTCTTCAGCGGTACGTGCGTACGAACGGGAGTACAGCGTCCACAATTGATCCTTGAGTACAGAATCTGTGACTGGAGAATGTCGGGTAACAAACATTTAGGGCACTCCAAAAACACCGCAAACGCGGCCTAGGGTTCTCCGCCCTGCTCCAAAGTAACCCATCCTCAGTGCGTGATTAGGGATGCTGTACCGTTTGCCAAGTGAATTCTGCGCCTATTTCACGCCTTTCTTGGGCCTTAGCAGGCGTTGGCTTGGTCCTGTCGGCTGCCGTGGCATCAAGCGACTCACAGGCGTTCAGCAACGCCGCGTATCTCATTGCCACCGTCCAGGTGATGGTCTTTCTTGGTATTTCAGCCAAATTCAATAAACCTGACAAAGTTCTATGGCCTGCCCTGTTCATTATCGCGGTGGCATCTTCTACAGCGCAGATTCTGGACCAGCAGTTCGCGAATGCGAACTTGCAAGCGATACCTGAAGCACTTTTCTTACTTGTGCAAATTACATTGGCGCTTGGTTTGCTACTCATCATTCGACGCCGTATCGGCAACGATCCGATGAGCGTTCTCGGTGATGGTCTTATCGTTGCACTCGGTGCATGGTTTCTCATTTGGGTTGTCTTTCTTCAACCGACCTTCAACGAGACCACCACTGTTGTTTTGAATACCGGTATTCAAGGAGCAACGCTTGCCATCAGTGCGATTGTTCTCTTCTCGCTCGCAACATTGCTGTTTGGTGATGCTGCGCGCACGCCGTCCGTGTGGCTCATTGCTTCAGCCATCACATTCACCCTTGCAGGCGATTTTCTGTACGCAACTAACGATTCGGGTCGATTCCAGATTGCAACGCAGTACATCAACGCTTCGTATGTATTCTGTTTATTTCTTTGCTCCGCTGCATTTGTTCACAGCAGCATTTCAACGATTACCGAACATGGCGCCGTGCGAACACAGCGACCATTACTCGGCCGACTGATAACGACTACCGCTGCTCTTACCATCCCTGTAGTTGTTCTTGCGCTAACCGAAGCTGCAGACCAAACCGACCGAATAGTTCGAGCAGTTTCCGTATTCGTTCTCTCGATAGCTGTTACCGCCCGTGTTATTCATGCAGTTCGAGTAAATGCCACTACTCAACGGGCACTCATCCATTCAGCTCAGACCGATGCACTTACAGGGTTGCCCAATCGCAGTCTGATGCTTGCGCATGTTGACGCTGCTCTTGAGTTTGCAGAGCAAGACCAGCGTCACCCATCGGTGTTGTTTATTGACGTTGACCGATTCAAAAACATCAATGACTCACTCGGGCATCAAGCCGGAGACAACGTTCTTATAGCTGTCGCGCAACGGTTGAAAAATGCGCTTCCTGAACGTTGCGTAGTCGGTCGTATTTCGGGGGACGAATTCGTCATTTTGGACCCTGGCACTCGTGGCGCCAGCGATGCAATGATCATCGCAGACAAGATTCTCGAAAGTTTTAATGAACCACTCTCGCTTCGTCAAGGTGACGTTTTTGTATCCACCAGTATTGGCGTTGCGACCTTTCAAAAACATATCTCCACTGGCGCAGACGATCTGCTGCGACATGCAGACACCGCCATGTATCGAGCCAAGGACGCTGGCAGAAATTGCGTTGCTATTTTTGATGAGTCCATGCTTGAACGAGTTACACAGCGCCTAGCCGTAGAAACCGCTCTGTACAGGGCCCTTGAGCGCAGAGAATTGCGGTTGGTTCATCAACCGATTGTCGACGTAGATCTGGGCGATGTGGTCGGTTTTGAAGCCCTCCTGCGCTGGACCCGCGACGACGGAAGCATTGTTTCGCCAGCCGAGTTCATACCAATCGCAGAAGAGACAGGCATCATCGTTCCAATTGGTGCCTGGGCTTTGCTCGAAGCACTCACCCATTTACGAGGCTGGATCAACGAGGGTATTTGCAGTCGTGAAGCCACCATGTCAGTAAACGTAAGTCCTCGACAATTACATGACCCGAACTTTGTTCCCGTTGTTCACGAGGCTCTACTCCGTTCACATATCGCACCGGACCAGTTATGGCTTGAAATCACTGAAGGCGTGATGATCGCGCAACCCGAACAAGCACTTGATGCATTGAACAAGTTATGCGCGCTTGGTGTTCGTGTGGCTATTGACGATTTTGGAACCGGATATTCATCGCTTTCACTTCTGCAAAAGTTCCCGATTCAACGCTTAAAGATTGACCGATCATTTATAAATGGTGTTGCAGACGACCTCAGTGCTCGGTCGCTCGTGCGCACGATTATCGCAATGGGTGACTCTCTTGGCTTGGACATGGTGGCTGAAGGTGTTGAAAGTGTTCGACAACTACAGATATTGGCAGAAATGCGTTGCGCAAAGGCACAGGGTTACCTGATCAGTCACCCAGTTGCGCCAGAGTCGATGGGTGCAACAGTTGCATCTCTCACCCAATTCGGCGAGTGGGCAAAGCTTCGCGGCCGCGGTCCGCGCTAGTAACTACTTCTTGGGAGGACGCGGTACAAAACTGCTGGTACGGCGTTTGTATTCGTCATAACCAGGACGACGCTTTGACATCGAACGCTCCAACATTGGAACCCCAGATACGCGAACCAAGAAGAAGTTCATTAACAGACTTCCCAACAATCCGATCCATCCGAAACTTGCACCTAGAGCAATGATGCCAATTCCCCACCACACGCATGTGTCTCCAAAATAATTCGGATGCCGTGTGTACTTCCATAAACCTGTCTGCATTACTTGACCCGCATTTTGCGGATTGCGCTTGAACTGTGCGAGTTGCCAGTCGCCAACTGCTTCAAAGAAGATGCCTAGAGCGAATAAACCGATTCCGACATAACTGACAATTGACATTGATGTAGTTGCATCGGATAGAGCGATCTGAACCGGAAGAGAGACGACCATCATGATTGCTCCCTGCAAGAGAAAGACAGTGAACAAACTTATGATTGGAAACTTTGGACCATAGTGCTTGCGCATCGCAACATAACGAAAGTCTTCTGGCTTGCCATGGTTACGAATACCTAGATAGATCGATAATCGCAATCCCCACAGCGAAACCAGCGCCAGAACCACTTTGCCTAGGACGGAAACTTGATCGGCATTGATCGCACTCGCCCACGCCACAATGACAAAACCCAAACCCCAAAAAATGTCGACGATTGATGCATTCTTTTTCAACACGCTGAGGACCCACAGCAGGAACATGCTGACAACAATGACAACTACTGAATTAATCAACGTATCTAAAATCATGAGCGCAGGCTAGTTCAAAGGAACCACTTGGTCGCATCGTAATGAGGCTCAAGGTTGGTGAACAGTTTTTCGTTCTTGCACAACTGTGGAGTTCCTCCAAGCATCTGTGGCTTTCCGTCCTTAAACGTCCACTCACCGCGTTGCGAGGTTTCTCCCCGCACATAACTTGAAATTGCAAATGCACGCTCATGAATTGACTCATTCGGCAACGAACCGTGCACGGTCATCAGACCCCACACCACGAGGTCTCCTGGTTCGAGCACCACATCCATTACTCGCGATGGGTCAATTCCCACCTGCGTCAATTCATCGTCTTGAGTTAATCCCTTCATGATCTGGCCATCGCCATTGTCGGAAAGCCCGAGATACCCCATGGTGTGACTGCGAGGAACAATCTTCAGGCAACCATTTTCTGGTGTTGCCCTGTCAATGGCTAAACCCATAGTGACCGTGTCACGAACAACATCTTCGTACGATTCGCGGCTTTCGCGGAATCGCAAATCTTGATGAAATCGGTACCCCGTGAGACGCGCCCCTGGTGGCTTCCAGTGAATCTGTTGCGTCACTTGCTTAACGTTGTTGCCAATCAGAGGCTCCAGCAATTGCAGGTAACGCGGATTGCTTCTGAAGCGATCGAAGTACGCATCTGCCCACGCAAACCAATACGCCTGAATGACAAACCGCTTCCCAAAGTGCTCCTCAGGCAAGATTTCGTACGTCAGGTTTCCGTGGCGATACGTAACCGGATGCTCTAGCGCAATCTCACGCAACTCGGCCGCCTTGTTCTGCAATTCAACCAACTCGTCTTCAGGAAGGAAGTTACGAACAATCGCATAACCCTCATCGTGAAACTGATCGATTGCCGCTTCAATTTGCTGCTTACTCAACATCAGTTCACCTGCTTTGTGTAGCCGTCCCAATACGGGGCACGGAGTTTGAACTTCTGCAACTTTCCCGTTGCTGTGCGTGCAAGCTCTGATCGAAACTCTACTTTCTTCGGACATTTGTACGCAGCAATTTTGGTGCGGCAATAAGAAATCAATTCCTCTTCAGAAAGTGTTGATCCTGGGGATTTCACTACGAGACCCATCACCAGCTCGCCCCACTTGTCATCAGGAATTCCAATGACAGCAACTTCGGTTACTTCAGGGTGCGAGAACAATGCATCTTCAACCTCAATTGAACTGACATTCTCTCCACCAGAAATAATGACGTCTTTCTTGCGGTCGCTGATGGTCAACACATGACCATCCCCAATGCTTCCACCGTCACCGGTATGGAAAAATCCATTCACGATCGCTTTCGCTGTCTCTTCGGCCTGGTTCCAGTATCCGTCCATCACGGTGTTGCTGCGTGCCAACACTTCGCCGTCAGCACTCGTTGCCATCTCGGTTCCAATAGTTGGAACACCAGCTGCGCTTAACACCACTGACCGCTCCGCCGCCGTTAGGTGATCCGTTTCATAACGAGGACTATTAATCGTCAATACAGGTGATGTCTCCGTTAGCCCATAGATCTGGTTGAACTGCCAACCGAGTTCAGTCTCTACTCGTTCAATGGTCTTTGATGGCGGAGGTGCTCCTGCCACAACCATTCTCACGGTTCCTCTGCCTGGAACTCCGGGGTCAAACTGTGACGACGCGTCAATGATGGCGTTTGCCACTGCTGGTGCACCGCACATCAACGTAACTCCATGTTTGTCTACACGACGAAGAATTTCTGCTCCATCAACCTTCCGCAAGACCACATGGGTCCCGCCCATCGCAGTTACTGCGTACACCATTCCCCAACCATTGCAATGAAACTGCGGCAGCGTATGCAAGTACACGTCGCGATCATTGACCCCCATATGCCAACCAAACGTCGCGGAGTTCAACCAAATGTTGCGATGAGTCAGTTGTACACCCTTTGGACGTGCTGTCGTTCCACTGGTGTAGTTAATAGTTGCTGTTGCATCTTCGTCTGCCGTCCACGGACGAGGCTCTGCTGAGTAGTCGTACAACAACTCGTCGCTCTCGGCACCAATAACGAAACGATGTTTCGCTGAAACCTTCTTCAGTGAATCATCAAGCTCAGGATCGACGATGAGCACTTCTGCGCCACAATGCTCAACGATGTATCCAATCTCTTCAGCCGAAAGCCGGAAGTTGATTGGTGCAAGGATTCGCCCGTATGCACTCACGCCAAAGAAACTGGTAAGTAGTCGGGCCGAGTTCTGACTGACAACTGCAACGCGTGCGCCTTGAGGTACTCCCAACCGGTCGAGAGCGGCAGCTTGCGCGCGAGCACGACGTGCCATCTCTGCATATGTCTGTGTCCCCCATGACTCAGCAGGCTGATCTGGCTCATCGATGAACGCAGTTCGGTGTCCGTATACCTGTTCAGCACGACGCAAATGATCTACAACCGTTAACGGCACTTTCATGACGACCCCCCGGCTCGCGCGAAACGACTGCAGTTACAATAATCGCGTGGCCGAAAAACCAAAGAAACAGATCAACCTTGAAGACGCCTACAACGTCATGACCCCTGAAGACAGCCGCGAACTGTACGCACAGTGGGCCCCCACATATGACAAAACGTTTGTCGAAGACACCAAATACATCTACCCTGCCAAAATCGCAGAAGTTCTAGCCAAGCACATGCCAGCAGACCGATCTTTCACGGTTATTGACATTGGATGTGGCACTGGCGCCGTAGGCGAACAGATCGCAAAAATTCGTCCATTGAGCGTGATCGAAGGCGTCGACATCTCGCCAGAGATGATTGCAGTCGCTGCGTCCAAACTTCGTGCAGACGGCACCAAGTTGTACGAAGATCTGCATGAAGCAGATCTCACATCGACTATCTACTTCGCTTCAAATCACTTCGACTTTTTTGTCAGTGCAGGAGCCTTCACCATTGGGCACTTAGGCGCCTATGAACTCATTGATGCAATCTGCGTTTGTCGATCGGGAGCAACGGTTGTTGCCGGAGTCAACAAACAACACTGGGAAGACAACGATTTCGCGACAGCCATCACCGATGCGGTGAAGAGCAAAACAATCACCAAGCCTCAGTACGAGGAAGTTGACATCTACGCCGAAGGCAGCCCGCACTTTGGGGACAAAGCGCGGATAGTGATTTTTAAGAAGATCTAGGACTTCTTTTTTTCAGCCTTCTTTGCACGCTTTTCTTTGAGCGTCATCTTTGCTTCTTTTTTCTGGTTGCTGTTCTTATTCTGTTCTTTGTTTGCCATACCCCATTCTTACTACAAGGAACAGCACTGGACCTATCGCGGTTAAACCAGCAGCAAGGACAACACTCCTGATTTCCAGCTGCGATGCCATCACCAATGTCACGAATAAGCCAAGAATCGGTAGCAACGGCACCTTTTTTACCGTGCCACGAATACGAAACGGCCGTATTTCGTCGGGTCGCTGAACTCGAAGAACGATCACAATCACGTTGACCATCACAAACATGAGATAAATCAACGCATCGGTTGAAGCCGCGAGTTGATGAATATCTCCTACGAAAAGAAGAGCAATGGCTAAACACAGCGCTACGACTACGGAATTTCGTGGAGACTGATGATTGCGCAATGTAGAGAACCAAACAGGCAAGTCGCCTTTGCTCGCCATTCCGTACATCATTCGAGACGCTGCGGTTACCACAAGCAACGTTGTATTGAACGTGGTGACGAGGGCAATGATTGCCACAACATTGACCGCCCCTCCACCTACTGCGTCGCGAACCACATCGGTAAGTGGTTGATTGGACAGCGACAGTTTTTCTGGCCCGAGAACACTGACACTGACGACAGCGACCAAGACATAGAGAACTGTTGATATTCCGAGCGCCAACATAAGGGCGCGAGGAACTGTTCGGCGTGCATCAATCGTTTCTTCGGAAAGAGTGATGATTTCATCAAACCCGATGAACGCGAAAAAGATCAGTGCCGAACCGGCAATTACGCCAGACACTCCCTTCCCTTCAAGCAAATTGACATCACCAACATGATCAGCACCAAGAACGATGACAAGCAGCAATCCACCAACCTGAATGGTGCTGAGCGAAATGATGAGCCACGATGCGCGCTTCATGCCACTTATTGCAACTAGCGAAACCACCACAAGCATTGATAGAGCACCGAGCCGAACATCGACATCCACAAAGATCTGCAGGTACCGAGCGAAGCCGAGAGAAACCGTAGACGCAGCAACGATGAGCGCGAGTGTCATTGCCCACCCTGTACTGAATGACACCCAACGTGGAAATACCTGTCGAGCGAATTCGTGCTCTGAACCAGCGCTTGGGAACATTGACGCGAGCTCCATGTAACTGAACGCAGTGACGGCGCTCAGTAATCCCGCAACGAGAAATGACGCCCACACCAAAGAACCAGATGCCTGCGTTGCCGGACCAAGCAGAACATAAATACCAGCGCCAATGATGACGCCAACTCCGCTTGCAGTTAAGTGTCGAAGCCCAAGAACTCGATCGAACCGATTCGCATCTTGGTTCGACTCCACTATCTGTGCTTCAGTCGCAGTGATTGCCATGAGCCATCGGCCGTCCAACCACCGTCAACAGGCAATGCGACTCCATTGATGAACCCGGATTTTGATGAATCGCAGAGAAATGCAATTGCCTGCGCGATGTCATCTGGCTTTGCAAACCTGCCCATTGGCACATGTTCCATAATGTCTGCGTCGCTATAGCTTCCGCCCGCCTGGTCCTTATGGTCCATTTCTGTTTTCACCCAACCCGGGCACACGGCATTCACTCGAACACCCTTTGCACCCCACTCCACGGCAAGTGTGCGCGTGAGGCCAATGAGTCCGTGCTTACTTGCGTTATATGCAGATCGATCGGCAACACCTTGCAATCCAGCAACTGAGGCAACGTTGACAACAGAGCCCGAACCGTGCTCAAGCATTACACGGCCAAAGGCCTTGGCCAAAAGAAACGGAGCAACCAAATTCACATCAATGACCTTGCGATACAACTCCGAAGAGGTATCGAGAGCAGAACTGATGCACGAAATGCCAGCGTTGTTCACCAAAGCATCCACGCGACCAAACTTCTCTAGGCACTGCTTCGCAGCAGATTCAACAAACTGTTCATCGGAGATGTCACCTGCAAGCGCCAACGCCGATGAGTATTCAGATGTGTCAACACTCTGCAGGTCGAGTAGCAGCAGGCTCCAGCCCTGTTCGTTCAAAACTTGAGCCGTTCGGCGACCAATCCCTTGAGCCGCACCAGTAATGACTGCAACGTTTACCATGATCTTCGTTATCCCTTCAACTTCTTCACCATCAGGCTGACCATTTTTCCTGGTCGCGTTTCCAATTCTTCCATCTGCACAAACCCTTCACGAGCATGAAAGCGCAAGGAGCCTTCATTTCGAGGCTTGGTATTTACCTCAAGGGCAAACCAGGTTGCATCACTCAATTTCTCGACCTCGCTGTACAGCGCAGCGCCAATACCCATCCCTTGGAACTCCGATGTAACAGCGACTCGATCTAAGTAGATAAAATCATCAAGTCGATCGCAGAAAAACTTAAAATTCGGACTTCCGTAATCTGCATCTGGTGACAGCACCATGCAAAATCCGGCGATGTTTCCAGACACTTCCGCAACCAGCGCGACAGCGGACTCTTCATGTATCTTCGCAAGATCTTCGAGTGTCTCTTCGCCTACCGCAGGAACATTTTCCTGATTGATACCCCACACCACTACTAAGTCAGATGCATCCATTGCGCGAATGATGATCTCATTCATAATGTTTGACCATTATCTCAGCGTATAAACTGACGGCATAAGTACCTCGAAAATCCTTCTCTATTACAAGTTCACGCCGTTAGGCGACCCTGACGCCATTCGCTTGTGGCAACGTGCGCTATGCGAAGGTCTCGGACTCAATGGCCGAATCCTCATTTCCAAGCACGGAATCAACGGCACTGTTGGCGGTCCTATTGACAAGGTGAAGAAGTACATCAGGGTCACGAAGAGTTATTCGAGCTTCAAGACCATGGAGTTCAAGTGGTCCGATGGTGGAAAAGACGACTTTCCCGACCTACAGATCAAGGTGCGAGATGAAATTGTCACTTTCGGCGTCCCAGACGAAATAGTTGTTGACGAAAATGGTGTCGTCGGTGGAGGTATCCACCTGAAACCCGAAGAAGTGAACGAGCTGGTTGCCAAACGCGACGACGTGGTGTTCTTCGATGGGCGAAATGCCTTTGAAGCAAAGATCGGAAAGTTTCGCGACGCCATTGTTCCGCAAACCGAAACCACGCGTGATTTCATCGCTGAGTTAGAAAGCGGAAAGTACGACCACATTAAAGACAAGCCGATTATCACCTATTGCACCGGCGGAATTCGCTGCGAGGTACTTTCAGTGATCATGAAGAATCGCGGCTTCAAAGAGATCTACCAAATTGAGGGCGGAATCGTTCGCTACGGCGAAAAGTATCGAGACCGAGGTTTGTGGGAAGGTTCGCTCTATGTGTTTGACGCACGACTCAATGTTGAATTCAGTCCTTCAGCTTCAGTAATCGGCGAATGCGACTACTGCCAGTCGGCCACCAGCCAATTCCATAACTGCGAACTGAGTGACTGCCGTAAGCGAATTCTGCTGTGTGCTGCATGCACCGAAAAGCATCCAATTCCTCGATGCCCTTCACACGCGGCATCAGTCACGCAATAAGTGCACCCACGTAAATGACTGGGTTGAACCCCACGGCGTGACATGGCTTCTTTCGCCACTTCGTACCACACTGCAGGAATCTGCAAACAGGTTGGCCAAATCTTCTTGCGACCATCGTTGCACTTGCAAACCAGAACACGATTCTGGCCCATCTGGCGAAAACGTTGCAATGACAATGTGTGCACCCGAACTCGTAGCACGCAGCACATTGCCTACGTAAGCCTGTTGATCTTCTTTATCTACCAGGAAATGAAACACTGCTCGATCGTTCCAATAAGAATAAATCTCTGTTGGCTCCCACTGCACCACGTCGGAGACGATCCACTTGACTGATTCACGTTTGTCGCCCAACATCAATTTTGCTTCATCAATTGCTGTCTGGGAAACATCAAGCACGGTGACATTGATGCAGCCACGCTGAACAAGTGATTTCACGAATGTTGATGCACCTCCACCAACGTCAATGATTCCATCTTCAATTGACAGGTCCGCAGAATCAAATTCATCAAGGGAATCACTTTCACCACTTTCACTCCACGAACGATCGTTCACACCCTTCGAGGAATACGCATTATCCCAATGAGTTTGCACACTCACGCTTATGCGGCTATCCATGCCGAGTAGCCACCGATTAGATCGCTCACGTCGGTGAATCCGTGCGACTTCAACAAACTTGAAGCGATTGACGACCGGTACCCACCTCTGCAGAACACAACAGTCGGTGCATGCTTGTCGAGTTCATCAATTCTCTTTAACAGCGATGGCAGGCTGATGTGAAGCGCTTTCGGGATGCTGCCTAGTTCAACTTCACCTGGGTTGCGAATGTCCACGAGAACGACATTGCTCATTGATGAGATCCGCTCGTTAAATGCATCCACAGAAAGTCGAGATTGTTGTTCAACAACGGAAGGATTCTCGAAGAACACGCGCACAGGATCATTTAACGCACCAAGCACATTGTCAAAACCAATTCTGGCTAGGCGCATCTTTGCCTCCACATCAGTTCCCGGTTCACCAATCAGCACGATCGCGGTACCTGGGTCCATCACTTCGCCCACATATTCCGCGAATCGGCCAGACAGCCCTACGTTGACTGAACCTCGTAGGTGACCAGCAGCGAAACTCATATCATCACGTGAATCGATGACTACTGCGCCATTCGCCTGCGCAGCGATCACTTCCTCAAGAGACATCTTGGTAACTTCTTTTTCGTCAACGAATAGATCATGTGCTTGACGGTTTTTTGTTGCAGCGAACAAAAAGTACAACGGAGCAACCGATTGACCTTGCGTTACCGCTTCCACAAACTGTTCAACCGTCATTGGAGCCAGCGCATAGTTTGTTCTGCGTTGCTCGCCAATAGTGGAAACTGTCTCGCTAGACAGATTCTTTCCACACGACGAACCCGCACCGTGAGCCGGATACACCTTCGTTGCATCGGGCAACATCATCAATTTTGTGTGTAACGAGTCGTATAGCTGGTGCGCAAGATCATCTGCGGTGAAACCAATTGATGACAACAAGTCAGGACGACCAACATCGCCAATGAAAAGCGTGTCCCCTGTGCACACACCGTAAGGTTCACTCGTTGGCCCTTCAGGGCGAACAACCAAACACGCCGACTCGGGTGTGTGGCCTGGAGTTTCCAATAGTTCTAGGTCGACCCTTCCGAGCGAGAAATGTTCTGCGTGCTTCATGGTGCGAATTGGGAAGTCCACCCGCCCATCAGCTCCGTGACCGTAAACAATTTCAGCACCAACTTTTTTGGCAAGTTCTAAGTGACCGGACAAAAAGTCAGCATGAAAGTGTGTTTCAAATACTGACGTGATGGTCAGCCCTTCGGCCTTGGCGTCTTCGATGTATCCATCTACATCTCGCTGCGGGTCAACCACTATCGCTTTTCCAGTTGAACGATCACCAATGAGATAACTGGCATGCGAGAGACACTCGAGGTAGTACTGGCGGAACAACATGTTTGCATTTTCCATGACTTCAGGATACCCTATGGGGTATGTGCAGACAAATCAATTGTAAAAAGTGCAATAAGGCAACGTGGGCAGGGTGCGGAGCCCATGTGGAGGAAGTACTTGGCCACCTGTCGCAATCTCAGCGCTGCCAGTGTGGATCAGGCTCATCAGCTGCCGTACCAGCAAAGAAGAAGTGGTTCAGCCGTGGAAATTAAGAAAGAAGTTCAAGCAGACCTTTCACTTCGCCTTCGACGTATTGAAGGACAAATTCGCGGCATTCAAGCAATGATTGAAGAGAATCGCGATTGCAAAGACGTGGTCACGCAGATCGCTGCTGCTTCAAAAGCACTCGATCAAGTTGGATTCAAGATGCTTGCGTCCGGTCTTTCTTCGTGTCTTGAAGACCCGAAAAAGTCAGCGAAGCAGGGTTACAGCGTTGCCGAAGTTGAGAAATTGTTT
>JBIKHN010000108.1:0-5278 GCA_044362135.1 Ilumatobacteraceae bacterium | reverse complement strand
ACGACAAGAAATCCATCTCCGGGCGAAATTCGTGCAACTCGTATCATCGCACTGCCGTTAGATGAAAAGTCAGCAAAAGTGCGTACGGGTGAAGCAATCAACGATGAGGTTGATATCGACCTTGCCGTATGGTCGGGATACATTCCCATCTCTTCGGTTTTTGGTGCCCCAATTTCGAACAGCGACTCTGGTGCAGAGATTCCAGTTGAAGTTCTTCAAGTTGTTGGGCGAGACATTCACGAAAAGCGTTCCTAGTAAGACTGGCTTCAAAGAGTTGCCTAAACCAACGACGGCGTGCCTCCCTTTGGTCACCGACCTCAAGCGGAGGTGACACCAGGGGCGTACACTTTCACTGTGGACGAATGGAAGAACCCGAACGAGGACGAACGAGGCGTTGATATTGGCCAGATTCGTGCCCTAGTCAATCTGACAGTGGCTGAGCGTGTGCGGGAGATGGTTCATGCAGCAAATGTGCTCATGGCGATACAGGAGAACGCCCGCAGATTCCGTGAGTTGCAGTCACGTTAATGTTTGACCCGGTTCAAATCTGCGAGATCCTCAATGAGGAAAACGTTGACTACGTGGTGGTCGGAGGGTTTGCCGCAGTCATCCGGGGATCTTCGCTTCCCACCCGAGATATCGACATTGTTCCGTCGCGTATGCCTGAAAATCTCGATCGTCTTGCACGTGCGCTTACTCATATGAACGCCAAGATTCGTATTGACGGTGATTCCGTTCCGACACGAATCGATGGTGCATTTCTCGCGAACATGCCCTTCATGTTGAATCTCGTCACCGACTTCGGCGAGATGGATCTGACATTCACGCCGGCTGGCAGGGCCGGGGGATACGACGGATGGCGGGCTGGTGCTACGACTGAGATTGTTAGCGAAGGCTTGACGGTTGTTGTGGCATCGCTCGATGATGTCATCGATTCAAAACAGGCTGCCAACAGAGCCAAAGACCATGCTGCATTGCCATATCTCGAATCTCTCCGAGAGGAACTCCGCCGTCAAAACGGCGAATAGGTTTCATAAACCAAACTTGACATTCCGCCGTTTGGCCACACAACTCAACTAGATGTGTTCGTAGACCCGGACTTGTTGCAGTACGACGAGGTGTGGGCGACAGCAGGAACATGGAACGACAACTTCGGTGCTGCGCCAGCGGACATCGTGCGTGTCGCTGGTGGCGTTGTCATCAACCTCAAGCGTGGCTAATGCAAAAGAGCACCGATGTTCTTCGCGTGATTGAATGTTCGTATGCCTGAATCGTTTGATGACCGCGATCTATCCGAATCGAGTTTCTGGGGAGTTCAGTTACACCGTGCAACATTTCGCGATACTGACTTTTCTGATTCAACTTTCTTTCACGTGTTCCTGAAGAACGTATCAATTGACGGAGAGATCAACAATTTGGTGATAAATGGTGTTGATGTAACTGGTTACGTAAATCAACACGATCGCTGGTGGCCTTTACGAAACAATCTCGCACCTGATACGAAAGAGGGAATTGTTGAGTCGTGGACAGCACTAGGTAATGAGTGGAGCAAGCTTTTAGGACTTGTCTCGACAGCTGGACCCTCTGTTGTTCATCAGTCGGTCAACGGTGAGTGGACGCTTAATCAGACTCTGCGACATTTAATCTTCGCCATGGACAAGTGGTTTATGTTGCCGGTACTCGGGCAGCACTCTTTCTCTGCGATTGGTCTCCCGAATACATCATCACAGGCACGACCTTGGCCTGGGCTTGATCTAAATCAAAATCCAGACTTCGAAGCAGTCATGGCTACTCGGTCTGATCAGCACAAGAGATTTGGTGAATTCATTTCAGAGATGCGAATGGAAGAACTGCCTGAAACCATGGCTATCGAGGAAAATGGGAACGTACCTGCATTGATGTGCCTCCATGTCGTGTTAGAGGAGGAATTTGAACATCTCCGCTACATGATTCGCGACTTAGCAGTGGAGTAGTCACCGACCTAAAGCGCCGCTGATTGCTAACGATTACTGTTGGGCTCGCAAGTTTTTCCCATTGCCTTGTCGTGTATGTGTTCGACAAGGCAACTTGGGACGATTCAATGATGTCGCGACACCCGAGAGGCAACAAGGATTGGCCAGAAGTGGGCATATTCGCGCAGCGAGCAAAGGATCGGCCGAATCGACTTGGCGTCACTGTGTGTCGCATCCTTGAAGTTATGGACTCGACGGTTCGTGTCGCGGGTCTTGATGCGATTGATGGAACTCCAGTTGTTGATATCAAGCCATGGATGGTTGGGTTCAGTCTCGAGGAATGAATTCTGAATCAAGTTCCCAAGGACGAATCGGCGAATTCTCAATCACCCAGGTTTGGAGATCTTTGTCCCAACCGGCGATGACTGCGATACCGACAACGATAAACAGCACACCTAGACATCGACGGAACCAGCCGTGCGGATTAGCGGCCCAACGTGCTTTACCGATAACTCGCTGGCCGAACAAGGAGATGACAAGCAGAGTTCCGCACAGCCCAACGGTGTATGCAATGAGCATGGTGATCCCGCGAGCAAATGAACTTGGTAGCACTGTCACAATGACGTAGCCGTATAGCGGACTACATGAAGTGAAAACTGGGCCGAGCGCCGCTCCGGTCAGTACCGCACCCCACACACCTTGGCGTTGACGTGCATCGGACAGACGTGTTGTGCTGCGGCTCTGCAGAGAGAGTCGCATCGACACTGCTTCCCATAAAGATGGAAACACCGAGATTGCTCCGAGCGAGATGAGAAGTATTCCACTTACCCATTGCCACACTTCGGTTGGCACACCGATGAGCGCAGTGCTCGCCTTCAAAATGAGCGTGAACAGCAACACCGACGCACCGAGCGATGCTGTGATGATCATCGCATGTCGCCGCGCTTTGCGAACCGATTGATCTATTGACCCACCAACTATCACCGGCAAGAGAGGGAGCACGCACGGTGCAAGCGTGGTGAGTGCGCCAGCAACCAGCGCGCCTACGACGAGCAGAATCAGATGGTGTTCTCGACGATCTCTTGCGCTGTCAGGCTGCCTGACCACTTCGCTAATTCGCTGCCGTCGGTATCAATCTGCACGAAGGTGTGTTGCACGGTAATCCCATACTGGCGCTTCAAATCAGTCTCGGAATCAAAGTCAACGAGCACAATTGTGAGGTCAGATGGAATTGCCGAGAGATCGGACTCAAGGTTGCTTCGTGCTTTCTTGCATGTTGAGCACCAAGTCGCGGTGAAAAACAGCACAACTTTTGATTCGGAGTAAGTCTCTTGCGACGCCTGAAAGTCGGCGAGTGTGATGTAAGCACCAGCAGATGTTGTATCGACACTTGAACTTGGCATTGAGTCGGCGGGGTTGGTTGACTCACTTACTTGTTCAATCTCGTCCGATTGATCTGAAGTTGTTGTTGATGAGGAACATGCCCCCGCAACAAATGGCAAAATAATTGCGAAGCACACTCCACGCATAACTCGAACGCTGGTAGAACGTTTGGCAAGTTGGCTGATCATAAAGTGAGCCTACATGAGCATGTGAAGCAGGGCAGGGCGTGAAAGCCAACAAGTGTTTGTATTTGGTGGTTATGAACAACGGGGGCGTTCTACGGTGAAGCCGAAGAAATAGCCGGAGGGTATTGTCGGTTTATGTCCGAGGCACCAGCACCAGAATCACTTGAAGAACTACTTATCCAGGAAGTTTCCAGTGGAAACGACGCAGAAAAGTCGCGTCTAAGGAATGAACAAGTGCGAAGCGAAAATCTCGTTGCTGCGAAATTCTGGGGGCCAATTCAATATCGAATGGTGTTCACATTTCTGTTCTTTACTGTGGTCTGGGTAGGAGTGATTTTCGCTGGAGTGACAGACGTTGTGCCGTTGTGGCTCTGTCTCATCATTAATTCGATCGTTGCGTCAACCTTTTATATGCCGATGCATGAGGCAACGCACAAAAACATTTGGGGTAGGAGTGCTCGGGGGCGTTGGGTAGAAGAAGCAATTGGAATTGCCAGCTCTGTGCCAACAGGAATCAATTTTTCATCGCATCGTGCCAGCCATATGCGTCATCATGCATACACCAATGACCCGGAACGCGACCCAGACCATTTCACCGATGGAAAACTTTCTGAATTGCCAAAGAAGTTTTATGGCATAACCATGTTGTATTCATTTCTTCCATTTTTTGCATTGATAAAACCATTTCGGGTGCTACTTCCGAAGCAATTGCGGAGTGTTTTGAGTAACAAGCAAGCAAGCGAAAGCGAAGGAAAATCGCAGTTGAGGTACTGGCTTCTTTCCACCGTTGTTCTCGTGGTGTGCTTTGCAACTGGTAACGGTGTGTTGGCATTGATGTTGTGGTGGTTGCCCGCTCGAATTCAAATGCTGTGGTTGATGTTCATTTTTGCGTGGTATCCACATCATCCGGCAAATGAAAGAAGCCGTTATCGCCACACACGCGTTGCAGTGTTTCGTGGATCGGGTCTAATCATTCGTGGCCACGATCACCACGCCATGCACCATCTCTTTCCACGAGTTCCGCACTATCGGTTGAAAGCGTTGTGGCGAGAACTTTCAGCCGAAATGGTTCAGCGTGGTGTGCGTGCGGAAGGTAAAGCGCTTCATGCCACGGGGCCAGTTGTTTGGTAAACCAAACCTTGGACCGAAGATGAACCGTCTGGGCATGAATCGGCAGCGTTGCCAATCAAAGTAAAGCCAGCACGTTCTGCTGTGCGTTGTGAAGCGGTGTTCGTTTCGGCAATGGTCGCGTGCAACGTGTGAGCCTTGCAAATTCTTCGTGCGAGCGTAGGAATGATTCGTAATGCAGTAGATGCAGCACCAGATTTTCTGCCCCATGGAGCTACCCAATAGCCGATGCTTGCGACGCCGTTAATCACATGGTGAATTCCAATCACGCCAACCGGTTCCTGTGAGTGTGAATCAATGATTGCCCATGCTGAAAGTTCACCATTTTTGTCTTTGATAAACGATTCGGCGTGTTCGCGCGTGTACGGATGTGGAACTTTTGTCCAGCGTTGAACTTCCTCGTCTTGGCAAGCGCGGGTGATCCATTCAGCATCAGAAGATTCAAGATTGCGGAGGCGATGGGTGAGCAACGTGAAATAGATCTGGTTGATCATCGTGTCATTGGTGACGGTTTCGCCAGCTTTTGTCCAGTACTCCATGTGGCTTGCACGGAAGTCCGCGGCGTTTAGATCGCCTTCGGCTTCGGCAAGAGCAAACTCATCAGGCACATCGGCGAAGCGGCTGATATCC
>JBIKHN010000107.1:0-5338 GCA_044362135.1 Ilumatobacteraceae bacterium | reverse complement strand
CACACGTAGCTTTCACCCATTCTGAAGCGGCGCTTGCGTTTGCTTCTGTCGCATAAGCCAGGTCGGCAACTTGTTGCACGCTCTCTGCATCATCGGCTTTCACCTTTGATGCAGCAACCATGAGTTCGGTCAGTGCGTCCCAGTCCTGTTGCACCTCAAGTGGCGCAACTTTTTGCAATCTGGTGAAATGCCCAACGGCAGCGTTTACTTCTTCAACGGTTGCGGGCATCACAGAAATTCCTGGCATCTCTTTTGCTAGTTGACGACAGAAGTTCGTTCCCGTACGTGGGGTTTCAGCACACGCAGTGACCGCGATAGACGCAATGATGAGCAATGGAATGAGGCGTCGCACCCAAACATTCTCACAGGATCAGGTGCAGAGATGGTGGCACTCAAAATGTGCTTCCGACTACATCTGTATCGGCACACCTCTCGGTATGTCATTTGTATCTATTCGGTCTGCAACGTTGCTTGGAGTGCAGGGCGCCCCCGTCGATATTGAAATTCATTTAGGAATGGGACTGCCAGGGTTCACCATTGTTGGACAGCCTGATGAAGCGTGCCGCGAATCTCGCGACAGGGTGCGGGCCGCCTTGTTGTCGTGCGATCTGCCTTGGCCCAACAAGCGCATCACCGTCAACCTGGCAAATGGTGCGAACGAACGCAAGGGTGGAGCAGGTTTAGACGTGGCAATTGCCATTGGGCTCTTGGTGGTGCAGGAAGTTCTTACATCCGATTCGATTGCAGAGTTTGCCTTTGTTGGCGAACTGGGGCTCGACGGGTCGTTACGCAGTGTGCCTGGTGTGGTTCCACTTGTTGCATCGCTAGACGATCGCGTGGTGGTGGTTCCGCGTGTTGCTGAACGCGAGGCGCTCGTTGCTTCACGTCGTGCAATTCGCTCGGTATCCAACCTCGCCGAATTGGTTCGTTGCATTCGCGGGGAAGAACAGTGGCAACAATCTGTTGACATACGTGTTGAGCAAACACCACACGACATTGCCGACATGGCCGACGTACGTGGACAAAGCGCGGCGCGTCATGCATGCGAAATTGCTGCAGCCGGTGCTCACCACATGCTGCTTGTTGGTCCGCCGGGTGCTGGTAAGTCCATGCTCGCGCAACGACTTGTTGGGTTATTGCCAAACTTGGCCACGCAAGATGCTGTTGTCACCACCATTGTTCACTCGGCTGCGCACCTTGCGTTACCTGCAAGCGGGTTGGTGAGTAGGCCACCATTGCGAGCGCCGCATCACTCCACGTCACTCGTTGCCATGGTGGGCGGCGGAACTTCATCGCTTCGCCCAGGAGAAATCTCTTTGGCAACCAATGGCGTGCTGTTTCTGGATGAACTGGGTGAGTTTGCGCCAAGCGTTCTGGATGCGTTGCGTCAACCGTTAGAAGAGGGAGTTGTTCGCGTTGCTCGTGCAAAGTCTTCCGTGCAGTTACCCGCAAAGTTTTTGTTAGTTGCCGCAACTAATCCGTGCCCGTGCGGTGAAGGAACACCTGGTCTTTGTGTGTGCGACGATCGCGCAAAGCAGAAATATCTGCGCAGGTTCTCAGGTCCGTTACTCGACCGATTCGACTTACGCGTTGCGGTTACCCGTCCACATGTCGATGAGTTGCTTGCAGCAAAGCCTGCTGAATCAAGTAAAGACATTGCGTTGCGAGTAGCAACTGCACGAGAACTTGCAATCAGCAGAAACGGCTGTCTCAATTCGGCGCTCTCCGCCGATGCCCTCGAGAAGTTTGCTCCACTTGCACCAGCTGCAGCATCGTTGCTACGTCATCACGTAGAGCGCGGCCGACTGTCTGGTCGTGGCTATCACCGCATTCGTCGTGTAGCACGCACCGTTTCCGACTTGCGTGATCAATCTGAATTCGTGGAAGAAGTTCACGTCGCAGTTGCCCTCGCACTTCGAGTTGGTGTGCAGCCGCAGTTTTCCGGAGATCGGGTTACGCAATCATGATGGCACTTGATGACGAGCGAGTGGTTGCAGCAGTGTTGGTGACGAAGCCAACACTGACCAGTCGGAAGCTGTCGCAACTGTTGGCGCAGCACACCCCCAGCGAAGTTGCACTCACGCTTGGTAGCAATCAACCCACGTTGCAGGAATGCGAGCGAATGGCGCAACGACTTGAACTCACGGCAATGTCGGTAACTCATGTTGGAGCACCAGATTTTCCGCCCATGTTGCAGCACGATCCAACTCGCAGTCCGGTGTTGTTTTTTCGCGGCAACCTTGACGCGCTCAACCAACGTCGCGTTGGCATTGTGGGCACACGTTCTGCAACTGCAGCGGGCAGATATATGGCGTCGCACATTTCGTTCGACCTAGCGGAGCAGGGAATAGCAACTGTGTCAGGGCTTGCCAGGGGAATTGATGCGTGGGCGCACAAGGGAGTGTCAGTCGCGTACTCGCGTGCAGCCGATCATTCGCGCTTGGGCATTCCCATTGCGGTTGTGGCATCTGGTCTCGACGTGGTGTATCCAAAAGAAAACATTGAACTGTGGAATTTCATTTCTGAACACGGTTTGTTGCTTAGCGAAGCACCACCCGGAACGTCACCCGAGCCGTATCGATTCCCTCTGCGCAATCGAGTGCTTGCCGCATTGTCGGAAGTGGTTGTTGTCGTGGAGTCGCGCGCCACTGGTGGGTCAATGATCACGGTTGAAGAAGCACAGAAGCGTGACATAACGGTGATGGCTGTACCTGGTTCGCCCCGCAACACTTCTTCGGCTGGAACCAATTTGTTATTGCAGCAGGGGTGTGCACCGGTGGTGTCTGTAGACGATGTGCTGGTTGCACTGGGGCTCGACACACGCCGAGTGCACCCTCCGCTGTTCGACGATCGAAGTTCGTTATTGCCTGAAGATGCTGCGCTTGCATGTGCAATGGCCGGAGATGCGCTCACCTTGGATCAGCTGGTGCTGCGCACTCGACGCGATGTTGTCGACATTGCTTTTGCCCTGGGGCGCATGGAGTCAATGGGTTGGGTGGTGAACAACGGCGGTTGGTGGGAGGTGCTCGGTGCGCAAGCACCATCGGGGTACGGTGGAATTCATGGAGGCAGCCACCGCTTGGCAGATTGACGACTTCGCTACGTCGCTTACTGCAGCCTCTGCGAACACCGTTTCTGCTTATGTCAGCGACATCACTCAGTTCGCCAACTGGGTAGATCGGCAATCCATTGACGACCCCCGCAAGGTGACCAAAGAAGTGGTGCGGCAATACATCGGGTTTCTCACCACCATGAAAATGGCCAAGCGCAGCGTTGGCCGCAAAGTTGCTGCACTGCGCAAATATTTTGCGTGGTTGGTGCGCGATCATAAAATTGAAATTGACCCAACGGCTGGTGTGCGAACACCTACCGACACGGGTCGGCTTCCAAAGGTGCTCACGAACGAGCAACTGAATGCACTGTTGCATGCTGCAAACGATGAAGACCCCGACTGGAAGAAGGCACGCGATACCGCAATTATTGAATTGCTGTACGGCAGCGGACTGCGCGTAAGCGAATTGTGTTCACTCGATGTCGACAGCGTGAATGTGAAACAGCAGGCAGTCATTGTTACGGGTAAGGGCAATAAGCAGCGCCGAGTTCCTGTAAGCGAGCCATCACTTGTTGCGCTTACGGCTTGGTCGTTGCTCCGTTCGGAGGTTTCCGCAGACAAGGTTGAGGTGGCCCTATTCGTTAATGGTCGCGGTGGTCGGCTTGGCACGCGAGACGTGCGTCGGATTATCGATGCGCGTTCACTTGCGCCAACGCATCCTCACGCGTTACGACACACGTTTGCGACGCACTTGCTCGATAATGGGGCCGACTTACGGGCGGTTCAGGAATTGTTAGGTCATAGTGACGTGGCAACTACTCAGCGTTATACGCATGTGAGCAAAGAACGGTTGAAGTCTGCCTACGGGGTATCTCATCCGCGGGCATAATTACAGGGCATGAATGCGCTGCCCGTTCGCCTAACCATTGAGGATGCTTGGCAGCAATGGCACGACGGTAAAGATCCGATTGCGCGAGAGTGGCTTGTCGTTCACTATGCATCACTGATCAAGTTCGTTGCAGGTCGACTTGCAGCAGGTTTGCCGAAACGTGTTGATACGGGAGATTTAGTTTCCGCTGGCGTGTTCGGGCTGATGAATGCAATCGATCGGTACGACCCAACGCAAGGCGCAAAGTTTGAGACCTATGCAATTCCGCGCATTCGCGGCGCCATTCTCGACAGTCTGCGCGCACTCGACTGGGTTCCGCGCAGTGTGCGTTCCAGGTCGCGATCGGTGGAGCAAGCAATATCAACACTTGAGCATGAACTGGGTCGCTCGCCATCTGAAGAAGAAATTGCTGCGAAGTTGGAAATCTCCGATTCTGATTTTCAAAAATGGTTGTCCGACATTGCTTCGGGATCTGTTGGTCCACTTGACCATGTTGTTGCCGACAACACGGCAACAGACACACATTCAGATATGCATCGTGCAACTAGCCCAGACGCAGTCGTTGAAGCAGACGAAACGCGCAGAATCATGCGCCAAGAAATGAAGAAGCTTCCAGAAAAAGAACGAACCGTTCTTGTGTTGTATTACGAAGAGAATCTCACACTTGCCGAAATTGGCGATGTGCTCGGTGTGACCGAGAGCAGAGTGTCCCAGATTCATACGAAGGCGGTGCTGCAGTTGCGGTCACGACTTCGTGCTGCCGAAATTGATTGAGTTCATTGTGGCGCTGTGCGCGCTTGTGTTGCCAACGCAATTCGCGGTAACCGATTCGTTTCGCCCACCGACGTGTACGTGGTGTGCGGGTAATCGAGGAATTGAGTACGCCACTCCGCCAGGTGCCCCCGTGTATTCCTCGACAAGTGGGGAAGTCACATTCGTTGGGTCGGTGGCCGGGACGCTGTACGTAGTGGTTCGTGCCTCGAATGGGGTGTTAGTTACCCATGGCCGTTTAGCAAGCGCTCAGGTTTCTGTGGGAGACCGCGTATCTGCGGGCTTTCGTATCGGTTCATCGAGTGGTGGCCTATACATCGGGGTACGCCGGCTGGGGGTCTATCTCGACCCAACGACGTGTGCGTCTACATTAAAAAACCCAAATGGGCTAAGGCCCCGAGCCGTTTTAGTGCCGATACACTCACACGGGCCGTAAAACCGCGGTGCAGTACCAAATACACATACTTGAGTTCCACCCTGTGGTCGTGTAAGCGCCGGGGCTCAGGTTTACTAACCACAGGAGAGGAGATAGTCATGGCAATCGTCAGCATGCGCCAAATGCTTGAAGCAGGCGTTCACTTCGGACACCAAACCCATCGTTGGAACCCACGAATGAAGCGATTCAT
>JBIKHN010000002.1:0-52640 GCA_044362135.1 Ilumatobacteraceae bacterium | reverse complement strand
GGTGTCGGTGCTTGACCCTGTCGGTATCGTTACCCCGTTCCCGCCTATAAGGAGTCACTGTGGCCAAAGACCGTATCGATCGTGACGAAGAAGACCTAGTCCGTCTCTATCTCACCGACATCGGCCAATACGCCCTCCTCACCAAGGACGATGAAGTTCGTTTGGCGAAGGCAATTGAAACCGGCAAGCAAGCAACTGCCGAACTTGAAGCTAATGACAAGACCATTACTCCAAACCGTCGCCGCGAACTTCGCAAAGATCAGCGCGATGGAACAAAAGCAGAGCGTCAATTCGTACAAAGCAACTTGCGCCTTGTGGTGTCAATTGCCAAGAAGTACCAAGCATCTGGTCTTCCACTGCTCGACCTCATTCAAGAAGGCAACCTTGGCCTTATGCACGCCGTCGAAAAGTTTGACTGGCGTAAAGGTTTCAAATTCTCTACCTATGCAACATGGTGGATCCGTCAGGCAATTACGCGCGGCATTGCAAACACTGGTCGCACCATTCGCCTCCCGGTCCACGCTGGCGACACACTCGCCCGTTTGCAAAAGGCACGTTCACGCCTTGAACTGAAGTTTGGTCGTCCAGCAACTCTTGCTGAGTTGTCAAAAGAAGTGGAGATGCCAGAAGACAAAGTGACAGAAGCATTGCGCTTTGCTGCAGAGCCACTGTCGTTGTCTGAACCATTGCGTGAAGACGGCGATGCCGAACTTGGTGACGTTGTTGAAGACCGCGCAGCCGAATCGCCATTCGAAGTTGCTGCAACCGCATTGTTGCCGGAAGAAATTTCGCGACTGCTTGCTCCACTCGATCAGCGTGAACGTGAAATTCTTGCGCTTCGTTTCGGTCTCGATCGTGGTGAGCCGCGCACACTTGAAGAAGTTGGCGAAGCTTTCAATCTCACTCGCGAACGCATTCGTCAAATTGAAGCGCGCGCTATGAGCAAGCTGCGTCACCCATCAAGTGACACTGGCGCACGCGACCTACTTTCGGTTTAAGCAAGAACCGCATCGCCCGTGCTGTGCACGATTGGTGACCTCGTTGAAGATGTAGTGGTGTGGTTAAACACCGAACTGAATATCGGTAGCGACACCGAATCGGTCATTCGCCGTACCCGCGGTGGCAGCGCTGCCAACGTCAGCATGTTTGCTGCACTAACAGGAACTCCTTCGCGCTTCATAGGTCAAGTTGGCCACGATCGCCTTGGCTCGCATTTGTGCGAGGTGTTGCGCGACTCTGGTGTTGACGTGCAGGTGATTGCTGATGGACGCACGGGCAGCATCGTGGTGTTGGTGCAACCAAATGGTCAGCGATCGTTTCTTACCGACCGTGGTGTTGCCTCTCACCTTGCGCACTGCGAAGCAGCACTCATGAATGGCGTGAGTATCTTGCATATTCCTACGTACTCGCTTACCGACGAACCACTTGTATCAACTTGTGTGCAGTACATCAATGCTGCACGCGTAGCTGGAGCGCTCATTTCAATCGACGCGTCATCGTCTTCGGTACTCAAGCAGTACGGAACCAGTCGCTACCGTGAACTTATTCAATCGCTATCGCCAGACGTGTTTCTGTGTAACGAAGACGAAGCAGCCGTGCTTGGCTTAGGGGCGAATCTGCCTATGGCTGGCGCTGTACTCACCGTCATTAAACAAGGCCCGTTGCCGGTTGTTGCCGTGCAACACGATGGCACCACGACCGAAGTAGCTGTAACACCTGTTGCAAACATTGTGGACACCACTGGTGCTGGCGACGCATTCGCTGCAGGCTTCTTGCCGCATTATGCACAAACGAAAGATATAACGAATGCAGTTGCTCACGGCCACGCAGTGGCTTCACGCGTGTTGCAATCACCTGGCGCAACAATGAGTATCTCTCAACCATAGGAATCACCATGACCACTATCTCCATTTCCACCGAAGTTCGTGACACGCTTGCCAGCAATGGTGCGGTTGTTGCACTTGAATCCACTATTTTTTCCAACCTCGGTTTGCCATCGCCCGCAAATGCCCAAGCACTTTCAAGTTGCATCGCGGCAATCCGTAATGCAGGCGCAGTGCCCGCAATTACCGCTGTTATTGATGGTGTTGCGCGCGTTGGTCTGAACGAAAATGAGCACGAACGCATTCTTGGTCCAGCCAAAAAAGCCGGTGAACGCGAACTTGCGTTGGCAATTGCGCAGAATTGGAGCGTTGGCGCTACAACGGTGTCGGCTTCACTGCTGCTTGCTGCGCGCGCAGGAATAGGCGTGTTCGCAACAGGTGGAATTGGCGGCGTGCATCGCGACGTGCAACTGCATGGGGACATCAGCGCCGACTTGGGCGCCCTCGCTGCACACCCAGTGGTCACCGTTTGCGCTGGAGCGAAATCATTTCTTGATCTTCCACGCACACTTGAATACCTAGAAACCCTTGGCGTTCCGGTTGTTGGTTTGGCGTGCGATGAATTTCCTGCGTTCACGGTGCACTCCAGTGGGTTGCCAATTCCTGCTCGTGTCGACACTGTGCAACAACTTGCCAGTTACACACGTGCGCATCGCGCACTTGGCCGCACTGGTGGAATTCTTGCGTGTGTGCCCGTTCCACTCGCCGACTCACTCGACAAGAACACCATCGACAAAATCATTGAAGAGTCGCTTGCCGCCACTGCACAAGCAGGAATTGTTGGGCCAGCAGTAACACCGTTTGTGCTTGGCGCTATTGCCGCAGCAACTTCTGGCACCAGCGTGGTTGCCAACTTGTCACTTGCCGAAAACAACGCTCGCATTGCCGCAGAATTGGCAGTCCAACTACGTAACTAACGCACACATCCTCGCGTACGCCCGGCACCTGCCGGCTTAAGGGGGACATGTGATTGTTTGTTGGTCATTAAAAGGTGGCAGTGGAACTACTGTGGTCAGTGCAGCACTCGCGCTCACACTTGCGCAACGAAATACTGCGACAGTGCGCATTGTGGATTTGGCGGGCGACATTCCCTCTGCACTTGGCATCGCCGAACCATCTGGCGAAGGCGTCACCAACTGGTTGCAACAACAACAGCCATCACCAATTCAGTCGCTACAAACTCCGGTAACTGCACGAGTGTCACTGGTGCCTCGTGGTAACGGCTCACTCATGCACCACGACCTCACCGCAGAACACTGCAACACACTTGCAACCGAACTCGACACCTCGAGCGAACTCACCGTGGTCGATGCAGGGAGTGGACATATTCCTCAGCTCATCAACAACGCCACCACATCACTGCTGGTCATTCGCCCGTGCTACCTCGCACTGCGCAAGGCTGCACACCTTTCCGTGAAACCCCACGGCATTGTGCTCATTAACGAGCCTGGCCGATCACTTGGCAAACGCGATGTGGAGTCAGTAGTTGGTGCGCCGGTATTGGTCGAACTTCCACTGGATCCAACCATTGCTCGGTGTGTTGATGCGGGCTTGCTTGCAAGTCGCATCCCCGCCATGTTGTCTCAACACCTCGCTCATGTTGCATGACGAACTTGGTTCACTAGCAGCCCATTTTACTTCTCCGCTTATCACCGAAATCATGGTGAATAACGAAACATCCGTGTTCGTAGAAGACCAGACAGGAATGCATTACGCAGGCGAACTTCATCCCGGCGAACTACACGCCATCGTGGAACGCATTTTGCTACCACTCGGCAAGCGCCTAGACCGAACCTCGCCAATCGTCGATGCACGTTTGCGTGATGGTTCGCGGTTGTGCGCAGTCATTCCGCCGGTCAGCCCGCACGGCATGTGCGCCAGTATTCGACGATTCACTCAAGATCAACTCACGCTGAATCATTTTGCAGACGAACCAGTAGCCAACCTCTTAGTTCAGTTAGTCCGCAATCGTTGCAACATTGTGGTGTCCGGCAAGGCAGGCAGTGGCAAAACCTCGTTACTGAATGTGTTGTGTTCGCACATGCAGCCAAACGAACGAATCGTCACTATTGAAGATGTACGCGAACTGGCACTTGCATTACCAAACGCAGTACAACTGGAAACTCGACCCACCACACCCGAGGGCCTCGCTGGTGTGAACATGACCGATCTCGTGCGCACTGCTCTTCGCCTTCGCCCCGACCGCATCATCGTCGGAGAAATCCGAGGCACAGAAGTAGTGGACATGTTGTCAGCACTGAACACCGGACATGCCGGTTCATTGTCTACCTGTCATGCACACACGGCGCAACAGGCGTTGCAGCGCATCGAGTCACTCATGCTGCAACACTGCCCGCAATGGAGCCGCGAAACGATTCGCGACCACATTGGTTCAGCAATTGACATGGTGGTGCATGTTTCTCGTGATGCCACCGGCCACCGATTTGTCAGTGAAGTTGTTGAAATTCCTACACCATTTTCTGGGCGAGTGCGACATCTGTTTTACGGAGGCGAAGTACTTGCCGGCATTCGCACGAGAGCAACCATTCAATGAACCGCTTCTCCAGCATGTGCGTCATCGCGGTTGGGTCACTCAGTTTCGGTGCAGCGGTTTGGCTTGTTGCCCACTTCACATTGACTAGGTGGTGGACACGCCGTTGGTTGCTCGCGCGCCTTATTGGAACTCCACTTCATGTTCCTTCGCCAAAGCAACAAGAACAGAGTTCTGTTGCCGACTTCCTCGACGCGATTGCCCGCGAAGTTCACAGTGGGTATTCACTCACATTGGCATTTGTCAACACCGCCGAACGTTTTCCCAACCTGGCGTGGTGGACAGAACCTATTGCGGTGCACTGCATTCGTGGACTCTCTTTAGCCAACGCTATTGCCGAAAGCACCCCTACAAACTGGACTGCAGATATTGCGTTAGCAACTCGCACGCTGTCGGTTGCCAGCAACGGTGGCTACGGCATTGCTAATACGCTCGAAAAAAGCGCATCTATTTTGCGTGAACGCGAGCACATTGCACTCGAGCGCAAAGCACAAACGGCGCAAATGCGTCTGTCCACTGCAGTGCTGTCGTGGATACCACTCGTCATCTGCGCTTGGGTGATTACGCGACAGTCACACACCAGAGATTTTCTTCTGCACTCGCCACTTGGGTTGCTGTGTATCGCCGTTGGTTTACTACTCAACATTGCGGGTAGAAACTGGATCGCTCGGATTGCGCGCATCAGTACATGACCGCTATTTGGTTTGTTGGAGTAGCAGTTGCTATTTATCAAGTGCGTCAGTCCCGTCGAAAGAACAAAACCAGCTCCATAACGGCGACACAACTCAATGATGCAGCCGACATGCTGGGAGTTTTGCTGCTGTCTGGTCTGACAACTCCACAAGCGTTCCAACAGTTGCACCACTATCTTGATGAACCCGTGCGCACGGTTTTCCATGACTGCAGTCAACTGCTGCGTGATGGTTCACGTTTTCACGATGTGGTGCGACAACTCTTCACCACACTTGGCAACCCGGCATTTACATTGAGCGAAGCACTGCTAGCCAGCGAACGAGATGGGATTGCGGTAGGCCCATTACTTGAGCGCCTCAGCGCAGTAACTCGGCAACAACGAAGACAGGAACTAGATGCTGCTGCCCGACAACTGCCTGTTCGCATGGCAATTCCATTGGTCGTCTGTGTACTTCCATCGTTTGTTTTGTTGGGAGTAGTTCCGCTTTTTGTTGGGTCACTAAGCGATCTTGGTGCACACATGTAGTCATGAACAAGCAAACACACGAATCTGGTCAAGCGACCACCGAATACGCATTAGTGCTGCTTGCCGCGGCAATCATTGCACTACTGGTCATCGCCTGGGCAACAAATGGCGAGGGCGCCAGCCGTATCAGTGACATGTTCAACCAAGTATTCGACAACATCATGGGTCGCGCACAGTCATTTGGCTAAACCAACGCGCACCGAAAATGGTCAAGCCGCTGTTGAATTTGCGCTGGTACTGCCCTTTGTCATTCTTACTGTCGCTTCGCTCTTTGTGGCTGCCCGAGTTATCGCCGACCAACTTGCTTTGTGGCACGGTGCATATGCAGGTGCGTATGCCGCATCAATTGAGCCAGACAACGCAGAGGCAATTCAGCAAGCAGTCGAGGCCGAAACGGGGCTTTCTGCTGTAACGGTTTCTACAACTCGAAACGATCCGTATATCACGGTGTCGGTTGCCAAATCTCAAAACATTCCCCTGCTGATCTTTGGTTGGTCAGTTCGCGCATTCACACTGGATGCCGACGTAACTATCCATATTCAAGACACATAACTACAAGTGCAGAAATACAAAACGACCGGTGTCGTCGGGAAGGATCGACACCGGTCGCTGTACAGCGCCTAACGGGGGCTTTAGGCGTGATTGTCTTCAACTCCATGTCGACCGTGACCACCGCGGCCACCTTTACCACCTTTGCCGCCATGCTTGCCTTCGCCCATACCAGCAGGACGAACACGGTTCACCATTTCTGTTACACGAGACGTAACTTCCGCCAACTTTGCATCTGCCTGCGCCTGTGTAATTTCACCTGACGTAACTTTGGCTGCAATGTGCGCCTGTACATCAACCACAATCACATCAATAACTGCAGTCAGGTTCACATTCTGAGCTTTTGCAACGTCAGCCAACGACTTACCGCTGTTCAACTGTGCTTTCAACTCAACCTCGGTCAACTTCAACACCGCAGCTACATTTGCCAAACTCTTTGCAGGACCACGGCCATCATGTGCTGGCTTGGTGATTCCAGCTTTTGAAATCAAAGACTTTGCACTTGCTGAACCAACTCCTGTTACGGCCGAAAAAGCGAGAGCCCCAACAATTGCTACTCCTCCGACAATTCGAATCACTTTCTTGTTCATCTGTATTCCTTTCACACTTACGCTCGGGGGATTCCTTACGTGGAGTTATCTTGCGACTGCTTAGTAAGGATTAGAACAACACAAGGTAAGAACTTATGAAGAACCCGCTAATGCCCGCCAACACTGGGGATTGCAGTCAGATACCGTCAATGTTGTGAAGTCTGCATCCAACGCCGAATTCTTGGTAGTTGTTGCAGAAGACGACCCATCTGTGCGAAATGCGGTGGAGCGAGTGCTCGAACTTGATGGCTACCAAGTGCAGACCGCAAACGACGGCAACGCCGCGCTTGATCTCATTACATCCGCCAAGCCACATGCAGTGGTGATGGACGTCATGATGCCATTTGCCGATGGACTCACCGTTACGCGCGAACTTCGCCAACGCGGCAATCGAACACCCATCTTGTTACTTACCGCTCGCCACGAAGTTGGCGACCGCGTTGCAGGACTCGATGCCGGAGCAGATGACTATTTGGTAAAACCGTTTGCAGTAGATGAACTGCTTGCACGTGTTCGTGCATTACTTCGCCGTTACAAATCGGCAACTTCGCCAACAGTGATTTCTCTTGGTGATCTGACGATGGACACAAGCAGGCGGGAAGCCAAGCGCGGCAACAAAATTCTTGACCTGACCAAAACTGAATTTGATTTGTTGCACATCTTGTTAGAGCAACAAGACATCGTGTTGTCACGTGAATATTTGTATGAACACATTTGGGGTTACAACTTTGAAACGAACTCCAAATCACTCGACGTGTACATCGGTTATCTACGTCGCAAACTTGACGACAGTGGTGAAGAAAGACTCCTCCACACAGTTCGTGGCGTTGGCTATGTCATGAGACAACAATGAGCATTCGTACGCGCCTAATGATCACAACCAGTGCAATCGTCCTGGTTGTAGTTGGTGTATTGAGTATTGGCATTTATTCAACTTTTTCTCGCCAACTTGAGCGTCAAGTTGATAATTCGCTTGACGACCGAGTGGTCATGATTGCCGACTCATTACGCCGTGAAAGCTTGCGCCCGAATATTGGACGGCAACGCAACCCATTGAACGAGGCATTACTGCCAACGCGATTCGACACAGTGACACAAGTTATTGATACCACCGGCATAGTGGTACTAGCGCTTGGTGAAGTAGAGCTTCCGGTTACCAATAAAACTTTGCAAATCGCAAACGGCCCAACCGGCATGGTTTTCCGAAGCACAGTCACGATTAATGGGGATAAATATCGAATGCTCACCGTTCCTTTAACGGGTGGCGGTGCATTGCAATTAGCCAAGGACATCAACGACCTTCAGCGCGCCCAGAACGCAGTGCGTGGCTGGCAGTTCGCACTCGGACCTGTCGGCATAGTGTTCGCCGGCCTTGCTGGTTGGTGGGTTGCCCGCCGTACCGCACGACCTATTCAACAATTAGCCGATGCCGCAGAGGACATTGCTCGCACACAAAATTTATCGACAAAACTTGACATTCATGGCGATCACGAAATTGAACAATTAGCAAACAGCTTCAACACCATGCTCGCAGCTTTGCAATACAGCAGCGAGCAGCAGAAACAGTTAGTGCAAGATGCAAGCCACGAATTGCGCACACCACTTACCTCACTACGCGCCAATGCCGAACTACTGCAACGCAACAACCTTGACGATGCAACAAAGCAGGCAGTTTTGCGTGATATCGCTGCTGAAATTGATGAACTTACCGATTTGTCTTCAGAGCTCACAGCGCTCGCGAGTGATCAGCGATTAGTGGAAGAACCAAAAGAAATCAACCTTCACGAAGCATGCGACGACATTGCCACTCGCGCATCACGACGCACCGGTCGCACTGTTACCGTGTCGTCAACAAACCCTGTTGCTGTCAAGGTTCGCCCATCACAGTTTGATCGTGCAGTTGGAAACTTGGTCGACAACGCGTTGAAGTTTTGCCCAACACCGGACAATGTGGAGATCAACATTGTCGGTTCTCGCGTTGAAGTTATTGATCACGGCCAAGGCATTGCCGATTCCGATAAGCCACTGGTGTTTGATCGGTTCTACCGCGCAACCGCAACTCGCTCACTTCCTGGTTCGGGCTTGGGCCTCGCAATTGTGAAACAATTTGCCGATGACCACAATGCAGTTGTGAGTATTACAAACACGCCTGGTGGCGGCGCAACAGTTGCGTTGTCGTTTGAAAACCGAGTTAATTAGTCGTCGGTTTGCGCACGCCGCGCTTGTCTTGAGTGCGCGCATATTCAATTTGCTGATTCTCTAACGTCACTTCTTCGGCAACAAGAGTTTTCATGTTGGCTACTCGATCTGCGGTGAACTCACCATTGGCTACTGCAGCATGCACGCCACACGAAGGTTCGTTTTCGTGTTTGCAATCACGGAACTTGCAATTGTTTGAAGCCTCAAACACATCTGCAAATGCGCGTTCGATGCCATTGCTGCTCATCCACAAACTAACCACACGTAATCCCGGAGTATCCAGAAGCCATCCACCATTAGCCAATTGCACTAATTCAGAAGCAGTGGTGGTATGTCGGCCACGGCTATCGCCTTCGCGCACTTCGCCTGTGCGTTGTACTTCATGACCGACCAAGGAGTTGATCAACGTGCTTTTACCCACTCCGCTAGCGCCCAGCATGGCGATGGTCTGGGGGGTTTCCGACTCATATCTATAGGTGTAATTCCGTAGGTGGTCGAGCCCGAAGCCTGTTTTGGCACTCACCGCATATGCGTCTACCCCAGCAATGACTGGCTGCACGTTAAGCATCATGTGGGCGATGTCAATTTCGCTGAGTTCATCGCACTTATTAAATACGACTACCGGAATTGCGCCGCTATCAAAACCCAATACCAACTCGCGCTCGATGCGTCGCAGGTTTGGCTCAACATCGGCTGCCTGCACCACCAGTACCGTGTCCATATTGGCGGCGACAGTGTGCGACTCGGCCCGAACCACGTCCGAGGACACCCGGCGGGTGAGCGATGACTGCCTCGCAAGCACCACTTCCACACGCTCAAAATCGTCGCTCAGCACCACCCAGTCACCCACAGCTACATCGGCGCCGATGTTTCGTGTCCGCACATGCTCACCCGAGGCACTCATCAAAATTGTGCTCCACCCGCGATCAAGACGGCTTACTCGGCCCACTACATGTGCATCAAGAAGAGCTCGCACATCAGGAAATTTTTGCTGCAACGCATGCAATGTGTGTTCGTTAAATGCGAGTTCGCGCAAACCGACAGACACCTCTGAAAGTGAAAGTTCATGTGCATCGCGTGGCATTTGTACTGTCACGCTAGCGAATTCAAACCCTTATCGCATTTGGGTTTACGTGGAAAGGCTTGACAAGGCACTATCAAACCACGTAACGATGAAAAGTCATGTCTAAGCCACTCGTCATCGTTGAGTCCCCCGCAAAAGCAAAAACCATCTCCAAATTTCTTGGTGACGAGTTCGTTGTCCGCGCATCTGTCGGTCACATTGCCGACCTTCCAAGCAAAGGCCTCAGCGTCGATGTTGAAAACAGTTTCAAACCCAATTACGAACTGACGGAACGCGGAGCCACCATTGTTCGCGAACTCAAAGCCGAATTGAAGAACGCCTCAGTGCTCTATCTAGCAACCGACGAAGACCGCGAGGGAGAGGCAATCGCCGCCCACTTGTTTGAATACCTGAAGCCAAAGGTGGAAACCAAGCGCATGGTGTTTCACGAAATCACCAAAGCCGCAATTGACGAAGCAATCGCTCACCCGCGCAGTATCGACATGAAACTGGTCGATGCCGCTGAGGCCCGCCGAATTCTCGACCGTTTGTTTGGGTATGAAGTATCCCCAATCTTGTGGCGCAAAGTTAATAGGGGTCTGTCTGCCGGGCGCGTGCAAAGCCCAGCCATCCGTTTAGTAGTAGAGCGCGAGCAAGAACGCATGGCTCACATTTCGGCTGCATATTGGGACTTAGAAGCCGTAACCACCACTGATCCAAAATTCACTGCAACATTGCAAAGCGTTGACGGCAAGCGCATTGCAACGGGTAAAGACTTCGACTCCCTCGGCGTTGCCAAAGATGGCATTGTCGTTATTGATGAAGAACGCGCAAATCAACTGACCACCGGATTGCAGGGCAAATCGCTCGACGTACGCAGCGTGGAAGAAAAGCCGTACCGCAAGAGCCCGAAGGCGCCGTTCATGACCAGCACCCTGCAGCAAGAGGGCGGCAACAAACTGCGCATCACCGCAAGCGAAGTCATGCGATTAGCCCAAGGGCTTTATGAAGCCGGCTACATCACCTACATGCGTACCGACGCTGTCATCCTTGGTGTCGAAGCTCTTGGCGCCGTGCGCGACGAGATCGTAAATACGTATGGTGACAAGTTTTTGGCAACCGAAACCCGCGTGTATAAGTCAAAGGTCAAAAACGCGCAGGAAGCGCACGAAGCTATTCGCCCATCGCTTCCGCTTCGCAGCCCAGAAAGCCTCGCCGATGAACTTCGACCGAACGAACTGGCGCTATACCGACTCATTTGGCAACGCACCCTTGCCTCACAAATGTCGGACACCAACGGCACCACCGTCACGGTAAAAATGGGATCGGTCAGTGCAGGTACCGCACCTGCCGATTGTGAATTTTCGGCAAGCGGCACCACTATTTCGTTCCCTGGATATCGCCAGGTGTATCAAGAAATTGCAGATGAAAACGAAGATGAGAAAGAAGCGTTGTTGCCAGCACTCAAAGTTGGAGATTCCGTAGGAATCGAAAGCATTACGGCAAACGGTCACAACACGTCGCCACCTGCTCGTTACACCGAACCAACATTGGTGAAGCGTCTTGAAGAAGAAGGAATTGGTCGCCCGTCAACGTATGCATCAATTCTTGGCACCATCATTAACCGCGGTTACGTGTGGAAAAAAGGCCAAGCGCTTGTTCCATCATGGACTGCGTTTGCTGTCGTGCGTTTGCTGAAGGATCACTTCACCACGCTTATAGATTTCAAGTTCACTGCAATTGTTGAAGAAGAGCTTGACGAAATTGCTATGGGCACGCGTGACCGTGACAAGTGGTTGCACGAGTTCTACTTCGGTAACGGCCGAGAGCTTCCTGGTCTAAAGCCACTTGTTGAGCACAACAAAGACAACATTGATGCCGCCACCCTGAACGCGTTCCATGTTGGACCACATCCGGAAACCGGCGACATGATCGAGGCTCGCCCAGGAAAATACGGTCCATATATAAGGTGTGGCGAACAGACTGCCGGTATTCCAGACAGCATGGCGCCAGACGAACTCACCATTCCTGTTGCGTTGGAAATCTTGGCTCGACCAAAGTTTGAAGACCCCATCGGCGAGCTTGGTGGCTTTCCAGTTTTCAAAAAGACGGGCAAATACGGACCATACGTACAGTGGGGAACGATGGACGAACCACCAACTGGTTTAGAGAAACCAAAGATGGTGTCATTGTTTAAAGACATGACCATTGAAACCACAACGTTTGAGGATGCAGAACGTCTGTTATCGCTTCCCCGCACCGTTGGTTTCGACCCGGCTGACGGCGAAATCATTACTGCACAAAATGGTCGCTACGGCCCATACATCAATAAAGGCAAAGAAAGCCGCACACTGGAAACCGAAGCAGAAATATTCTCTGTATCAATCGATCAAGCGTTGATAAAACTTGCAGAGCCGCGCGTTTACGGGCGACGCGGCCCCGCAAAACCACCGCTACGCGAATTTGGTGTCGACCCAGTGAGCGGCAAAGCAGTCGTTGCCAAAGATGGAAAGTTTGGTGTCTACGTCACCGATGGTGAAACCAATGCCAGCCTCACACGCGGTGACCGTTTGGAATACGTCACGCCAGAACGTGCATTCGAATTGCTCGCAATTCGGCGCGATGCGGAGCCAAGCACAAAGCGTAAAAAAGCAGCAAAGAAAGCTGTGGCCAAAAAAGTTGCACCTGCAAAAGCGGCCAAAAAGCCAGCGAAAAAGGCCGTAAAGAAAGCGGCCAAGAAAACGGTGAAAAAGGCTGATAAGAAATAGCCCATGACGCGGGGCCGATATATCGCATTCGAAGGCCTCGAAGGGTGCGGCAAGTCCACACATGTCACTCGTTTAGCTGAAGCAATCGGCGGCATCACTACACGCGAACCAGGTGGCACCGCAATTGGATCCGCGCTACGAGCAGCAATGCTTGATACGAAGAACACGATGTTGTCGCCTCGCGCCGAAGCGCTCATGATGTCTGCCGACCGTGCGCAACACATCGACGAGCTCATCGTGCCAACACTTGATTCAGGCAAACATGTAGTTAGCGATCGCAGTGCTTATTCTTCACTCGCCTATCAGGGTTATGGTCGTTTGCTCAATATTGACGAACTCAAGCGCTTTAATGATTGGGCTATCCAAGGCAACTGGCCGGAACTGGTCATTTTCATTGACGTGCCCATTGACCAATTGCTCGAACGTTTGAAGAAACGCGAACTCGACCGCTTCGAGCGCGAAGACCGTTCGTTCTTCGAACGCATCTACACCGGGTTTCACACCATGGCTGCGGCCGACCCACAACGCTGGATGATTGTAGATGGAACACCACCAAAAGAAGAACTACAAGCAACTATTTTGCAAGGTGTGCAAGACCGTCTTGGTATAACTCTTTCATGACTCAGTCGGTATGGGACAGCGTTGTTGGCCAAACAAAGGCTGTTGAACAACTACACCAACTTGCAGTCAATCATGTTCATGCGTACTTGTTCATTGGACCTGAAGGCTGTGGAAAAGACGAGGCAGCACGAGCATTTGCTGCACAACTGATTACTAGTTCCGATGATGCAACGTCGCGCGAAGCCGATCTCATCATGCGCGGCAGTTTTTCCGATGTCATTGAAGTGCTGCGTGAAGGTGCTGCAGTGGACAAGGACGAAGCTGAAGCAATTATTCGCCTTGCAACCACTACGCCAACAGAAAGCAAAGTCAAGGTTGTCATCGTGCATGAAGTCCACCTCATGCGTGATTCTGCGGCTGCACGACTTTTGAAAACCATCGAAGAACCTTCAGAAAAGGTCATCTTCATTTTGCTCGCTGACCAACTCGTTCCATCGCTTGCCACCATTAATTCACGGTGCGTTGTGGTGCAGTTCGCTGCCAACAATGTGTACCGTGAAAAATTGCTCGCTAATGATCCGCAATACGCTCATCGCCAAGAAGCCTTCGCCAACATTCCACACAAACTGGATGGCTCCGGCGCAACCGTTGCGCTCATTGTGGATGAAATCTTTGAGCTCATCGAACAAGCCACTGTTCCTCTCATCGCTGAACAAAAGAAGGAACTAGACGAACTCGAAGCACGCGTATCTCTCACCGGTGAACGCGGAAGTGGTCGAAAGGCTCTGCAAGACCGCCACAAGCGACAACTACGAAAGTTCAATACCGATGAACTTCGCAGTGGTCTTTCCACCATTGCGGGCACCTATCACGCACTCATCATTTCGGAAACTCAATTCCCAGATGAACCCAAATACCACGATGCCATTCACCGCATTCACAAAGCCATGGGTTCACTTGCCTTAAACGTCAACGAGGAACTCCTGCTGCAGTCGCTCTTTCTACATTGCCCATCGCTCATGATGCTGGGCAAGGTTGCGGCAGTAAACTGAACATCTAATTACCCGCCCAGGTAGCTCAGGGGTAGAGCAACGCACTCGTAATGCGTAGGTCGTGAGTTCGATTCTCATCTTGGGCTCCAATGTGAAACTGTAAGGTGGAAAAACTTAAACCGGTTCATGGATTGATCCGAATGGGTATGTTCATTTTTTTCTTCACTTTTTGAGATGGCTGGATTCATTCGCTCCTATGTAAGTCAGGGCTAGGCTTTTCAATCAGATGACAAATTCTGTGCTACAAGACCCGTACCTTCGCGCGCTCTATGAAACGGCGTTTAAGTCAATAACCGACAATTTACCTAAGGAGGTGAATACTCTCGTTGAAATTGGCGCAGGAGACGGTATCAGCAATCAATTTCTTCCAAAAGCTTTCCTAACTGATATCGCATTTCATAAAAATTTGAATGCAATTTGCAACGCACATGAATTACCTTTCAAGTCGGCATCAGTTGATGCTCTAGCGCTAAAGGATTCGCTTCATCATTTGCCCAGCGTTGAACTATTCCTCAACGAGGCCCACCGAGTACTGCGCATTGGCGGCCGAGTGGTTGTTTTTGACCCATACTGGGGACTTCTGGCCAAATTCGTATATCGCTTTCTGCACCAAGAAGAATTCAATCAGAACGCCATTTCTTGGAATTTTGAGGCAAATTCACCATGGGATTCAAATCAAGCGTTGTCGTACTTGCTCCTTCGTCGAGACAGGGCTCAATTCGAGCAACTATTCCCTTTCTTTGATATTTGTGAACACAAGGTGCTTATAGGTCCAAGTTTTTTGCTTTCGGGAGGAGTTTCGCGCCGAACAATTATAAGCGGTAGCTTTCTGAAAGTTTTGCTCAAGTTGGAATTGCGTCAATCAAAATGGTTTAACTCCTTGTGTTTCTTCCACGTTTTTTCACTCACAAAGACTCGATAAATAATTGTCGGATGCACTTCGCACTCAAAGAACTTAGGGAAGCTACAGGTGTGGCAATTCCTGAAGATAGCAAGTTGATGAAACGCAGAATAGCCTTAGTCCTTCACCAAAAATTTATAACTGGATTTCCCTCCTGAGCCGCATACCTAGAAAGACGCTTAACTAAATTCCGATTGTCCCTTACTTTCAGTAATTGACATCGTCACTATCGCCCGAGATTACCTGAGTTGATGTCTGATTGAATAGTCAGCATCATTCTCGTAGCTCGTAACAAAGCCCTATCTATTCAAAACCTGATAGCGAGGTCACCGATGCTCTCGATCAACTCAAGATCTAATTTTTGTTGAAGTTAGATCAGACGATTCAACTTGGGAAACCACCGAGGATGCTCTAAATCAGAATAAATCGTGCTTCAATGTTGACCTCAACTACATCAAGCATTTCGGTCTACCTAGCACCAAGTACGACTGCAAAGTCATTGGAAGATTTAGTAATTTCTCAGAACCCAATCAAGGTTGTTTTAGTTAGATGCCAGGACAGAAACACCCTTATTCAGAGATACACGTTTATTTGGTCCAAGGGAACCAACTTTTCAAACCAAATCGGGATAGATTTTCGATGGGGCAATGATGGAACTAACTACGAAGCAGAAAATGCGCTGTGCCCGAATTGCGGCCACCGTTATTCAATTTGGACGAAAGTTGCTTCTGCGGTCCAAAAAAACAAGGGTGAAGCGCAACGGTATTTACTGGAATCTTGATCTCTGGGAAGCGATTGATTTATCAATCTACCTAACCGGTAGTTTTGAAAGATCAACACAAAAGTTAATGTTGCGCGGTTTGCCTGATGATGCAGTCGTTATTGATATCGGTGCGAATATTGGAGCACACACTCTTCCTCTTGCTCGGTATCTTCGTAGCGGTAAGGTCATTGCAATTGAGCCAACTGTTTGGGCTATCGAACGACTTCGTAAGAATTTGGATTTAAACCCATCGTTTAACGAACGAGTAGAACTTATCCATTGTGGGCTGGTGGAATCGAATAGCGCTCAATTGGAAACCGGAATTTACTCGAGTTGGCCGCTGTCTGGTCATGGGCATCATGTCCATGGCGGTGTTTCGCACTCTACTTCTGGATCTGACGCAGTCACTTTAGATACTCTTGTAGAAAGACTTGGACTGACTCGAATTGATCTCATCAAAATTGATGTGGATGGCCACGAATACTCCGTAATTCGTGGCGGTGAAAAGACATTTTCTCGATTCAGACCACCTCTTATGATGGAGTGGTCTCCGCATCAAACTGTCGAGTTTGGGCATCAACCAAGCGAGTTGATGCAAGTTCTTGACGAACTCGGCTATGTACCTAGGTCTCTTGAGCAAAAGCTCATATCTGGAACAGCTTGGAGTGCTCTAGATGATTTGCCTTCGGGTGCGTCACGCAATGTCATGTTCATCCACCAATAGGACTTCCATTCGTCATGACTTTCAACGTTTGAAGATTCTCTGCGGGGGCTAGTTCTCGCTCTTGGTCGTCTAAATGTCAAGAATTTTCGAACCGATCCAGTTCGTACCTACAGATCAAGTATCTGACTAGGTCAGTTCTGCTTTAGCGGATGGTCAAGTAAAGAAAGTTCGGCGCGCTGGTTATGGTTACACCACTTGTCTTCTACCAATAGCCATCTGACATCGGGATAAAGTAAGAGATATACCATAAGTAGTACAGTAGAAACTGTTCAACGTATGGAAATGATCATGTTCAAGTTGCCTCTCTTTAGGCAACCTCAATGATGTTTCTGCTGTTTACATTTTTGGTGACTGATTTTAGTAAGGCTTTAAATGAGATTTTCTGACACCGAAGTCCGTCGCGTTTTGGATTCTAGAATTCTAGAAGGTGACCGTATATGTCTATTTGGTTCGAAATCATTTCCGAAAGTCATCCAAGAGGATTGGGAAAACAGAAGGATTTTCGTTTCCGATTTTGTGGACTCAGAAACATCACAGGTGCTTCTCTATGGTGCTCTTGAAGACGTACCTGACGCCTATTTGTTTCTTAAGGAAGTTAGTGATCCAGCATCTCACAATTGTCGGATCACTGTCATTTCGTTTAGTCGATTGTGGCATTCATGGTTTAAACCAAAATCTAAGTCAAAAGAGATCAGCAACTGGATTCCGCCTGAGGAAATTGTCAATCTTCTTGAACTTTCTGGCCTAGAAGTTGTATCTTCTCGCAAGTTCATTTTGCTTCCAATTTATATTCCTTTTGTCTCTAGATTCTTGAATCGTTGGCTTGCTCCACTTCCATTGTTCAGATGGTTCACCGCAATAGACGTGATTTGTGCACGAAAGCAAAGACAAAACCTAAAGGCCGAATCGCTTTCAATCATCATTGCAGCCCGCAATGAGTACGGCAATATCTCGCCATTAATTGACCGAATACCGAAGTTGGCGAATCATCAAGAGGTGATTTTTGTTGAGGGTGGTTCACAAGATGCCACGTGGGAAGTGATACAAGAAGAAGTTGCATCACAAAGGCGACGTCAAGACTTTGTGGTTTCTGCGTACAAACAAGACGGGAAAGGCAAGGGCGACGCAGTTCGAAAAGGTTTTGAAAACTCCAGTGGTGAAATCTTGATGATTTTGGATGCTGACATCTCGGTAGAACCTGAAGAACTCCACAAATTTACTGAAGCACTTCTTGATGACAGCTGCGAATTTGCCAATGGGACGAGGCTTGTCTATCCACTTGAAGATGATGCAATGCGAACACTAAACATAATTGGCAATCGCATTTTTGGGCTGCTCTTCTCTTTCCTGCTCGGACAACATTTAGCCGACACGCTATGTGGAACAAAAGTTTTATGGAAAAAGGATTACGACAAAATTGCTGCAAATCGATCCTATTTTGGTGATTTTGATCCATTTGGTGACTTTGATCTTCTCTTTGGTGCTGCTCATTTGAATTTGCGAATCAGAGATATTCCTATTCACTACAAATCCCGTACCTATGGTGCAACAAACATCTCGCGCTTCCGACACGGGTTACTTCTCCTTCGAATGACATGGATTGCAGCGCGTCGCCTCAAATTCGTTTAAGTCTTTTGAGAAGGCAAACATCAATTTTCCCTGGTGATCTCGTAGTATCTCCACTGTGATGGACTTCCCCAATAGCGAATTCTCTGATGTTTTGGATGCTAACGGAACCTTTGTTAAGGGCTTCCAGCACTCTGATCTAACGGGTACTGCGCGTAAAGGTCTTGCGATCGTTACCTGTATGGACTCGCGAATTAGCCCACTCGATGTAGTTGGCATGCAGGCTGGTGACGCAAAAATTTTGCGCAATGCTGGTGCACGTGTAACCGAAGACGTATTACGTACCCTTGTTCTTGCTTCCTACCTACTCGGAGTAACTCGAGTGTTGGTCATGCCACATACCGATTGCAGGATGGCAATTTCCGACGAGGCCAGTATCCATGCAACAATCAAAAATCAGTTTGGAGTCGATACCAGCAGCCTTGAGTTTCGCACCTCGTCGAATCAACGAGAATCACTCGTTGAAGATGTGGCTCGAATTCGTTCATACCCTTTGCTTCACAAGGGAGTTTCGGTTGCTGGCGTCATCTATAACGTTTCAACTGGCCAATTAGAACCAATTGATTGCTGATATGAGGAAAAAAGAAAAAGGTAACGCGGGAAAGATTCCGAATATTCCTTTGCCCTTTGAGGCATGGGCATATCGTGTCATCAACCCTGACCTCGAACGGTTATCTGATGAAGATCTGTTAACTCACTATGAAAATTCTGGCAAAGCAGAGGGAAGACGTTGCCACCAAGTGTCGGACCGACTTGCTTTTGTCAACTTGATTCCAGCATCGATTCACACACTCGAAATCGGCCCGTATGCAAGACCGCTCATTAGTGGTCCGAACGTGAAATATGTTGATGTCTATTCAACGAAGGAACTCAAAAAACTGGCTCCAGCAGTTGGGATGGACCCAGATCTTGTTCCTCATATTGATTGGGTGGCAAAACCATCTGATCTTTCATCTGTTAATGAACATTTTGGTGCAGTACTCAGTAGTCACGTAATTGAACACCAGCCAGATTTCATACATCACTTAAATCAGATCTCAGATATTTTGAAACATGGTGGCCGTTATTTTCTTCTCATTCCAGATCACCGCTTTTGTTTTGATCATTTCATGACTCCATCAACCATTACTGATGTGGTGGCCGCACACCTTCACAAACGAACCGGTCATACTGCCGAATCGTTGCTTGAATCCCGCTTGTTAATGACGCACAATGATCCAATTGAGCACTGGAAGGGGAACCACGGGGACAAACTCGTGAATCCACATTTTCCTGGTTCGGATCGCATCGACCGAATAAAAATTGCAATTGATAGTTTCTATGAAAATAAGGAATACATCAAGAATGAACATGCTTGGTATTTCACACCTGACACTTTTTTGTCAATTATGGAAGATCTCATCGCGCTTGATCTAGTTGATCTGGAAGTAGAGCGATTGTTCCCAACCATGAAAAACTCAGGTGAATTCTGGGTAATTCTTCGTTCGAAGCCTGCGCTTCACTAGCTCAGCACCCCGCCGTTTTGCACGAACACAACCGCAGCTTCTAGCTCGGGTGACAAATAACGGTCTGGGCCTGGACCAGCAACTGTTGCACGTAATCGATCGCGAACAGCCTTAGTAACTGGGCCAGGTTGCAACGGTGCACGCAAGTCCAATGCACGAGCTGCAGTAAGTAATTCGATCGCTGCAATTCTTTGAGTATTGGTAATTGATTGGCGCAGTTTTCGTGCAGCACTCCAACCCATTGACACATGATCTTCCTGCATTGCCGAACTTGGAATTGAATCGGCACTTGCCGGCACGGCAAGTCGTTTGTTTTCCGACACCAAAGCAGCCTGCGTGTATTGGGCAATCATCAAACCAGAGTCAACACCTGGGTCGTCGGCAAGAAACGGCGGGAGTCCGGCAGAACGCGCTCTGTCGAGCATGCGGTCGGTGCGACGCTCCGACATCGAACCTAAATCTGCAAGAGCAATTGCAAGGAAGTCCAACACATAAGCAACGGGTGCACCGTGGAAGTTACCGTTTGAGCTCACTCGCCCATCGGGCAACACCACCGGATTATCGATTGTTGCAGCAAGTTCGCGTACGGCAACCGTTGTCGCCCACGAAATGGTGTCACGAACTGCTCCAGTTACTTGCGGTGCGCAGCGCAATGAGTACGCGTCTTGCACTCTGTCATCCTCGTCGACATGCGAAGCAACGATTGGCGAACCCTTCAGCGCAGCAAACATACGAGCAGCACTCATGGTTTGTCCTGGATGTGGGCGCAATGCTTCGTGAAGTTCTGGCCTAAACACCGCATCGGTTCCTAATTGCGCCTCAACGCTCATCGCTGCGATGATGTCAATGGAGTCACAAATTTGATTCGCATCAGCAATAGCCATGAGCAACATGCCAAGCATGCCATCGGTGCCGTTAATGAGCGCGAGGCCTTCTTTTTCCTGCAACTCAATTGGCGCAATTCCTGCTTCGGCAAGCAACTCGGGTACGGGTCGTTGCACATCGTTCGAATCAACTGCTTCACCTTCGCCCATTAGCACGAGTGCGCAATGTGAAAGTGGCGCAAGGTCGCCACTGCAACCAAGTGACCCAAACTCGCGAACCAAAGGAGTGATTCCCGCGTTCAATAGTGCGGCCATAGTGGTTGCAACAACTGGACGCACACCAGTACGTCCAGATGCAAGGGTCTTCAAGCGCAACGCCATCAGTGCCCGGACCACTTCGCGTTCAACTGGCGCACCTACGCCAGCAGCATGCGAACGAATTAGTGAGCGTTGTAATTGAGCGCGCTGTTCAACCGAGACGTATCTGTTTGCCAAAGCACCGAACCCAGTTGAAACACCATAAACAGGCTGTGACGATGCAACAAGTGCATCAATGTGTGAACGCGATGCCGTCATGGCTGAAATTGCCGTATCGGAAAGTTTGACCTCAGCGTTATGTCGCGCAATTTCAAGCACATCTGCGGCGGACATGCCTTGGTTGCTAATCACTACTACTTTTTGCATGAATGCAATCTACTTCAGCATCTGAGCATGAAATACGGTGAAAATTCCTGACCAAAGACTCAGACAACAGCCACCTCTGTGGCTACGATTATTGGCATGATCGCAGTTGTATGGCATTACTGGTTGGGTCTTGTGTTGTTGATCGTTGGCGGACTTGCCGTTGTCAACTTGATCGTTGGATACGTGGCCAAAGTGACCATGACGAAGTATCCAAACCGCAAGCAACGCAAAGCGCTGAAATAACTCTGCGGGGCTGATGCCTTCGCTCGCCGATTCTGCTCGCGGATTACCTCTCGTTTCCGATCTACTTTCTCGTTGTACGTTTCCGCCCCACAGCACTCATGTTGACTGCGCGGTTTCAGGCGGAGCCGATTCGGTAGCACTGTTGGTGCTGGCATGCGCCGCCAACTTGAACGTCAGTGCATGGCATGTAGATCACGGGTTGCGTGATAACTCACATTCGGAAGCCGACCTAGTTGCACAACTTGCAACACAACTTGGCGCGCAATTTGAATCGCGAACAGTGTCTGTTGAGCAAGGTGCGAACACCGAAGCACGTGCGCGCGAAGCTCGATACAACGTTCTGCCACAAGGTGTGATGACGGGCCACACAGCGGACGACCAAGCAGAAACCATCCTCATTAATCTGCTTCGAGGTTCTGGAACACGTGGGCTTGCAGGAATGCAGCCAACAGCGCAGAGACCGTTATTGCAAATTCGCCGAAGCGAAACGGAAGCGTTATGCGCCGAATTGGGAATTGCAGTATTTAATGACCCATCCAACGATGACGAGCGATTTCAGCGCAACCGCATTCGCCACGAAGTGTTGCCATTGATGGAATCACTCGCCAAGCGCGACTTGGTTCCAGTACTTACACGTCAAGCTGGATTACTACGCGACGACGATGACCTGTTGAACGAGCTCGCTGGCGCACTTGACCCAACTGATGCACTCGCACTGGCAAGTGCCCCGACCGCATTGGCGCGCCGAGCAATCAGGTCTTGGCTCACCAACCCACTCGTTCCCGATAGCGCAACAGTTGAACGTGTACTTGAAGTTGCACGTGGGAATACCCTTGCCTGTGACATTGGGCTTGGTCGACAAGTTCGCCGAAGCCAGCAACAGTTGCGAATCACTGCGCCAGAAACCCCCAAATAAAGAGGGATTTCTGAAACATCAAGGGTTTTTATTGGTGTATCGTCTCGCCTGATGTTGATCGCAAGCCAAATTCGCAACAAGGAAAGTCGATAATGCCACCAAAACTACGGGGCAAGTGGGCCCTAGGAATTACCCCACGAAACCTCACCTGGATAATTAAGGACAAACTCGCCGTTTGCGAGCGTCCTGGTGGTTTCGGCGCCAATCACCGCCGAGTTCGTCGACAAGAAGAAATCATTTGGCTCCGCGAGAACGATTTTGGTTGCGTTATCTCCATCATTGGTGCTCCACACAACTTGCACAATTACGACGAGCTCAACATGCCATACAAACATCGCCCATTAGTCAGCTTTGACGATATGGACCAGTGGCTCAAGTTGTTCTTTAATGACATTCATGACCTACTGCGCAATAACAACAAAGTCATTGTGCACGCAGAAGAAGTGAGTGACCGCTTAGTTGGATTGATGGGCGGATACATCCGTTGGTCTGGCTTAGTAGACGATGCACCACAAGCAATTATTCTCACCGAACGAATTGGTGGTCGTCAGCTCGACCCCGATTCGCGCGAACTCATTCTTCGAGCACACGAACTTCGCTAATGAGTGGTCGCCGAGTCGTTGTCACCGGCATCGGTGGAGAACTCGGCTCTCGTGTTGGCGCTCTGCTTGAAGAGCAGACGTGGGTTGGCGAAATTGTTGGAATTGATGCAAACCCTCCGCGGCGTCGGTTGCGTCGCACCATGGTCCATGTCATTGAACCACATGAACACGATGCAATCGCTCAGCGAATAGTTGATGCGAACCCACACGTCATTATTCACTTAGGCGTATGGGAACCCGATGCTCGACTGTCCTCACATGATGCGCAAATGTATACCCAGGCATTTGCTCATGCGGTGTTCGAGGCAGCGTTGCGCGTTCCTGCATTGGAATCCGTGGTTCTTCGCAGTGGTATCGAGGTGTACGGAAAGAATGGGCATTCACCTCAGGTGCCGAACGAACATCAACCACTCGAACCGCAATCACTGTTTGGCCACATGCTGCTTGGCTTAGAGCACAAGGCAAGTGAGTTGGCAATTGCGCGCGGCACCACTGCAACTTTGTTGCGACTTGCACCAGTTGTTGGTCCGCATGTTCCAAGTCCGCTTGGCCGCATGTTGCGCTTGCCAGCGGTGCCATTTAATCCAATTGGGTCGGCACGATTTTCTGTAATTGAAGACGGCGATGCCGCGCAGGCATTTGTTTCTGCCACTCAGCATCAACCGCACGGCGCTGTCAACGTTGTTGCCGACGGTTCGATGAGTGTTGCCCAAGCAGCATTAGTTGGACATCGATTAGCGGTTCCCACGATTGGACCAGGTTGGTGGGCGGCACGGTCGCTGGCGAAAATCGCAGGCGCACCGGTACCCGAACACGTTGTTGAATTGCTGTCACATGGGCGTTTGGCATCTGGCGAATCCATGTTGCACATGCTCAACTTTTCGCCGTTACACAGTACAAAACAAGTGCTCACTCGTTTATATGAGTGGCCAAGTGTCATTCGCATTCAACCAACTCGCAAGGTTGCATAGCTATGCCATTCGTACGTGCAACTGATGGCACGCGCATCCATTACGAAGTGACAGGAAAATCTGGGGCAACACCAGTTCTTATGATTCAAGGCCTTGGTGCAAGCAAAAATGCTTGGAACTTGCAACGCATTGCAATGGCAACACGGTTTCGCATCATTTCATTTGACAACCGCGGTGCAGGCAGAAGCGATAAGCCAACTGAGCCTTTCACGCTTGAGCAAATGGCAGACGATGCGCTTGCGGTACTTGATGCTGCAGGAATTGAAACCGCACACGTTGTTGGTGCATCGATGGGCGGAGTGATTAGCCAGATCGTTGCGGTGAAATACCCGAATCGCGTTCGCTCGCTTACCCTGGTGTGCACTGCATGTCGAAATCACCCGTGGCGCCAAGAACTGTTGCAGTCTTGGGCAAAAACCGCTGCAGACAAAGGCATGATCGAAGTTGGTAAAGAAGCAGCCCAATGGGTCATGAGCCCGCGCTCTTTCCGCCGTTTAGTACCCGCATTTACTTGGATGGGTCCGCTTGCCGCACTTCGCCCACGGCATTCATTTGTGTCACAAATTGACGCCATCTTGAATACGCGCGAAGACCTCGTCGATCAGTTATCAACTATTTCCACACCAACCATGGTCATTGTGGGCAATCAAGACATCCTCACGCCACGCGGCGACAGCGAAGAAATCGCTGAGCGAATTCCTAACGCCGAATTAGTGGTTATTTCTGGCGCGGCTCATGGATTGATGATGGAGCACTCGACAACATTCAACAAGATTCTGATTGAGTTTCTGAAACGCACCGAAGCCGAACGCGTTGCACAACAAAACCTAAGCGTGTAACGATGCGCGTAGTTGTAATTGGCGCAGGAATTGCAGGCCTGCTTGCCGCACATCAGCTGCAACGCGCCGGACACGAAGTAACCGTGCTTGACAAAGGCAAAAGCCCTGGCGGTCGCTTAGCAACGCGTCGCATTGGCGATGCAACGCTCGACCATGGTGCGCAGTTTTTCACCGTTCGCGAACCGGAATTTGAACATCATGTTCAGCAATGGATTCAGTCCGGAGTGGTTCGCGAATGGTGCAAGGGGTTTTCTACCCAAGACGGTCACTCTCGCTACATCGGTGTGCAAGGCATGAACGGCATTGCCAAACACCTTGCACAAGGCGTTGATGTTCGTTGCAATACGTTTGTGTTTGAAGTGACTCGAAACGAAGACACGTCATGGTCAACCAAGATCGATGATGGAACCGTGTACGAATCGGATGCTTTGATTGTTACCTGCCCGTTGCCGCAGGCGTATTCGTTGCTTATTACCGCTCACGTTGATATTCCTGAAGCACTGTTCCAGTGCGCATACGACCGCACGCTTGGTTTACTTGCTGTACTTGACGGCGAAAGTGCCGTACCTGCACCAGGCGGAATACAACACCCAGATGATTCACTGCAGTTTGTCGCCGACAATTACATGAAGGGCATCTCGCACATTCCAGCACTCACCCTGCACTTTTCTCCTGCATTCAGCGAGCAGCACTGGGACGATGAGCCACATTCCTTGCATCAATTACTCATTAAATACTTACAGCCTTTTCTTGGGCATGCACGCATTGTGGAGAGCCAAGTAAAAAAGTGGCGCTTTGCCACTCCGCGTACACCGTGGCCACAACGAATTTGGCAGCATGAATCACTGGTTGTTGCTGGTGATGCAATGAGCGGGCCAAAGGTTGAAGGCGCTGCGCTTTCAGGGCTTGCCGCAGCAAACGCAATTAGCGAATTACAGAACTAAGCAACGCGCCTGGCGCCGCACGCAACGCATCGGTTGCTTCGCCTTGCGGCATGCGATTGCACTCTGCTTCAGCAAGCTGCACATAGCTCTTTGCTGTTTCAATTGCGCGTTGCACGCCATCACCTGCGCGCACAATGTCAAGCGCGCGAAGTCGTTCAGTTTGTGAGAGTGGTTTGCCCAGCATGTCGCGTAACTCGTCTGCAGCATTGCCACCATTGGCAAGCGTGAGCATGACAGGAAGCGTGTACACGCCTTCTTCCATATCGTGACCTGATGGCTTGCCCAACTCTTCATCAGTTGCAGTTAAATCTAAAATGTCATCAATGATTTGGAACAACATGCCAAACGAAGTTCCATAATTGGTGAGCGCATCAACCACTACCGCGTCATGACCGGCAACAAGTCCACCAATGCGCGCTGCAGTTGAATACAACGAAGCAGTCTTTCCTTCAATGCTCAGCAAATATGACGGAATGGTGCGCGACACGTTGTAGGTAAAGCGCAGTTCTTCAATTTGGCCTTCGCACAATTGGCTGATGGTGCGAGCTAACAGCCCGGCAATGTCATTTCCTAAGCCGGCAGCAATTTCCGATGCTCGCGCCAACAAAAAGTCTCCAGCCAAAATGGCCTGCAGGTTTCCCCACTTCGCATTTACCGTTTCAACACCACGACGAGTAACGCCTTCGTCCATGACGTCATCGTGGTACAGCGACCCAAGGTGAACGAGTTCGCACGAAATCCCGCCCAGAATCACATTGTCGGACACTGGTTCGGAACTTCCCACCTTCGCCGCTGCAATGGTCATGACCGGACGCAAACGTTTTCCACCAGCAACAATCAGGTGGCTTGCAATTTGTGTGAGGTAGGCGTCACGCGTGCGCACTGCATGCAACATGGCGGATTCCACGCGGTCGCGGTCGGCATCCATTTGTGACAATTCGAGGAGTGGCGAGGCAACAGCCATGGAAATAAGGCTAGGCACGGTGGCTTGTGAAATGGCGAACGAAGGTACGAGAAAACCCTGATTTTGAAGGTCTCACACCTCGGGCTTTTTGTGCGTGTGTCAAGTACAACAGGAAGGCGTCACCCCCCACAGGTACACTTCAGCAAAGGTTCGCAGCGAGAAAAAGGCGGTCTATCCAGTGTTTGAACGGTTTACCGATAGGGCCCGAAGGGTCGTTGTGTTGGCTCAAGAAGAAGCCCGCCTACTCAATCATTCATACATCGGCACAGAGCACATCTTGCTTGGGCTCATTCACGAAGGTGAAGGTGTAGCCGCCAAAGCACTTGAGTCGCTCAACATTTCACTTGAAGCCGTTCGTGCTCAGGTTGAAGAGATCATTGGTCAGGGTGGATCATCACCATCTGGTCACATTCCATTTACTCCACGCGCCAAGAAAGTTCTTGAGCTCTCATTGCGCGAAGCATTGCAACTTGGACACAACTACATCGGTACTGAACACATTTTGCTTGGACTCATTCGCGAAGGCGAAGGCGTTGCCGCACAAGTATTGGTCAAGCTTGGGGCCGACCTCAGTCGTGTTCGTCAGCAAGTTATTCAGTTGTTGTCGGGTTATCAGGGTCCTTCCGGCAAAGCCGAAGGCGCACCTGCTGGAGCAAAAGACGAGCCGCAAGAAAAAGGTGGCAGTCAAATTCTTGATCAGTTCGGTCGCAACCTGACGCAGTTGGCAAAAGATAACAAGCTCGACCCAGTAATTGGTCGTCAGCGCGAAATGGAACGCGTGATGCAAATTCTTTCGCGTCGCACCAAGAACAACCCAATTCTCATTGGCGAACCAGGCGTTGGTAAAACAGCAATCGTCGAAGGTCTTGCACAAAAGATTGTGCGCAACGACGTGCCAGAAACGTTGACCGGCAAGCAGTTGTACACACTCGACCTTGGAGCACTTGTTGCAGGTAGTCGTTATCGCGGAGACTTTGAAGAGCGCTTGAAGAAGGTGTTGAAAGAAATCAAAACGCGCGGTGACATCATTTTGTTCATCGACGAAATCCACACACTTGTTGGTGCGGGTGCTGCAGAAGGCGCAATTGACGCCGCATCAATTTTGAAGCCGATGCTTGCCCGCGGCGAATTGCAAACCATTGGTGCAACAACAACCGATGAGTTCCGTAAGCATTTCGAAAAAGATGCTGCACTCGAGCGTCGCTTCCAACCTGTGAAGGTTGAAGAACCAGCGGTTGCGCACACCATCGAAATTTTGAAGGGCATTCGCGACAAGTACGAACAGCACCACCGCGTCACCATTACAGACCAAGCATTGGTTGCTGCTGCAAACTTGGCAGACCGCTACATTGCCGATCGCCATTTGCCAGACAAGGCAATTGACCTCATTGACGAAGCTGGAAGCCGTCTACGCATTAAGCGCATGGCAACTCCTCCCGACTTGAAGGAGATTGAAAACAAGATCAACGACGTGCAGGAAGCCAAGAAGAAGGCTGTTGAAGAACAGCGCTTCGAAGAGGCTGGCCGTTTGCGCGACCAAGAGCGTGCGTTGCTTGAAGAGCGCACAGCAAAGGAAGCCGACGTAAAGGCAAGCGGCATTGACTTGTTCGACGAAGTTGACGAGGAAGCCATTGCCGAAGTGCTCAGCATCTGGACAGGTATTCCGGTGTACAAGTTGACGGAAGAAGAAACCGCCAAGTTGTTAAACATGGAAGCCGAACTGCACAAGCGCATCATTTCGCAAGAAGATGCAATCAAGGCAGTGAGTCAGAGTATTCGCCGCACGCGTGCAGGCTTGAAAGATCCGAAGCGCCCAAGCGGTTCGTTCATCTTCTTGGGCCCAACCGGTGTGGGTAAAACCGAACTGGCAAAGACCCTCGCCAACTTCTTGTTCGGCGACGACGATGCGCTTATTTCCCTTGACATGTCGGAATACATGGAAAAGCACACGGTAAGCCGTTTGGTCGGTTCGCCTCCTGGATATGTGGGTTACGAAGAAGGCGGTCAGTTAACTGAAGCCGTTCGTCGCAAGCCGTTCTCGGTTGTGCTGTTCGACGAAATTGAAAAGGCTCACCCAGACGTGTTCAACACGTTGCTGCAAATTCTTGAAGAAGGTCGCTTGACCGACGCTCAAGGACGCAGCACCGACTTCCGCAACACCGTGCTCATCATGACGTCAAACTTGGGAACACAAGATTTGCGCAAATCAAATGTTGGTTTCGGCAAGAACGACGAAGCGTTGTCGTATGCACGTATGCGTGACAAGGTGAACGAAGCCCTGAAGGGCCACTTCCGACCAGAGTTCTTGAACCGCATTGACGAAGTGATCGTGTTCCACGAACTTGGCATGCAAGAAGTTGTGCAAATGGTTGACCTCATGAGCAAGCGTCTCATTGGTCAACTGGAAGGTTTGGGCATTGGTCTCGAACTCACACAGCCGGCAAAAGAGTTGTTGTCGAAGCGCGGCTACGACCCACAACTTGGCGCTCGTCCACTGCGTCGTGCACTCCAACGCCTCATTGAAGACCCGCTATCGGAGAAGCTGCTGAACAAGCAATTCACCGCAGGTCAAATTGTGGTGGTTGCAACTGAACCAGACCCAGAAAACGAAGGCGAACAACGCATGACGTTCTCTGCAGTCGAAGGCTTTAAGCCGCCATCGGCAGTTGAACTTGCGGGTGCCGGCGAAGGCACTGCTTCTTCTCCTGAGTGAACCGGCACGTGAGTAGCAAGCGTGTAGTTGGTCGCGCACGACCACTTATTGGTTTGTTGCTTGCGGTTCTTCTGCTTGGTGCATGCCGCGTGGACAATGTGGTCACACTGACGCTGAAGCCAAATGGTTCCGGCAACGTTGCACTGGTTACCACTGTTGACGCCGAAATTGTTGCCAATAACCCCGGCATTGAAAGCGACCTGAGTTTCGAAGACGCAAATGCTGCAGGCTGGAAAGTTTCTGATGTTGCAGCAACAGAAACAGGTGGATTGCAGGTACGTGTATCGCATCATTTTGACAATCCACAAGAAGCCACTACCTTGTTGAATCAATTGAGCGGCGAATACGGCCCATTTAAGAACATGTTGCTATCGCGTGATGGCAAAGACACCGACTCAACATTCACACTGAATGGAAAACTTGAAGTAAACGGTGGAATGAACGCATTTGCCGACGGCAAGCTGCTGTCGCTCATTGGTGGCGCGCCGTATCAGCAGGCACTTGTCGACTCGAATCAAGACATTGGTCAAGCAGTCAGCATGACGTTCATCACACGAATGCCAGGCAAGGTGTTATCCACCAATGGAACTCCAGACGGAATTGACGCCATCACATGGAATGTGGCATTCGACGGCAGTTCGCAAGACATTTCGGCAGTAACTGAAAATACTGCCGTGGCTTCAACCATTGCTCGAATCTTCTCGCCCATGTTGTTCTGGTTACTCGTGTTGTGGCTTGTCCTGATGGCCGGATTCAGCGGATTCGTATTCTTCACCCGCTTCCGCCGTTCGAAACGAACACCCACCGCCTAAAGTTTCGCGCATGGCAAAGATGCGCACGGTATACAACTGCGGAGATTGTGGCGCAAGCCATCACAAATGGGCCGGCAAATGCGACTCGTGTGGAGCATGGAATTCACTCGTTGAAGACGTAGAAGACCCAAACGAGGTCACCACGCTTGCTGCTGGCATGGCCCTCGTTCCACCGGGTGAAGCACAACCGATTAACCAACTCAATGCTGCTGTCGCCAAGCCGATGCCAACTGGAATTTCCGAACTCGATCGCGTGCTCGATGGTGGCCTCGTTCCTGGCTCGGTCACGCTCGTTGGTGGCGAGCCAGGCATCGGCAAGTCCACGCTGTTACTTCAGTTGTTGTCGTCGTGGCCAGCAAAGTCGCTGTACGTCACCGCTGAAGAAAGCGCGCAACAGGTGCGCATGCGTGCCGAACGTTTACATGCACTACGCGACGACCTGTGGTTGTTGTCTGAAGCGTCCATTACCAACATCATTTCTGCAATCGACAAAGTGAAACCCGAACTGATTGTCATTGACAGTATTCAGGCCGTTGCCGACCCAGCACTTGGTTCATCGCCAGGATCAGTTGTACAAGTGCGCGGTTGTGCACATCGATTGGTGCAAGAAGCTAAGCGTCGCAATATTCCCACCATTTTGGTTGGGCACGTAACGAAAGAAGGTGGTCTCGCTGGTCCGCGCGTGCTTGAACATGTTGTCGACACCGTGTTGTCATTTGAAGGCGAACGTCATCACGCGCTGCGCATTATGCGCGCGGTGAAACATCGCTTCGGATCCACCAGCGAATTGGGCTTGTTCGAAATGACCGAACTTGGTTTGGTTGGAGTGCCCGATGCCAGCAAAATGTTTTTGGCCGATCGCAGGCCCGGTACGCCTGGTTCGGTTGTGGTGCCAACACTCGAAGGCCAACGGCCATTACTCGTTGAAGTGCAAGCGCTCACCAATGCAACTTCGGGTAATGCACCTGCTCGTCGCAGTGCACAAGGCCTTGACCCAGGTCGCTTAGCCATGTTGCTTGCGGTGCTGGAGCGTCGCGCACGTATCAGCCTTTCGCAACACGAGGTGTACGCATCGGTTGTTGGTGGCGTAAAACTCAACGACCCTGGCAGCGACTTGGGCTTATGTCTGGCACTGGTTTCTGCTGCAACAAACACACCAGCACCAGGCGATTTAGTGGTGTGTGGTGAAGTTGGTCTAGGTGGCGAAATTCGACACGTTGGACACATGTCGCGCAGGCTTGTCGAAGCAGCGCGTTTGGGATTTACGCGAGCCATCGTTCCGGCAAGCGGCGACTATTCACAAAAAGGTCTCACGCTTCAGCCGGCAAGCACGCTCAGTGAAGCACTGGCAATTGCGCAACTCAACGGCCGTTAACCACTGGCGTAGAGTCGGTACGTGGCAATAGAACCCGACAACAAAAACTGGACATGGGTGCTAGATCGCCAGTGTCCTGACTGCGCATTTGATGCAACGTCTGTGGTTCCACGCGACATCGGCATGACCATTCGCGATATTGCGTCGCAATGGGAAGTGATCTTGCTGCATCCAGGCGCAACAAAACGACCTGTAGAAAACGTGTGGTCGCCCAGTGAATACGGGTGCCATGTGCGTGATGTATTCCGCTTGTTTGACTTCCGCTTAGAACTCATGCTTGCCGAAGATGACCCCATGTTTCCCAACTGGGATCAAGACGAAACTGCAATTTCAGACCGATACGACCTGCAAGACCCACTGGTTGTGCGCCGCGAACTGGCCATTGCTGGCGACTTGCTGGCCGAGCGCTTCGATGCGGTAACCGCAAGCGAATGGTTGCGAACTGGCCTGCGCAGCGACGGGGCACGGTTCACCGTGGATTCGTTTGGCAGGTATTTACTGCACGACCCCATTCATCATTTGTGGGATGTTTCGCGCACCTATTAACACTTCGCGCACACATCAGGTTCATGACAACCCAAACATCACATTCTGCAGTTAAAGGCGAAGACGGCAACAAGCGTTGTGCTTGGTGCGTATCCGACCCGCAATACATGAAGTATCACGACACCGAATGGGGCAAGCCCGTTACCGATGATCAAAAACTGTACGAAAAGCTGTGCCTCGAAGGTTTTCAGGCAGGGCTTTCATGGCTCACTATTCTGCGCAAACGCGAAAACTTTCGCGAAGCATTTGCCAACTTTGATCCCGAGGAAGTTGCTCTATTCAAGTCTCGCGACATTACGCGGCTAATGAAAAACGAAGGTATTGTCCGTAATCGACTGAAAATTGAAGCCGCAATTACGAATGCGAAAGCAACGCTAAAAGTGCAGGACGAACTGGGAACACTGTCTTCGCTCATCTGGTCGTTCGCTCCAGCAAAACCAAAAAAGGCGCCGCGCACGCTTTCCGATATTCCAGCAACGTCACCAGAATCGGTCGCGTTGTCGAAAGAACTACTGAAGCGAGGGTTCAAATTCGTGGGGCCTACCACCATGTATGCGGCAATGCAGTCACTGGGCTTAGTGAACGATCACCTGGCCACATGCTTTGCCCGCGACACAACCAAGTAGCTATGCGTCGTAGCGGTACACGTTGGTTTCGCGAGCCTTGAAACCAAGCCGCTGATACAAACGGTTTGCTGCTTCGCGCGACGGACGCGACGTTAAATCAACCGTTGTTGCACCCTGGCGTTTCGCTTCAGCAAGCGCAAACGTATTGAGTGCCTCGCCGACACCTTTGCCGCGTGCATCAACATCGACCACAACATCTTCGATCCACGCACGGATTCCGGTGGGAATATGGAAAATCACCAGCGTCAGCGAACCGACAATTACGCCATCAACTTTCGCCACCAGAACGTGAGAAGAGTCTGAAGCAACAATTGACTCCAGTTGTTCTTTCGTTGGTGCAGGGTTCGACTTCGATAACTGCGGAATCAGTCGCTGAAATGCCACAACAAGGTCGCCGTCAACACGCTTTGCAATTTCCACCTGCACAGTCATGTCTCTACCTTATTCCGTAAATGCCCGTAGAATTAGCGCGTGCTGATGTTTACCGCGAAGCGGCAAGTAGCAACTGTTGTCGGCAACTGCCTGCGCATGTTTCCTGGCTCACCTATCGCAGGCCAACGCGTACTTATGTATCACGCAGTGGGCAATCGAGTCGACGGTGATGTCAACAACATTTACACCATGTCGCGCACCGACTTTTTGCGCCATATTGAAACTTTGCAAGCGGTTTCTGCGAAGTACAACATGCCATTTGCCCAATTTCGCCAGTCAAACGACACCGAAGTTGCCGTCACTTTTGACGATGGATACGCCGATGCACTGTCCACTATTGGTCCAGAACTGAGCAAGCGCGGAATTCCCTTTCATGTGTTTGTGACACCAGAAAAACTTACCGCCGGCGACGCGCGCTATTTATCAACACCAGAACTGCTTGAGCTTGCAACCATTCCTGGCGCGACCATTGGCGCGCATGGTGCAACCCACCGCTCACTCACCTCCCTCAGCATCGCCGATGCAGAATCAGATTTGCGAAACAGCAGGCAACAACTTGAAGACATTTTGCAAACACCTATCACCACCATGTCATACCCATATGGACACGTGAATACCGATGTTCGCACAGCTGCACAACGTGTTGGGTTCACCGTTGCAGCTTGCAGTAAGTGGGGCGTAAATAACGAATACAGCGACTCACTGTTGTTGAACCGCCTTGATATGTGGGCTGGTGATAATTCACGCACTATTGAAAACAAGGTGCTTGGTTACTGGAATTTCCTCGGTCGTCGCACGTGACCAGCAACACAACGATCAGCGTGGTTATTCCATGCTTCAATTCAGCAACAACAATTGAGTGCGCACTGCGCAGTGTTGAACATCAAACCCTCAAACCACACGAAGTACTGATCGTTGACGATGCAAGTAGCGACAACACCATTTCAGTTATTGAACAGTATGCCCGCACTTCCTTGCTCAATATCCGATTAATCAAACAGGCGGTTAATGGCGGGCCAAGCATTGCTCGGAATGTGGCATGGAATCAAGCAGTGAGCGAATTCATTGCGTTTCTGGATGCCGACGATCAGTGGCACCCGCAAAAACTTGAATTCCAGATTGGGGCGTTTGAATCAGCTCCTGATGCTTCTATGTGCACCACTGGATATGTCTTCAATTCCCATCCAACCAAGTGGGATCACTTTGAAAGTTCAGAAATTACGCATCGACGAAACTCATTTATAAGTTATGCAATTGCCAATCGTTCAGCAACGCCAACTGTTGTGTTCAGAAATACCGTGACGCTCCGATTTCCGACCGATCAGCGACACGCGGAGGACTACTTTCTGTGGTTACTGAGTAGCAAGGTTTTGGGGCCGACAGTCCATATCAACCAAGTATTAACATTTTGCTCCAACCCCGCTTACGGTGGACGGGGGCAAAGTGGACGTTTTTGGGCTATGCAAAAAGCTGAACTTTTAGGATTCAAAAAATTGAATCGAATGGGACATTTGAATGTTCTGGAGTATTCGTTGACCACAATTTGGTCTTGCACAAAATTTGTCATACGTATGATCGACGCAAAGCTATTTTCCTTCAGAAAACGGCCATAATCGTGATTGTGGCTGGTGTTTGTGGGAGTTGGAAAAGGTAGCGTCTTGCCTAGATGTCGTCGCTCGATCATGTCCGCTGGTTGTCAAAGCCATCATTAAAACAACCAGTCATCGTCACCGCGTTTACGGGTTGGAACGATGCGGCAGACGCAGCATCAAATGCGGTCCGCAATTTGATTGAAGGCTGGCGCGCGCAGCCGCTTGCCGAAATAGACCCGGAAGAATTCACCGACTTCGCCACTATTCGCCCACATGTTCGCTTGAAAGACGGTGGAGTGCGAAATATCGTGTGGCCAACGGTTGGTCTGTGGCATGTTTCTGGCGCGGGAGGCGACATCATTTTGGTGCTTGGACCAGAACCAAGCTTGAAATGGCGCACGTTTTCGGAACAGTTGATGGGAGTGGCTGATCATTTCGGTTCATCCATGATGCTCACACTTGGCGCTTTACTTGCCGATGTACCCCACAGTCGGCCAGTACAAATAATTGGCACTGCAACCGACGACGACCTCATCGATCGCTTTGAACTTCAGCGTTCGCGCTACGAAGGGCCAACCGGAATCGTAGGTGTGTTGCACGACAGTTGCTACACGGCAGCAATGCCGTCAGCTGCGTTATGGGCCGCAGTGCCTGCGTATGCATCGCAAGTGCCATCTCCCAAAGCATCGCTGTCGCTCATGCGCCGAGCATGCGAGATTATTGGCACGCCTGCACCAGTTGCGTCGGTGATGAACTTGATTGAGCGTTACGAAGACCAAGTGAATTCGCTGGTCAGTGACGACGAAGATTTGGCTGCATATGTTGAGCGTTTAGAAACCATGTCTGACAACGGCATGAGCCTGGACGACGAAGTTGACGACGGTCAGTTGCAATTCGATTTTGCATCCGATTCTGATGATGAATCAGTAGAAGAACCCGATGCGTCAACCTTGATGGACGAAGTAGAGCAATTCCTTCGCGAACAAGGCGAAGACAAGTAACGGTTTAAACAGTTACGTCTTTTTTGCGACAGCAAATAGCGAAGTTCCAATTGGAGACCAGCGGCTGAGTCGTACTTCAATAACTTGCGCCAACTTTCCGAGTATTCCACCATTCTGTTCTATTAGTGACTCATCCTCAACTGGCTGCTTTATTCCCAACCGATACGGTATTACGCGTAGCAACAACAGTGGTAATACCAACGTCGCAAAGAAGTAATGTGAATCCTTGAGTGTGAAACCATTTGCGTTTAACTCTTGCTTTAGTTTTTTCCGCGAATACCTGACGAAGTGGCCAGCATCCTCATCGGCTGCACTCCACAAATAGTTCAGGGCTGGGACAGTCATTACTAGCTCGCCAGACGACGTCAGAACTCTTCGAATTTCCTCTAACAACTTTTGGCGATCCTCAACGTGCTCAAGCACATCAAAAAGTCCAATCCGATGAACGGATGCAGCAGGGAGATTGAGGTTTTCTAGATCACTTTCAATTGAAAACACTCCGCGCTTCGCGGAGCCAAGCATTCCCTGCCTGCTCGGCTCAACAGCGACACACGGGGTTCCTCGCTCCTGCAAGTAGCCGCAAACAATCCCAGAACCGCTCCCAACATCCCAAAGAAACTCAGTGCTTCGTGTTGATTCAAAATACTTCTGGATTATTTGATTTCTTGTTTCAAACCACCAACTTGTAGAGGCAGCGTTCTCTAACGATGCAGAGAGTTCATCCGAAAAAGCTGTAGACGATCTCAACGATTGTCGATTGACGTAGGCGTTATCGATGCCAGTTGACTCAATCGCCCCAGACCACCCATAGTCGTTGACCAATCTCAGAATCTCACGATTGGCCATAATTTCCTAAAGGCAAGCGACCAGTTCTTCGACCGGCGTCACCATTCCTACATAAAACGCGCCAAACTCCGCGTACACAGCCGATGCTTCATCGAAACGCATGGTGTACACAACGTCTTTCAAGTCGTCTGGGTTTACCGCAAACAACGTGACGCCCCACTCGAAATCGTCGAATCCGGCACTTGCAGTAACCAATTGAATAACGCGGCCGGCGAATGCACGACCACTCTTGCCGTGTTCGGCCATGAGTTCGCTGCGCTTGTCGAATGGCAAGGTGTACCAATTGTTTTCTGGGTCACGACGCTTCGACATCGGGTAGAAACACCATGCGTTCTTGCCGGCAGGTGGCAACTGCGGGTACAAACGTGCAGTCTTCATTTCTTCAGGAACATTGGCTGCGTATTCACTGAGTTCAGTAATGGATACGTAGCTGTCGGTAATGAACACGCCAGCGGTTTGGACTGCGGTCTGGAACGTGCGCAGCTCGCGCATATCGGAAGCGACAGCCATGAAGGCAACATCGGCTTTGTGACCAAGCATGGACACGCTCACCACTTGTACGCCACGACCTTGTGCATCTTTTACTGCAGAAATGACGGCTTGGCCATCAAACTCTGTTGCCGGATGACCAAAGAGGTGCAATACGGCCATTCCAACCGAGGGGGACATTGGTTCGCTCATGTGGCAAGACTACCTTTCGTTTGCAGCGGCTGCGTTGGCGAACGCCAAAGCTGCACGTGCTGGAGATTCATCGTCAAGATGCAAAAACAGCGATGGTTCAGTGAGTTCGAGTTCCATCAATTCAGGAACACCTTCAGCGTTCACCACCATGTCTACACGGGCATACAGCGGAGCTGCACCAAACTTGTTTTTCACAAACGCAACAACCTTGTCGCCAAATGCGCGCTCTGCAGCACTTGGAATGCGCAACGTGATCTCTTCAACCACATACAGACCGTTGTGATTCTGGTCTTTGTCAGCAAAAATTGGAGCCTTGCGGAACGCGTGACTGAACTGGCCAGCCAAATACACCAAGCCAGTTTCGCCGTATTCATCAATTGCACTTTGGTAGGGCTGAGCCAGCACCGCAACGCCATTGTTCAGCAACTTGCGTGCATGTTCAGTTGCACCTGCAACATCATTTTTGTATCGCGCTGTGTTATTCGAGCCCGCGCTAATCGCTGGCTTCACAATCACGTCGCGCGAAAACACGCCATTGGATAAATCGGTTTCGGATTCCACAAACACCGTTTCCATGACTGCAATGTCGGCCTGAGCCAATTCGCGCAAGTAACGCTTGTCCAAGTTCCACTCAACAATGGGCAGCGTGTTCAGCAAACGCGTTTGTGATGCCACCGCTTTCAACCATGTACTGAATTCGGCAATGCGTTCGTGATAGTCCCACGGGCTACGCAACACGGCAATTGAATAGTCGCTCCACTGTGCTTGTGGGTCGTCCCAGTTCACAATGTTCCACTTCACCCCAGATGCATCAAGAGCACGACTCAAGATCCCAAGATCTTTATCGTGCCCTCGTGCTGATTCTGTGGTGACGAGCGCAATCATATTTGGTGATGTGCTCGTGAAGGTCTACTTGGTTTAGTAGTCCTCCATGCCTCCGCCTGGCATTTGCATTCCAGCATCGGCTGGCTTGTCGGCAATAACTACTTCGGTGGTGAGGAACAATGCAGCAATTGAACCTGCGTTCTGCAATGCAGAGCGGGTTACTTTCGCTGCGTCGATAACACCAAGTTTCACGAGGTCTTCGTATTCGCCAGTTGCTGCGTTCAGGCCTTCGTTGCCCTTCATGCTGCGCACTTTTTCAACGACTACTCCGCCTTCAAGACCAGCGTTTTCTGCAATTTGCTTCAACGGGCCTTCAAGCGACTTGGCCACCATGCGAGCACCGGTTGCTTCATCACCTTGCAAGGTTTCGGCAACTGCAAAAACTGCAGCTTGCGAACGAAGCAACGCCACGCCGCCGCCAGGCACAACGCCTTCTTCAATGGCTGCCTTGGTGGTGCTTACTGCGTCTTCAATGCGGTGCTTCTTTTCCTTCAGTTCAACTTCGGTTGCTGCACCAACTTTCAATACAGCAACGCCACCCGAAAGTTTTGCCAAACGCTCTTGCAACTTCTCGCGGTCGTAATCGCTGTCGGTGTTGTCGATCTCGGCCTTAATCTGCGAAATGCGACCCTTAATGTCGTTGTCGCTGCCTGCACCTTCGATGATGGTGGTTTCGTCTTTAGTGACCACAATCTTCTTCGCGCGGCCCAAGAGATCGAGCGTGGTGTTCTCGAGCTTCAAGCCAACTTCTTCGCTAATCACTTGGCCGCCAGTAAGAATGGCGATGTCTTGCAACATTGCCTTGCGACGATCGCCAAAGCCTGGTGCCTTCACTGCAACGCTCTTGAACGTTCCACGAATCTTGTTGACAACAAGAGTTGCCAATGCTTCGCCTTCAATGTCTTCAGCAACAATCACCAATTGCTTGCCGGTCTGCATCACTTTTTCAAGTACAGGAACCAGGTCGCGCACGTTGGCTACTTTGCCTGCGTACAACAAGATGTATCCGTCGTCCACAATGGCTTCCATGCGGTCGGTGTCGGTTACGAAATACGGCGAGATGTAACCCTTGTCGAAACGCATTCCTTCAACGAGGTCCATTTCCATGCCAAAGGTTTGGCTTTCTTCAACGGTGATCACACCGTCTTTGCCCACCTTGTCGATGGCTTCTGAAATCATCTGACCAATTTCTTCGTCAGCAGATGAAATTGATGCAACTTGAGCGATTTGTGACTTCGAATCAACTTCCTTCGACAGTTCACGAATGCTGGCAACTGCTGCTGCAACGCCTGCTTCAATGCCGCGCTTCAAGCTCATTGGGTTTGCACCCGCTGCAACGTTGCGCAGTCCTTCACGCACCATTGTCCATGCAAGAACGGTTGCTGTTGTGGTTCCGTCACCGGCAACATCGTCGGTCTTCTTGGCAACTTCCTTCACCAGTTCGGCGCCAATGCGCTCATACGGGTCTTCAAGGTCGATCTCTTTGGCGATGGATACGCCGTCGTTCGTAATGGTTGGCGCGCCCCACTTTTTGTCGAGCACCACGTTGCGACCTTTTGGCCCCAAGGTGACGCGAACAGCGTCTGCCAATTTGTTCATGCCGGCTTCAAGGCCGCGGCGTGCTTCCTCGTCGAATGCGATCATTTTGGACATGATGAACCTCCGTAGTGTTGCCTGAAACAGCGTTAGCACTCTACTGGCGAGACTGCTAAATCAAACGGGGGTTGGGTTAGCGGATCTTGCGCAACACCACATCTGTTCGGGTTTCGGTGGCACCTTCGCGTTGCAGCCAACGCAATAGCGAGTCGAGGCCGGCCGTTCCATCGCAGGCCACAGCCAGCGTGATGTCGGATTCTCCCGTTACGTGAGAGGCCCACAGCACGTCGTCGCGTTTCATGACCGCGTCGTCAAACCCTTGGGTATGTGGCATGCGGGCATCGATGACGGCCTCAAGCGTGCGACCCAGTGCTGCCTGGTTCACTTCGGCCTTGAATCCGCGAATGACGCCAGCCCTCGTCATTCGCCGGACTCGTTCAGCAACGGCATTGGCCGACAAATGCACTCGGTCTCCTAGCATTTGCCAAGAGATTCGTCCGTCAGTTTGCAAAATACCGAGGATTTGCTTGTCAATCTTGTCTAGAACCACTGTTTCCGTTGCCATAGTGCCTATTATGCCAGTAAATCGGCGGTTTCGTCAGTCATTTCGCCGCCAAAATAGAGGCATGCACAACGAAGCAACGTGGACCTGGATTCTGCTGGGATTCGAGTTTGTCGGTATCACCGGCATGTGGCTAGTTGGCGCCCGCAAATGGTGGGGCTGGGGCATGGTGCTGTGCGGTTCAGCCCCGTGGCTGGCTTACGCAATTGTGTTCAACAAGCCCGGCTTTATTGCTATGAGCTGTATCTGGATTACGACTCACAGTCGCAACATGATTGTGTGGCGCAAGAACGCTCAGCAACCACCGGCAACGGCAGGAATGATGGAAACGGTTTCGCCTGCTGGCACTGTGGTGTTCAGCCCATCGAGGTAACGAACGTCGTCGTCAGACACGAACACGTTTACAAACTTGTGCAGGTTTCCTGAATCGTCGAACAAGCGGTCTGAAAAACCTGAGTGAATGGCGTTCAGCGCTGCGAGTACTTCTGCAAGCGTGTTGCCCTCAACTGAAACGGTTGATGCGCCACCGGAAAGTGGACGAAGTGTGGTGGGAATGCGAATGGTTACAGCCATGCTTCAAACCCTACCGTCACAGTCAAGAATTCGTTACACCGTTCTCCATGAAACGTATTCGGCAAGCGTGATCAATTCGTCACGGACCGACTGTGCGAATGGCACATTTTGCACGGCAGCAATGGCCTCGTCGGTGAGGCGAGTGATCACTACTTCAAGTTCGTCCAGTGCGCCCGTTTCACGAATCACTTCTTGCACGCAAGCAATTTGCTCTGGCGTTAAATCTTGATTGCCCACCAGTTGTAGTTCTTTCAATTGCGCAGCGTTCGCTCGTGCTGTGGCTATCGCCATCAGCGGTGTTGGCTTTCCTTCGCGCAAGTCGTCACCCACTGGTTTGCCGGTAATTGCGGTGTCTCCGAACGCGCCGAGCACGTCGTCGCGCATTTGAAACGCATCACCAAGTGGCAAACCATACGCGGAAAGTACGGAAGCCAATTCATCACCACGCGTTGGTGCGGCCAACAACGCACCTAAATGCAGCGGTCGTTCAATGGTGTACTTACCACTCTTATATCGACAAATGCGTTCTGCCTTTTCGCGGCGACGTTCGTTCATTGCCGAACCCAACATGTCGAGGTATTGGCCAAAGTTCAATTCAATTCGCAGTTCATTCCAAACAGTCCACGCTTGTGGCGATGCGTTGCGCATCAACTGATCGGAGTACACGTACGCCAAGTCGCCAACCAAAATGGCAACGCCGTCACCAAACCTGCGCGACTCGCCCGCCAACTTGTTTGCACCGTGGTTTGCTTCAAACTTGGCATTCGTTGTTGGTTCGCCACGGCGGGAGAGTGAACCATCCATTACGTCGTCGTGAAACAACGCAAACGCATGCAGGAGCTCAAGTGCGGCGCCGGCGTCGATCACCAATTCATCGGTTGGGTCGCCACCTGCACCAATAAAACCCCAGAAACAAAACGCTGGTCGCAACCGCTTGCCACCGGCAAGCACCAACCGAGCAATTTCGTCAATAGGTGGAACCAGGTCAGCATCCACCTTCGCCCAACGCTCGCGCTCTACGGCAAGAAGTACTTCCAGGCGTGTATCTACGCGAGAGGCAACATCTAGGAGAGATTGTGGCGCAGCGTGCACGGGTTCAGGTTAGGGGGTCAAATATGCGTTATTTAGTCGGCGTCAATTTGTGCAACAACTTCTTCAATGCGAAGTTTTGCATTGCCAATACGGTCGCGGCACAGCTCAATGAGTTCCGAAGCGCGCTTTACATGTTCAGCGAGCACATCCACGTCTACGTCATTGCTTTCCAGTTCATCCAGAATGGACTCCAGTTCACCAATCGCCTCGGCGTAACCGGTGCTCTCATCTACTGCTTTTGCTGCCTTTTTTGTTGCCATGTGCCTTCGCCTTCTTTATGAATTGACCGTACTTGAAATTGTTCCATCAGATAACTGGGTAGTCATCTGTTCGCCCGCCGACACTTGCGTAGCACTGCGCACAGTTCTGCCTTGTGCGTCGCGAGTAATACTCCAGCCACGCGCCATGGTGTTCACAGGGTCGAGTAAGCGCAACCTGTCGCTTGCACCCTTTAGTGATTGCGCGGCCAAGTTCAACACATCCATTGGTCGCCTGCGAATGCGGTCAAGCGATCGAACAAGTTCGTGTTCAGCATTTTGCAATAACTCGTTTGCAGTCGCAGCGATTTGTGCCCATACTTCTTCTGTCGACTGCACAAACTCATTCACTACTTCGGCAACGCCAGCAGCACACGCTGTTGGCGTTTTAAACGCACGGTGCGCAACTTCGTCGGCAATGCTGAAATCGATTTCGTGACCAATGCCCGTAAACACAGGCTTTGCGCATTTACCGATTGCCGTTGCAATTTCTTCCGTATCAAATGCCAGGAGGTCGGTTTTCGAACCGCCGCCGCGCACCAACATGATCAGATCAATGTCCTCGCGTTTGGCTGCTTGCTTCATTGCTGCGACGACAGTTGGGGCAGCGTCTTCGCCTTGCACACGGACGTCGTAAACAAACACTTCAAAGCCAATGCCCGAAGCCTCAAGCTCGTGCAAGGTGTCGGCGTGTGCAGCACTACCAATGCTGGTGAGCAACGCTATGCGCAATGGCACGACAGGCAGTTTCACTCGTTTGTTCGCTTCGTATAGCCCAGCGAGTTTCAGCTTCTGCACGATTTCGTCGCGCTGACCAGCCAAGTCGCCAAGCGTGAATCGCGGATCAATGTTGGACACCTTGAAACTGAACGACCCGCGCTCGGCGTACAAGTCGCCGGTGCCAAACAAACGCACCTTGATTCCATCGGCAAGCGTCAGCCGGTGTTTCTCGAGCAATGGCTTCAGCCGTTTGAGGTTGAATTCCCAAATAGCAACATTCACCGAAGCCTTTTTGCCATCGGTTCGTTCTACAACATTGAAATAGGTGTGCTTCGTGCGGTTATTGAACCCTTCAATTTCACCCTGCACCCATACACCTTCGCCCATGGTGCTCTTTAACACGTTGTTTACTACGTCGATGTATTGACTAACCGACAGCGTGAGTTCTTCGTCGCTCACCGTTACCCCTGTAGTGCTGTGCCACCAGCACGAACTTGTGCAGCATAGAAACCATCACGAGTCATCAATTCCTCGTGCGTTCCTTGCTCCACCACCACTCCTTCATCTAACACCACAATTCTGTCGGCGTCGCGAATAGTAGACAGACGGTGTGCGATCACAATCGAGGTGCGGTTATGCATGGCGTTATCTAGTGCATCTTGCACCAACGCTTCGCTCTCATTGTCAAGGTGGCTGGTTGCTTCGTCCAAAATCATGACTGCAGGGTTCTTCAACAGCAATCGGGCAATGGCCAAGCGCTGTTTTTCGCCCCCCGACAAGCGGTACCCGCGTTCGCCCACCACCGTGTTGTAACCATCGGCAAGACCTGCAACCACATCATGAATGTGTGCGGAGGTGCATGCAGCGACCATTTCTGATTCTGTTGCACCAGGCTTGGCGTACAACAAGTTTTCTTTAATGGTTTCATGAAACATGTGTGGGTCCTGGCTCACTACTCCAATAGACGCACGCAACGAATTCAGTGTGAGATCGCGAACATCATGCCCATCAATGCGCACGGCGCCAGAGGTGACGTCATATAAACGCGCAACCAATCCAGCGAGCGTGGTTTTGCCTGCACCGCTGGTGCCCACAATGGCAATGGTTTCTCCCGATTTAATAGACAAACTCACACCACGCAACACATCGGTGTCGGGGTCGGTGCCGCTCATCACACCACTTGCTTCAAGCGAGGCAATGGACACCGATGCGCCAGGCGGATAGCGGAACACCACGTTGTCGAAATCAATGTTTCCACTTGCATTTTCAAGTTCAACCGCACCTGGCCTGTCAGCAATCGCCACCGGAGCATCAAGCACTTCAAACACACGCTCGAAGCTGACGAGTGCGGTCATTACTTCTAGACGCGCATTCGTTAAACCTGTAAGTGGTTGATAAATGCGTTGTACGAACGTGGCCATGGCAACGAGCGTGCCAATGGTGATTCCGCCCGATACCACCATGAACGCACCAACGCCATAAATGGCAACGGCGCCAAGCGCCCCAACCAAACCAAGGGCCACGAAAAACACCCGACCATACATTGCCGACGTAATACCAATATCGCGCACGCGTGATGCACGACCACTAAATGCACCAACTTCATCTGTGTGCCGTCCAAACAACTTCACTAACAACGCACCCGACACATTGAATCGTTCGGTCATTTGCGTATTCATGCCAGCGTTCAGTCCCATTTGCTCGCGTGAAATTTCTTGCAACCGCACCCCAACTCGCCGCGCAGGAATGATGAACACAGGTAACACCACCAGCGACAACACCGTGAGGCGCCATTCAAGTGTGAGCATTGCGGCAAGCGTGGTTCCCAACACCACCACGTTTGATACCACGCTGCCAAGCGTTCCCGTTACCGCCGTTTGCGCACCAACCACATCGTTGTTCAATCGACTAATCAGCGCACCTGTTTGTGTGCGTGTGAAAAATGCGATCGGCATGTTCTGCACTTTGTCGAATAGCGCCACGCGTAAGTCATAAATGAGGCCTTCGCCAATGCGGGCCGAATACCAACGCTGAATAATCTGCAGTACAGCATCCAACACTGCTGCGGTCACCAAAATGATGGTCAGCCACACAATTCTGCGCTTGTCTGCTTCGGGAATCGCCTGATCGACAATGGTGCGAAACAAGAGAGGGGGCACAAGTGCGGCCACTGCTGCAACCAAAATAGAAATCAGAAAGCCAACAATCGACCACCTATACGGCTTGGCGAACTGTGCCACTCGCTTCATGGATGACCCGCGAACCTTCACTCCCTCAATGGCTTTGGCATCGCCAGGAAGCATTCCGTGTGGACCCATTCGCATGCTGTCAGGCTAAGCCCCTGAACCTAAAACCTGCCTATTTAAGACTCAATCACGTGGTGTTCGTTGAGTAATTTCAAGAACTCGCTGAAGTCTTGAGGAAACTCGATCTGTTCCATAGTTCATCCTGCGCAGTTCAAGGGCGTGTTGCAAGCGGGCAAGCGGGGTCTGTGTGGACCAATATTCCTTGTCGGATTGTGCAGCTTCTGCAAACGACCCGACAACCTCAATCGACCGATTCATCACATATTTATTGTACCGATTGGGTCTCGCGTTGGCAGGTGAATAAAGCGGTATCTGGGCTCTCGTAGGCTGGTGCAATGACGTTTCGCCCTCTCGCCATTGCAGCAATACTTGCCCTCACCGTTTCCGCATGTGGCAACTCAACTTCATCGAGCGATGCCTCTGTAAATTCACTCAACACCACAACAGATTTCATTGTGAACCCGATTGAATGGAAAGCCTGTGATGGCAGCACTTCCTCCGAAGTGGAATGCGGAAACATTGAAGTGCCATTTGACTATGCCGACCCAGAGCAAGGCTCGTTTGTTCTTTATGTGAAGAAGCACAACGCAGCAAACCCCGCAGACCGAATTGGAAGCATGATGGTGAACCCAGGTGGCCCCGGCTTTGGCGGCAGTTCACTCGCTGATGACGCGCAGTATTACTTCAGCCAAGATCTCATCGACCATTTCGACATCATTGCGTGGGACCCTCGTGGAACTGGAGAGTCAACGCCGGCCGTCAATTGTGTAGACACCTTTGATGAATACTTCGGTTTAGATTCACCGCCTGAAACCCCAGATGAAAAACAAGCACTCATTGATGCCTCGCAAGCATTTAACGACAAGTGTGAAGAAAACTCTGGAACCATCCTCCCGTACATCAGCACAAAGGCAAGTGCACAAGACATCAACAGTTTGCGCCTTGCGCTAGGCGAGGAAAAGGTTTCATACTTCGGCTTCTCCTATGGTTCCGAACTTGGCACAACGTGGGCAACCATGTTTCCTGAAACCGTTCGCGCAATTGTTGTAGACGGTGCAGTTGACCCAAATGCTTCATCTGCTGAAGAAGGCATGAACCAAGCCAAAGGTTTCGAAGGTCAACTTGCAACATTTTTGAAGCAGTGCAGCGAAAAGACCGCGTGTGAGTTCCACAACAGTGGTGAAGCCGAGGCAGCATTTGACAAACTGGTGCTCGACATTGACGCTGCACCGTTAGAAGTTTCAAAAGACCGCACACCAGTAACGCAAGGTGTGTTGTTTACTGCAGTTGCTCAAGCCATGTATTCCGACTACTACTGGCCACAACTGAGCGAAGCATTGAGTGCTGCACAGGGTGGTGATGGTAAGGGTATTCTGCAGTTGTACGACGACTATTACCAACGTAAAGACGACGGTACATACGGCAACGAACTTGAAGCATTCCTTGCGATTTCATGTCTTGACGATCCGGGTGCTTCAAGTACTGAAGATGTTGATTCTCGGATTGCTGAATTCGTTGCCGTAGCACCACGACTTGGAGGCAACTTTGCCTATGGCTATTCATGTGCACTGTGGCCAGTGAGACAATCTGACACAGTCACCATCACTGGCAAAGGTGCTGGGCCAATAGTTGTAATTGGTACCACTGGAGATCCAGCAACGCCACTTGATTCGACTCGCAAAATGGCTCAAGGCCTAGAGCAGGGAATTCTCATCGTTGTGGACGCAAACCAGCACACGGGTTATGGTGCAAACAGCTGTGTCGTGAAAGCGGTAGATGACTACCTCATCAAATTGACTATTCCCGCAAAAGACCTCACCTGCAAGGGTTAGGTAATTAGGCCAGACTCACCAAGTCGAGCCACTCGTTGCTGAAGTAGTCCACTTGGCCATCTGGTAACAACAACACCTTCGTCGGTGCAAGTTGCTCTACAAATTCGGTGTCATGGCTGACCAAGATGATGGCGCCTTTCCAGTTGGAAAGCGCGTCTGCAACCGACTGCCTGCTTGGTGGGTCGAGGTTGTTCGTCGGTTCGTCCAACAGCAACAAGTTGTTTCGCCCCACCATCAACATGGCTAATGCCAACTTGGTTTTTTCACCACCAGACAACGTTGCCGATTCCTGAAACACTTTTGAGCCCGACAAACCAAACATGCCTAACATGCCTCGTAACTGCGATTCAGTAAGCCCAAGTGACACCGGTGCAACTCTGCGCATGTGATCAATCAGTGAAGCTTGCGGGTCGAGGTTGTCGTGTTCCTGTGCGTAGTACCCGGCGTTCACTTGGTAGCCAAATTCAAATGATCCCGAATCAGGCATCATTTCCTTGGCCAACATGCGTAACAGCGTCGTCTTTCCAGCGCCGTTCAATCCGAGCACAAGCAATCGCTCACCTTTACCTAAATCAAAATCAACGTTGTCAAAAATTGCTGGCCCGCTGAACTTCTTTGATAGTCCCTTTGCCTCAATCACCGTCATTCCGCAATGAGGCGGATCGGGAAAGCGAACCTTCAACACACGATCACCTTCAGACACTTCAACTTTCGTTTGTTCAATGCGAGCAATGCGCTTTTCAATACTGTGCGCCATTGCAGCTTTTGTTGCCTTTGCACCAAATCGATCAACGACACCTTGCAAGCGATCAATTTCTTTTTGCTGTGTAGCAGCTTTCTTCGCTAAACGCGCTTCGTCGGCGGCACGCGATGACTTGTATTGCGTATATGTACCGCGGTACTCAATTAGTTCACCGACAGAGTCTTCTTGTGGTCTGTCCAAATGCAACACGCGAGTAATCGCCTCGTCCAACAAGTCCAAGTCATGGCTAATCACCAAGAGCGCGCCACGATAATCGCGCATGAACCCAAGCAGCCACGTTTTTGCATCTACGTCCAAGTGGTTCGTTGGTTCATCCAACAACAACATGTCGCTACCAGCAAACAAAATGCGAGTAAGTTCCACGCGCCTGCGCTCGCCACCCGACAACACATGAATCGGAAGGTTCAGTCGATCGGGTTTTAACCCCAAGCCGGCCGCAATCGAACGTGCCTCGCTTTCGGCGGCATAGCCACCCTTTGAAGCAAAGTCGTCTTCGGCTTTACTGAACTTGGCAATGTTTTGTGTGCTCGGCGACTCTTCCATCGTCAAGCGCAACTTCTCAATACGCGTTAACTCTTCGTCAATATTGCGTCCCGAAAGAATGTGCGAAATTGCTGAGTGCTGCTCGCGGGAACCTGGAATTTTCGGGTCCTGTGGCAAATAGCCAAAGGCACCTTTGCGCAAAATCTTGCCCCCGTGAGGTTCTACTGCACCGCCAAGCACCTTAAACAGACTTGTTTTCCCTGCACCGTTGCGACCAACAATGCCCACCTTGTCACGCGGCATCACGGAAAACGATGCATTTTCTACAACGAGACGACCGCCAACTTCAACAGAAATTCCTTGAACTTGGAGCACCCATTCAGAGTGTCACCATGTGAGGCGTATCACAACCTCAGAGGCTTGTTAGAACTGCCTCAATTACTCGACTTTGCTCGTCGGTTGTCAATGCATTGAACAACGGCAAGCGCACCAAACAGTCGCCGGCTTTTTCTGAAACGGGGCATTGACCTGAAAAACCGCCGTACTTACGACCAACATGTGACAAATGCAAAGGTTGGTAGTGAAAAACAGCTGAAATCGCATGCTCACGCAAATGAGCAATAAACCGATCACGAACATGACCCTCAGTGAACCTCAAATGAAATACGTGACCCGTGTGTTCGCGGTCAGCCGGCACATGTGGGGTGCGTACTTCATGCTTAGCGGCCCACTCAGCCAACTCTGATTCATACCTATTCCAGATAGCCATGCGCTGTGAAAGAACTTCATCGTTGCGTTCTAATTGCCCAAACAAAATAGCAGCCAACATATCGCTCATAATCCACGACGAGCCGATATCAACCCATGTGTATTTGTCAACTTGACCACGCAAGAATTTCGTTCGATCGGTTCCTTTCTCGCGGAGTATTTCTGCTCGCTCAATCAATGACTCATCATTAATGAGCAGCGCACCTCCTTCACCACATGTGAGATTCTTTGTTTCGTGAAAACTCTGGGTGGCAAGTGCGCCAAATGTTCCCAAGAATTTACCTTGATACTTCGCAAACAACCCATGAGCATTGTCTTCAATTACTACCAAATTGTACTGCCGAGCAATTTCAAGAATTCGAGTCATATCGCAAGCAACTCCGCCATAGTGCACTACACAAATCGCGCGAGTTTTAGGTGTGATCGCTCGCTCAATCAACACTGGGTCAATATTCAGCGTCGCGTCATCGGAGTCAACAAAGACTGGAGTCGCACCAAATAGTGCAAATGCGCTAGCAGTTGAAACGAATGTAAATGATGGAACGATAACTTCGTCACCAGCATCCAAGTTCAACAGCAACGCAGCCATTTCCAACGAATGTGTGCACGACGTAGTTAACAAAGTTTTTTGAGTGCCTACTTTGCTGGAGATAAGTTCTTCAGAAAGTTTGGTGAATTTTCCATTGCCCGCTGTGTGACCATTATCAATTGCCTGTTGCAAATATCGCTGGTCGCTCTTTGTGATTGTTGCTTTATTGAATGGAATGGGCAACTGATCCTCCATCAGTTTTCTATGGTTTCACTTATGGAAAAAGTCGGCTTATTCATCGCCCTGAAGTGAATCTTTCCCAAATACTCGCCGAGTATTCCTAGTACCACTAGTTGGACTCCAGAGAAGACCGCAATTGATGCCGCAAGAAATGGAAACCCCGGCACCGAGTCTCTTGCAAATATTGCATTGCCAAAAACCCAAACCAGTAGCAGCAAACCAAAAAATGTTGTGATGAAACCAATCGTCGTTGCTAGACGAAGCGGCCTAGTGCTGTATGACGTAGCGGTATCAAGCATGAAGCGCGCAAGCTTGGCAAATGAATAGTTCGACTTGCCTACGCGGCGTGCATGATGCTCAACCTCATGAGTTGAAAACCTACTTGTGGACCAAGTCAACAGTGCATCCAACGAAACGTGTGGCCCCAACTCTCCAGCAAACCCTTCGCGGAGTTGTGTTCGAAAAGCCCTAAAGGAACTAATGGAGATCGCGCTTTCAAAACCAAGCACTATTGCAAAAATTGCCTTGGCGGTGCGTGACGTGAACCTTCGCCACACATTCTGTCGCACTTGAGTGCTCACTCCATAAACAACATCGACTCCATTGACAAGACCTGCAAGAAGATTTGGGATCTCTTCTGGAGGATTCTGTAAATCATCATCAATCGTGACGATTTGGGAGTACTTAGCTTTGCGAACACCCGCAAGTAATGCGCTGTGTTGGCCAAAGTTGCGGCCTAACCGCATCCCCACTACCGACTTTTTCGCCAGCGAAAGAATCCCGATTTGTTCCCATGTTGCATCATTATTGCCATCATCAACAATGATGATTTCATATGCGCTGAGGCCCAGAGACTCAATTCGCTCTACCAACTCGCTCAATGTTGTTGGGGATTTGTATGTAGGCACAACAATGCTCACCCCTGGCTGATAGTGCATTGCCCAATTCTAACCCCAGCAAAACTTGCTCAATTCGCTTTAGAATAATGAGTAGTGCTCCAAGATTTCTCCTCTCACCAACCTTCAGTACCCAGAGTTTCAACTCTTGAATCACACAGATTTTCCCTTAACATTTGCCGCCTGATTGTGGCCTTTGATGATCAAGCAAGCGATGCCGAACTTGCCCAACTGTGTCACGCCTCAAGTTCCGATCTCCTCATCGTTCGTGCTTCGGCCTCAAGATATTTATTGGCATGTGCTCTGTCAAACATTCCGTCCCATCGAACAATCCATGCCGACACTCTGCTCTATTTTCAAAAATCGCTTAAAGACACTTCTCCATCACCTCAAACTCACTCAATGGGTCTGTTACAAACATCAGAACACACCGCATACCAACAACTTGTGCGCAACGTATTTCCAAACTACGCCAACCACTACTCAGCCAATCCAATGCTCGATCCAGCACTGTGTCTAGAGGGTTATGTCGAGTGGGCTTCATCTCTTGTCAATAACGACACAGGCCATGTTTTTGTATCTCGTACCCCAACTGGCCAACTTGCATCGTTCATTGCAATTCAGGGAGAAGGAAAGACCGCAGAAATCGCGCTCAATGGCACCGCCCCTGGTTCTCAAGGGTCTGGTATCTACTCAGATCTTTTGACCTTTGCCTGTGCCGAACTTGGCGCGATGGGTTTCTCTGAAATCAACACTTCAACGCAAAGCTCAAATGACACAGTCATCAGAACGTGGATTCGCAACGGGTTCAATTACGTGACGGCTATCAATACCTATCACGTCATCCGGGTCGCCTGAGCCGCACAAAGACAAAGTAGTAAATGGCGGAAGGGGGGGGATTTGAACCCCCGAGAGGCTTGCACCCCTGACGGTTTTCGAGACCGTTCCATTCGTCCACTCTGGCACCCTTCCGTTTTGGAAGGCTATCGGCGCTAGTTGCCCGCCCGTTTGAGTTCGAAAAAGTTCTTCAACAACACTGCAGATTCTTGTTGTAACACGCCATGAATAACACTGGGATTGTGGTTTAAACGAGGGTCGGCACACACGTTGTACAAACTTGATGTTGCACCACCCTTGAGATCTGCTGCACCATAAACCAAAGTCTGAATGCGGGCATTAATCAGTGCGCCAGCGCACATGATGCACGGCTCCAACGTGACCACCAATGTGCATTCATCTAGATGCCATGTTCCTAACACTGCTGCCGCATCGCGCAGTGCAAGTACCTCTGCATGCGCAGTTGGATCGTTCAATACTTCGCGCTCATTGTGTCGTGCCGCGATAATTTCGTTTTTATGTAAGACCACTGCACCAACCGGCACGTCACCTGACGACGCGGCCAGTTCGGCGTGGTCGAGCGCAACCCGCATTGCGGTTTCGTACTCGGTATTCATGGCGGAGGAGGTGGGATTCGAACCCACGGAGACTTGCGCCTCACACGCTTTCCAAGCGTGCCGATTCGGCCGCTCTCGCACCCCTCCCGGGATTGTGTGACGAAGGTTATCGCCACACC
>JBIKHN010000022.1:0-14918 GCA_044362135.1 Ilumatobacteraceae bacterium | reverse complement strand
GTATTTTCGCTCGGCAAGCAACTGTCGCATTACCGTTCCGACCATTCCTGTTGCGCCAACTATTCCTACATGCATGGCGATCAGACTAACGCAACCACATCTCCACTTGCTCTGGAGTTATGTTGCTGCCACAGAGAACTGTGGCGAGTTTTTTGCCACGCAATGCCTGGTGCTCGAGCACTGCCGCAATTCCAGCAATGCCCGCCGGCTCGGTAACGAGTCCTGCCTTGTCAAACACAATTTTCATTGCGCTTTTCAATGCCTCGTCAGTCACCAACAACACGTCATCAACAATTCCCATCATGTCGGTAACTGCTTCTGGCACCGGCGTGCGAACAGCGATTCCATCGGCAATGGTGTTGGCTGATTCGCGTTCAATAATTGACCCCGATTTGAACGAGGCATACATGGCGTCGGCTGTGGTGCTGGACACCCCAATCACCTGCGTTTGCGGTGAAACGTGCTTGATCCAACGGGCCATCCCCGTGATTAACGCCCCATTTCCAAGGGGAATCAGCACTGCATCGAATGATCCGTGCATCATCAGTTCCACCGAGATGGAGCCCGCACCTTCAGAAATGGCAATGTCTCGACCATCTTCAACAAAGTGAGCGCCAGTTTCTGCACAAAATGCTTTCGCGTGCTCTTTAGCCGCATCAAAGTTGTCGCCCATTTGCCGTACCTCTGCACCCATTGAGCGCATGCGATCAATCTTGAGCGGGTTCGCATTCGTTGCGCTGTAAACAATGAGCGGACGTTGATTACTGCGGCACACATAGGCCATTGCTTGTCCAAAGTTTCCAGCAGTTGCACACACCAAGTTTTGATCTCGAAAAACTTCTCGAGTTTCGCTCATGAAAAAATCTGCACCGCGACCTTTAAAGCTGCGGATTGGATTCAAGGTTTCCACCTTCAACACCATGTCAGCACCAAGAGCTTGCGAAAGTGGTTCGCAGTTGTACTGCGGAGTTCCAGTGAATACTGGATCAATTACGCGTGCTGAACGCTCAATATTGTCAATCGACAATCGATGAGCCGTCATGTTCATACCCCTTCAACAGTTGCGGTTAGCCACCAATGACTTTTATTCACTCGCTTCATCGGTTTCACCGTCACACCTAGAGTCTTGACTGTTCGAATGGTCTTTGCTGAATGATGCACCACGACGTTGGTGATTCGTTTTCCACTTGGCGCATTTGCAGCAAGATGCGCCAACACTTGGTCAGGGCTTAAACGATTCGCTTGCCAACCCAGTCGTGTTGACCAGCGCGTCACTGCAAGACGTTTTCCGACAACTGGAATTCTCCATAGTCGACGCATTGCAATACCCAGCGGCAACAGACCTGCATCGGCACGCACCCAGGTGCGATAGTTCAGCAACAAGGTTCCACCCGTACGTGCAACTCGCATTGCTTCTGTAGTCAGCGATAGCGCATCGCTTTTCTCACAATGCTGCAGCGTGATGTACGAAAACACGATGTCCACACAGCTGTCGGGAAGTTGCAATGTGCTTCCATCTGCAACATGGGTTGTACGTAGCTTGGCTACATCACCGTGCTTGCCGACTGTTTCGTGACAGCGTTCAAGAAAGGCAGCATCCACGTCGGCAGCAATAACTGCAAAACACTGCTTGGTGAAGGTTGCAGTCATTCGACCGATTCCGCTTCCAATTTCAAGCAAAGTTTTATTCGTCAGAGTTTCAGGACTAAACCCAAACTGATGCATGTACCGACGAACTTCTTCGTCTCCGGTGCGCACGAATTCTGCAAGCGTTAAATCAGCGCCTGTTTCGTTGTTAAACACCCAACCTGTTTGGCGCACTACCTCGTCGGCCGTAGCACCAGTTTCTGTTCGGTTTCCTGCACTTTTCCAGGGCGTGAACTGGGTACGCCACTTAGGTGAGTTGTCGTGTGTCATTGCACCGACAAACTTAGTTGCTACTTGCGATCTGGAAGTGGAGCTGAATAATCCTCGCCACTGTCAAGATCAAATGCAGTATGCAATGCGCGCACTGCTTTTTCTAATTGCGAGCGTTCAACAACAACGGAAATACGAATAGTACTGGTGGAGATCATTTCAATGTTCACACCATTGTCGGCAAGTACACGGAACATCTTGGCTGCAATTCCAGGACTGGACTTCATGCCAGCTCCAACAAGTGAAAGCTTGACAATGTTTTCGTCTTTGTTGATTCCGGTTGCACCGACTTCGTCACCGACTTTTTTCAGAATTGGTTCTGCAGTTTTAATGTCGCCGATTGGCAATGTAAACGAAATGTCGGTAGTGCCATCAATGGACGTGTTTTGCACGATCATGTCAACGTTCACGTTTGCTGCAGCTAATGACTCAAATAACAGTGCAGATACACCCGGACGGTCTGGCACGCCAAGCAACGTCATCTTGGCTTCCCCTACATCGTGAACGACTCCAGAAATAATTGGCTCTTCCATCTTTCGCTTCCTCTCTTCGTCAATTCCACGCACCCATGTGCCTTCTTCCCAAGTAAAACTTGAGCGCACATGTATTGGCACGTTGTGATTACGTGCAAACTCAACCGAGCGCAATGCGAGCACTTTGCTTCCAGCGCCAGCCATTTCCAACATTTCGTCGAAACTCAGTTCCTTCAGTTTGCGAGCTTGCGGAACCAAACGTGGATCAGCGCTAAACACGCCAGTGACGTCGGTATAAATCTCGCACGCATCTGCATTCAAAGCGGCGGCCAGCGCCACTGCCGTAGTGTCACTTCCACCACGACCAAGTGTGGTGATTTCACGCTCGGTACTCACACCTTGGAATCCGGCGACAACAGCAACTTTTCCTGCGGCCAACGCTTCGCGTACGCGATCACCCTTAATCTCCAAAATCTTCGCCTTGGTGTGCGAGGTGTCAGTAATGATGCCCACCTGACTTCCCGTAAAACTCATTGCATCACACCCAACGTCGTGCAAAGCCATACACAACAGAGACATTGAAATTCGCTCACCCGTTGTGAGCAGCATGTCCATTTCACGGCCTTGCGGATTGCTCGACACTTGACGGGCCAGTTCTACCAAGTTGTCGGTTGCCTTGCCCATTGCAGAAACCACGGCAACAACGTCTGTGCCCTGTGCACGCAAAGCTGCGATGTGCTTGGCCACATTTCGCATGCGGTCTGGGTCGGCCACCGAGGTGCCACCGTATTTTTGAACGATCAATCCCACAGGTTCTTTACGCTAGTTCGGTCGCGAGTAACCTTCATAAATCATGGGAACTGACAAGCGCAACCGCAAAAAAGAAAACCGCCGCCAAAAACTCGACGACTTGGCTAAACAACAGCAGCGCAAACGCACCCGCAAGCTCGCTACACGTGCCGCTATTTTCATTGCCGTCATAGTGGGCATCGCCCTCATTATCTCTGTCTCAGGTGGCTCAGATTCACCCAACACAAGCGACACCACCTTGGCCACCACTGCTCCAACACAAGTTGAGGGTCGTGCAATTACCGGTGACACCCCGTGTCCTGCTACTGACGGCAGTGAAGCCCGTGCAGCAACGTTTGAGAATGCACCGAGCAACTGCCTCGAAGCCGGAAAGACATACACCGCGGTTGTCACCACCAATAAAGGTGAATTCACCATTGCGCTCGACCAGAACAAAGCACCACTTGCCACCAACAGTTTTGTCACGCTTGCGCGTTACAAGTATTTCGACAACACCCAGTGCCATCGCGCAATTCCCGATTTCGTCGTGCAATGCGGTGACCCAACGGCGACGGGAAGTGGCGGACCTGGTTACTCATTCGCAGATGAATTGCCAGAAGCAGGCGAATACAAGCTTGGATCCATCGCCATGGCCAATTCGGGTCCAAACACCAATGGCAGTCAGTTCTTCATCATTACGGGTGACCAAGGAATTACGTTGCCACCGAGTTACACCTTGTTTGGACAAGTGACTAACGGACTTGACACCACAGTGCCTGCACTCAACGCTGCATCAAACCCTGACCCAGCAGCCAACGGAGTACCGCCTCTTGAACCTCTCACCATTGTGAGTGTGGTGATTACCGAAAGCTAAACCGTTTCGTTTAGCTCGTTGGCAGTGGGCCATGCAAGACCACTGCCCCATGTGTTGACCATGTTCCGTTTTGATGGATCAACGCTGCACCAGTTGGAATTTCCGCAACAGAAGTATTGGCCAAACTCAATGTGCGCTGCAAACGTTCGTCGGGCCATTTTTCTGATTCGGTAACTGCTGCAACGCCACTCACGAGACCAAGGCCAAGCGCAAAAGCACCTCCACGAGGATCGACCATTGGATCGCACATTGCTGCTGCACTACCCGCAGTAGCAACGACGCACACGTGTGCTGCAACAGCATCAAAAACGACGGTGTCTTTCAAAGTCGATCGCAGGTGAATTGGCGAATCACCTACGACATACACCACTGCAGATTGGGCAATAATCGTTGCAAATGACTCCTCTCGCGCATCTGCACGGGAATACACAGCACACAATTTTGTTGTAACTCCTAAACGCTTTGCCCAAGCAACACTGAGTTGAACCAAATCATCGGGGTTTTCGAATGCTTCGGCTGTTGGCAGAACGGCTACATACCCAGGATGTGCGCGCAGAATCTGAGCATCAAAGTCATCGTTGGCGGTGAATGGTCCGCCACCTTGCAACACCACTTGTTGAGCCATCAATGCGAACTTATCACTGATGAATTGAGGTCATTGATCAAGTAACAGCGCAGAAAGCGACTGAATTTCGCTTTCGCTCACACCAAGCGAACGAACATAGTTAATGACCGACCCATGAGCGGAAACTAAGTCGTTCAAGATCACGTGCATCGCTTGTGGCTCTGCAGCCAAATACACCGGGTTGATGGTGGTCCAACGCTTAGCCATATCGGTGTGGTGTTCTTTAGCCCACGCAACTGTGCGTTCAATCGCACGCTTTGTCAGACCGTAATCAGCACAGATGTATTCGTCCGATACTCCTACAGTTGACAAGATCAGCGCTGCGAGCACACCAGTGCGATCTTTTCCTGCGGCGCAGTGAAATACAGCAGGCACATTTTCTTGACTACTCAAGATTCGCAATGCAAGCGCGAATTTTTCGGAACCAACTTCCAATAAATCGCGATACCCCCACACCAAAAACTCGACAGGGTCGTCCATCTGAGGTGTCTCTTTCGAATCAGACCATGTCGCATCCACGATGGACACATGATGAAAGTCGACCTCAATGTCATTGAGCGGAAATATCCCCTGCTCTCGCTGTTCGCGCTTGGTACGTAAGTCAATGACCGATTTCAATCCGAGCGACTCCACAATTTCTATGTCTGATTCGGCTCGCAATCGATGCAACCCATCTGCACGGAACAATGTGCGCCACTTCGTGGTTGCCCCACTGGCAGTTGGATAGCCACCAAGGTCCCGGAAATTATGCACCCGCTCCATCTGCACCAATCGATCGGGGTGGTCGAGGGCGAGTGCGATTTGGTCAGAAATCATTGCCTTCAACCTACAGAGCCCCAGCAAACATCAGCATTCAGGAGGGTTACCAGTTGGTAAACAGCGACCAATAGTGAGTACGGTTTTCATCCATGACAACCAACAATGTTCAACTCGTCGGCGTATGTGGATCCGGAATCATGGGGGCAGGACTTGCTGAAGTCGTTGCACGCGCTGGAATGGACGTCATTGTTCGTTCTCGCACCCTTGATGGCGCCAAGTCAATGCTTTCCTCAATTGAAAAAAATCTCGACAAACAAGTCGCAAAAGAAAAAATGACCGTTGATCAGCGAAACGAAGTGCTCTCGCACATTCGCATCACCGACTCGCTCAACGATCTTGCATCGTGTGATCTCGTCATTGAGTCAATCGTCGAAGAGCTTGCTCCAAAACAAGCACTGTTCAAAGAACTTGATGCAATCGTGAAGCCAGACGCAATTTTGGCGACAAACACCAGCACCCTCGCTGTTGTGAAAATGGCAGAGGCAACGAATCGCCCTGACAAGGTTTGCGGTATTCACTTCTTCAACCCTGCGGTACTCATGCCACTCGTTGAAGTAATTCGACCAATCACTGCAAGCGACGAGACAATCGCTCGCGCAAACGCGTTTGTCGCTGGTTGCAAGAAAGACCCGGTGCAAGTTCTAGACCGCGCCGGATTCATTGTGAATGCATTGCTCTTCCCATACCTCAACAATGCAGTCAAAATGCTCGAGGCTGGTACCGCCAACATGGAAGACATCGACACAGCAATGAAGGGTGGCTGCAATTTCCCAATGGGACCATTTGCGCTACTCGACCTAGTTGGACTTGATACATCGGTATCCATCCTTGATGCACTGTATGCAGAGTTCAAGGACGAAAACTTTGTTCCTGCAAAAACGCTTCGCACATTGTTGGCTGAAGGAAGACTCGGTCGCAAGACAAAGCAAGGATTTTTCAGCTACTAAATCTCATGTGGAACGACACACCTCAAGTTCTTGACGAGTGTCGTTGGAAGTTTCCACCACCAAAAGATTGGCCAAAGAGTGACCTGGTTGGTCGTGGTGCAGACCTGAAACCAGAAACACTGATTCATGCATACATGAATGGTGTGTTTCCCATGTCGTCAGAACTCGCAATAGGCGAAGACGATGTTGCTTGGTGGTCTCCGCTGTTGCGTGGTGTCATTCCTCTTGATGCTTTGCGTGTCACGAGGTCCATGCGTCGTAGCCAGCGCAAATTTCATATCAAGATTGATACGTGTTTTGAACGTGTGATGCGCGGTTGTGCTTCACCTGACCGACCTGGCGGGTGGATAAACGAACAATTCATTACTGCCTATGTTGAACTGCACAAACTTGGGTGGGCACACAGCGTTGAAGTGTTTGACGAAAACGAAGTACTCGTTGGCGGCTTATACGGGGTACGTGTTGGCCGACTTTTTGCCGGCGAATCCATGTTTCACCTCATGCGAGATGCTTCGAAAGTGGCATTGATGCACTTGGTTGACACCATGAACCAGGACGGCATGACTCTGCTTGATGTGCAGTGGCTCACCCCACACCTCGAGTCGCTCGGAGCGGTGGAAATTCCTCGCTCCGAGTACCTCCATCGTCTTTCAGTGGCCCTTAACCCGTAACCTTTATTTATGGCCAATCGCCGCGACGAACCCTGGTTGATGCGCACCTACTCCGGTCACTCCACCGCTGCAGCATCAAACGAGTTATACCGAATGAACCTGGCAAAGGGCCAAACGGGTTTGTCGATTGCATTCGATCTCCCCACCCAAACGGGTTACGACCCCGACCACATCTTGGCCCGCGGCGAAGTTGGCAAAGTGGGCGTGCCTGTTGCCCACCTCGGACACATGCGTACGTTGCTCAATGGAATTCCGCCTGCAGACATGAACACGTCGATGACAATCAATGCGCCAGCCGCTTGGTTGCTTGCCTTGTACGTCGCCAACGCCCAAGAGCAAGGTGCAGTCACCTCGCAACTTCGCGGAACTACTCAAAATGACATCTTGAAGGAATACCTCTCACGAGGAACCTTCATTTTCCCACCAGCTGCATCACGCCGAATCATCGTCGACATGATCGTGTGGTGCTCGCAGAATGCACCGAAGTGGAACCCGATGAATGTGTGCTCGTACCACTTACAAGAAGTTGGTGCTACACCTGTTCAAGAGATTGCCTTTTCGCTGGCAAATGCAATTGACATTCTTGATGCGGTTCGCGCAAGTGGACAAGTAAGCGACGAGCAGTTCCCACAAGTATTTGCTTCAATTTCGTTTTTCGTTAATGCTGGCATTCGCTTTGTTGAAGAAGTGTGCAAGATGCGTGCGTTCACCGAACTGTGGGACCGCATTGGTGCCGAGCGATACGGCATAACCGACGAGCGTGCTCGCCGTTTCCGCTATGGCGTCCAAGTGAACTCACTTGGCCTCACCGAAGCGCAGCCAGAAAACAATATTCAGCGCATCGTGTTGGAAATGTTGGCAGTCACGCTTTCAAAGTCTGCGCGTGCTCGAAGCGTGCAGTTACCTGCGTGGAACGAAGCACTCGGCCTTCCCCGCCCGTGGGATCAACAATGGTCGTTGCGTATGCAACAAGTGCTCGCATTTGAAACCGACTTACTTGAATACGAAGACATATTTAACGGATCGCATGTCATTGAAGCGCGCACTGCCGAACTTCGCGATGCTGCGTGGAAAGAAATGACCGAGATTGTCGACATGGGCGGCGCATTCGATGCCGTGGACTCGTTAAAGGGTCGCTTGGTGTCATCAATGGCTGAGCGAACACGCCGCATTGAAACCGGCGAACAAACTGTTGTTGGAGTAAATCGATTTACTGAATCAACCGATTCACCACTCAGTGGTGCCGACAACATTTTAAAAGTTGATCACCGCGTTGAACAGCAAATGATCGATGATGTCATTGCATGGCGCTCAGCCCGAGACCAAAAAGCTGTGGATACTGCACTTGCTGCACTCCGCACAGCAGCCGAAACCGGCACCAACATCATGGATGCGTCTGTCGAGTTGGCGAAAGCTGGCGGAACCACGGGCGAATGGGGCGAAGTGCTCCGTCAAGTTTTTGGTGAATACCGCGCTCCTACTGGGGTTGGTGCTGCTGCAGGCCGACGCACCACCGAACTTGCCGACGTTGCCGAATTTGTTCGCACTATTCCAGGCGGGCCACCGAAGTTCTTGGTTGCAAAGCCAGGTCTCGACGGACATTCCAGCGGAGCAGAGCAGATCGCAGTGGCTGCACGTGATTCGGGAATGGAAGTGGTGTACTCGGGCATTCGTTTAACACCTGCACAAATTGCAGCATCGGCTCGCGACGAAGATCCAGATGTTGTCGGGCTTTCCATCTTGTCGGGCTCACATTTACAACTTGTTCCCGATGTGATTGCCGAACTTGCTGCAGTTGGAGTAACTGCTCCAGTTGTGCTTGGTGGAATCATTCCGGAATCTGATCGAGACGATTTACTCGCAAATGGCGTAACCGCTATTTATACGCCAAAAGATTTTGACATTGCACGTATCATGCGCGATATTGCAGAAATCGCTGCAACGTACCGCAAGTCGCAAAAATAATTACGGCAACATAGTCGTCGAGCCTGCAACAGCAACAAATCCTGTTGCAGCTGGCAACTTCAACACTTGGCCTGCGTTAACCCGATCAGGGTTTGTAATGCCGTTGATATTCATCAGTTCAGCCATATTGAGGCCAAATCTTTCAGCAATTCCAAAGAGCGAGTCTCCCGGCTCGACGGTGTACAACACTGGTTCCTGATACACCGTGGTCGTCGTTTGAGGGATAGTTGATTCCACCGTGGTAGCGACGGGAATCGAATCTCCGCTGTCTTGTCGAGACAACATGACAGCAATGATGCCGCTCACTACAGAAACAACGAGTAGAGACCATTGGAGTCTTCCTCGTAGATACATCATTGGTCATGTTAGGTCGCGCAACCTAACCTATGAGGCATGCGTGTACTTGCAGCCGTCGATAAATTTCGAGGAACCGCAACTGCCGCACAAGTCGCCGCTTCCATTGGTCACGCTTGTTGGGAAAATGGACATGAATGCATCGAGTTGCCAATCGCTGATGGCGGTGAGGGAACGCTTGAGGTGCTTGGCGGACCAAACCGTACGAATCGCGTCACAAACCCTCTAGGCCAGCCCGTAGATGCACAATGGCGCCTTTCTCGCGACCTTGCCGTAATTGAAATGGCACGCGCTTCTGGCCTGAGTTTGGTTGGAGGGAAATTGAACAATGACGTCATCGCTGCATCAACAATCGGTACTGGCGAATTAATTGACACTGCCCTGAACGACGGCGCAAAACGCATCATCGTGTGCGTTGGTGGATCCGCAACTGTGGATGGAGGCCTTGGCGCAATTCGTGCCATCAAATCTGCTGCCCGCTTGCGTGGTGTGGAGTTTCTTGTGGCGTGCGACGTGCGCGCAAAGTTCACCGATGCGGCGAAGCTTTTTGGTGCCCAGAAAGGTGCAACGCCTGCACAAATTGAATTTCTCACCTCTCGACTGCACGCCCTTGTGCAAACCTACAAAGACGAATTCGGAGTTGACGTGTCAGAAATTGAAGGTGCCGGTGCTGCTGGTGGTCTTGCAGGTGGCCTTGCAGCACTCGGTGCAAAACTTGTTCCAGGATTTGACATCGTTGCTGACGAAGTAGGACTGCACGAACACATCAACAATTGCGATTTTGTGATTACCGGCGAAGGCTTTCTTGATGAAGAAAGCTTCAACGGCAAAGTCGTTGGCGGCGTTCAGCAACTTGCCAAGAAAGCCAATACACCAGTGGCCGTCATTTGTGGAGATGCCCAACCAGAGCAACGATCTCGAATCGAAGCAATCAGTTTGGTGGAGTCATTCGGCCAGGAAGCAGCTATGGAACAAACGTTGACGTGTATTGAAAAGGCAGCTCGCGAATTACTCGCGAAGCATTAATCAGCCAGCAGGGAGTGGCTTGCCTGCAATGTCTGTTCCCAACAAGATCAAGACGCTTGCTTCACCAATGTTTCCCGTTTCCGTTGGAATTGGAGCTGGCATTGGAGCCGTTGCTACACCGCCCAGCGTTGTCGCAACAAGCGCTGCGGCACCTTCGCTACCAGGGTTGTAATACACAACAGTTGCGGTTTGTTTTTGCGTTGCAGCATCGGTATTAATAGCCGGCTGAACAATAAACCCACGGCCTTGCAGCTGGGTGGTGAGGTCTCCGGCACTGCCCGAAACTTTTGAAGCATTGGCGATTTGCACCTTGAACGCCGTGAGCGGCAAGGTCGTTTCTGTAACAGCCGGATCAATAAGTGTTGTCTCGGTAACGACCGTTTCGCTTGTCACTGGATCGATTGACGCATCCGAATTCGATGAATCAGTTCCGCCGATGTCACGCAAAATAAGGAAACCAAGCAACACGGCAACTGCTGCCACAACGATTGACATGGTTGAGTTGAGACTTGAACCGTTGGAACTTGGTCCACGGCGGGGGCGACGTGCGTTTTGACTCATACATTTACCGTACCCGTCTTGGGTACGCCGATTGAGTCATGGTCGGTATTTCAGAGCCGGGTGTGGGAATTGAACCCACGACCTACCGCTTACAAGGCGGTTGCTCTGCCCCTGAGCTAACCCGGCGTATTCGTTGAGCGCCTCAATGATACGGGCGTTTGGCTATTTCGTTGTGCGCGCCCTCACAACTTCATATGTGGCTAATGCTGCCGCCGCCGACACATTTAGTGACGACAAAGCTCCCAACATCGGGATACTGACCAATAGATCACAGCGTTCGCGAACGAGACGCGACAATCCCGGACCTTCAGCCCCAAGCACTAAGCACACGGGCTCGCTTGCAAGGGACCCCATTTCGAAAATGTTCTTGTCGGCGGCATCGTGCAGACCAATAATCCATACTCCTGCATCTTTGAGTTGTTTGAGTGCCGTCGGTAGTCCACCAACAATGCACATAGGAACGTACTCTGCTGCACCAGCAGCAGATTTCGCCGCCGTAGGAGTGATGTGCACTGCGCGATGTCGTGGAAGCACAACTGCATCAACACCTGCCCCATCACATGAGCGCAAAATTGCACCAAGGTTGCCCGGGTCGGTAACGCCATCGATGGCAACAAAGAACGGTTTGCGAGACGGTGAAGCATTTTTCAGAATGTCACCAATTTCTACTTCAGGGATTCCTGCCGCAGTCGCAATAATTCCTTGCGGTGCTTCGCTTCGAGCTTCGCGCTCAATTTCTTTGCGTGGAACATAGCGAACTGGAACTCGTTGATCATTTGCCAACTCGATAATGTCGTCAATGACGTCGTTCTTATCAAGGTCATTTGAAATCAATATTTCATAGGCTTTGCGTTTGCGCGCAATAAGCAGCTCGCGAACTGCTTGACGGCCTTCAACTTGGGAGCCACCAAGGCTGTGCTTGTCGGGTCGCGGCGCACGTGGTCCATCGTGCTCGCGTGCCACCGGCTTCCCTCCACGGTGCTTTTTCGTTCCTCGTGGTGCCCCTCGTGATGGCCCGCGACCACCGCCTGTGCTTCGTGGTTTCATGCCTGCGTCCTTTCAATGACTGCAACTGCCCAGCAGGCAATTCCTTCTTCTCGACCTAAGGCTCCAAGTCCTTCAGCGCGTCGACCTTTTACGGTGATTGTCGCACCAGCGGAATCAGACAATAACTTCTGCATCGCTTCACGATGTGGAGCGATCTTTGGCTTCTCACACACAACACTGCAATCAACATTGCCAATTTCATAGCCAGCGTCACGCACAATCTTGGCAACGTGTGCAAGCAGTGTTAATGAATTCGCGCCGGCCCACTGAGGATCGGTGTCAGGAAAATGCATTCCGATATCGCCAAGTGCTGCTGCACCAAGCAATGCATCAGCAGCGGCATGTGCAATGACATCTGCATCACTGTGACCTGCGAGTGGCTTCTCGTTTGGAAATTTCACTCCGCCCAACACCAGCACACGATCACTTGGGCCATCAACAAAACGGTGAATATCAAAGCCTTGTCCTACACGCGTGCGTATCGCCATGATGTGCTCCTATGCCTCTGTGTGCGCCATTGCACGCGCCCACTCAAGATCTTCTGGCGCAGTGAGCTTGCGATTCATTGCCTCACCAGCGACAACGACGACTTGCTTTCCCATCGCCTCTACCAGTGTCGCATCATCTGTGCCTTCAGGAGATGATGCGTGCGCCGAACGCAGTACAGATGCTCGAAAGGCTTGGGGTGTTTGTACTGCAACAAGCGCAGACCGATCCGGAGTCGCTACAACAATGTTTTGTGAATTCACTTGCTTAATGGTGTCTGTTACCGGCAAAGCAGGAATCGCTCCGTCTGCACCAGCATGAACTTGCAAGATGACTTCGCGATACAAGTGTGCGCTCGCAAATGGTCGAGCAGCGTCGTGCACACAGATGATCGTGGCTTCTGCAGGGACGGCAGCAAGTCCACATCGCACTGATTCGCTTCGTGTCTCGCCACCAGCAACACCGCCTTCGCGTTCTGCGTCGGCGGCCGGAAGAACGACCACTACCCCTGCGCTTGAACTACCCGCTGTTTCAACCGACCAATCCAAGACCCGGCGATCGCCAAGGATGGAAAACTGTTTCGGACCACCAAACCGAGCACCAGAACCTGCGGCAACCACAATTGTCCAAACAATTTCATTCGGCGCGGTTGTCACGTTCATTTAGGGTAGTACCGTCATAGTTCGCATGACACACGAAGAGATTCTTGCAAGTACCTCGTTTTTTGCAGATACCCCAACAAGTGCGCTTTCGCTGATTTGCGCTCAAGCAAAGACGCAAAACCTTCAGCGCGGCGATGTTTTGTTCAACGAGGGAGACGCGCCCGATGCATTGTTCGTCGTACTCAGCGGACGCGTCGCCATCGCTATCGGTAATAAACCGCTCGACAGCCGCGAGAGCATGCTTGCGCTCATGGAGTCGGGAGACTTGTTTGGCGAACTGGGCATGCTCGACGAAGGACCTCGCAGCGCAATGGCACGTGCCATTGAACAGAGTTCCGTCCTGCGCATTCCGTATGCACCAGTACGCGAACAAATGCAAGCAAACCCAACCATGTTGTGGGGTGTCATCAAATTGCTCGCCACGCGCTTGCGCACCATGGACGAGGTGCTCGCCGACAGTGTGTTCCTCGATGTCACCGGTCGCACAGCAAAGCGCTTGCTTGAGCTGTCAAGTGGAAACAACGAATTCGTCTTACCAGTTACACAAGAAGAACTTGCCGGCATGGTTGGAGCTTCACGCGAGCGCGTGAACAAAGCCATCGCAAGTTTTATTCGTCTTGGATGGTTAGAACAACATGATCGTCGCTACAAAATTTTGATGCGCGATCGAATGGAAATTCGCGCTAGCTAATTACTCTGCAAGCAGCCATTCTTGGGTGCGAGCAAAAGCATCGGCAGCATCATCTGGTCGATGTGCTGGCCGTGTTGCATCATGTGCAAAGCCGTGTACCGCGTGCGGATATTCACACACCGTTACTCCGCTTTCAAAAAGCTCTGTTACCTGTTGGGGTGGTGTGTACGGATCTAGTGCACCAATGATTGCCAATACGCGTTCTGGATGACCGACATACAGATATTCCATGGGGTCACCTTGAGTTGCGCTCTGCCATCCTTCGGGCACGTGAATCATTCCGTAGAACGATGAAATCTTTGAAAAACGATCACTTCGTGCTGCCTTAAAGCAGTACATGCCACCCATGCAAAATCCGATGAGCCCTACACGATCAATTCCAAGTGCATCGGCGGCTTCTGTGAGATCACGCAGGTGAACGCTGTCATCCAGCTTGGCCATTTCGGCGAAACGCTCATTTACATCTGCTGACAACTCTTTGCCTGGAAATGGCTCGACGGCAATCACTGCCATCTGCCATTCGTTTGCCAATTGAGATACCAAATCCGAAAACAAGGGGCGAAGTCCGAAGATATCTGGTGCAATCACCAACCCCATTTTTGGATTCGCTACCGATGTATCAATTTCAGCTGGTGTCCCTGACGGCAAAGTAATGCGCATAACCCAATACTTACAGGGTTTTTCCAAAGCGGTGAGACTTTCGGTGAGTGATCCAGTGAGAACCGCAGTGATGGTCATTTCACATGCTCCTGTGCATGACTACAACTCGACCAACACATCCACGTCAATCACTCACCCACCCATCAGGTTCAGCGCCTCTTGTTCGCAAACTCGTTACTGAATGGGGAACCATCGCCGCTCAGCCTCGCACTCTGCGATTAATCAATCGATGGGACCTGCCAGGCGGTCCGATCAACCATCTTGACGAAGTGCTCCTTCGCGCCGGATACGGGATTGACACCACTTACGAGAATTGCGATGCGTTCCTTTTTGCACTCGTGAAACGTGCGG
>JBIKHN010000106.1:0-5385 GCA_044362135.1 Ilumatobacteraceae bacterium | reverse complement strand
CAATCTCGCTCTAGGCGGGGCGTACTGTTGTTTGCATGGCAATTTCATTTTCGCGCCCCGACCCGTCCTCGCCGGCGGCCGTTGGCTCTGCGCAATTCAGCGTAGTTAGGCGTGGGTTTGAACAAGAGGAAGTTCGTGACTTATTGCGTGGCGTTTCCGCTGAACTTGCACGATTGCAGGAGCGCGAACGCTTCTTAGAAAGTGAACTTCGCGCGATGCAAACCCGCGGCCTTTCTGCGCCAGGTGCTTTGGACGAAGAGATGGTGACCGCGCTTCTCGGTGAGGAAACTGCTCGAGTGCTTACTTCTGCGCGCGAGGCCGCAAAACAGCAAATTGCACGCGCAGCAGAAACAGCCGAGCGCTTAGTGCGCGAAGCAAGCTCGGATGCCGCACGAATTCGCCAAGAGGCTGAAATTGAATCTTCGCGCAAGCGAAATGATGCAGTTGCAGATGTTGAGGCGGAAATTGAACTTGCAAAACAGCAAGGCCGCGAAATGGTCATCGAAGCTCGCGAGTATCGCGAAAAAGTTTTGAGTGAATTGGCGCGTCGTCGCGAGTTGGCACGCGAGCAAATTGAGCATCTCATTCATGACCGAGATCGTTTGGTGGCGGCGTTTGATCGGGCACGACTTGCAGCCAATGACGTCGTAGGTGATTTGACAGAGTTCGATGAATTGTCTGAAGAGGTTGCGCGAATCAGCGGACTGAGTACGCCTGTAGATGCAACCGCCCCAATCTTTTTTGATTACACCAAAGAACCAGATGCAATTCCACAATCTTCTGAGTCAGTTGAAGTTGAAAAGGTAGTTGGTGTAATTGCCGAGTCCATTGACTCGATCACGATTGAGACCGTTGACGCAGTCAAAGTTGTGGAAGTAGTTGAAGCCAAAGAAGTAATCGTGGTTGAGGAAGTAATCGAAGAAACTCCGGATACCACGGTTGTTGCAATGCATGAAACACCTGCGGGCATGTCCGAACATCCGTCGTCAGAGCCACCAGCACAAGAGCACATCGCTGAAGTGGTGCAGTTATTTGGCAAAAAGCGCAAAGAAGCTGAGGCGTCACAGGTAGTCAATGAAGTGGTTGAGCCATCAGTTGTAGTTGTAGAACCTGTTGAAGTGAAGAAAGAGTCAGTTGCTTCAACTCCACAGAAGAAATCAGTGGATGATCTGTTTGCTCGCCTCAAGCAGACCAACACCGCAGAGGTTGCGCGAACTGCCAAGCCCAAAGTGGTTGTTCCCAAGGTGGATCAAGGTGTTTTTGACCATTGCGACGAAGTTCTTGAGCCAATCATGGTGCTCATTACTCGGAAAATGAAGCGTGTTTTGGCTGATGAAGAGAACTCAATGCTTACTTACTTACAAGGTAAGAAATCCATTGTTGCATTAGAGAAAGTTTTGCCTTCGGCCGACGAACATCTACAGATGTATGTGGAAGCGCTTACTGAAGATTTGATTTCAGCCGCAATGGCGGGAGCTCAAAGTTTGTCAAAGAGTTTGAAAGCTGATTTACGCAAACGTATTACTCGCAGTGCTGTGATGCAAGTTGTTTCACGAACAATGGACGAATCAACCATCCGTCCATTGCGCGAGAAAATTCAGCGTGCAGTAGAACAAAGCAATGGCGACAAAGACGAAATGTCAAACCTCATTCGCAGCGTGTATCGCGAAATGAAAATGCAACGAGTCGAGCAACAAGTTTCAGACATCACCCGCATGGCGTATAGCCGTGGCGCATATTTGGTGTTAGACCAAGGAACACAAGTGTGTTGGATGGTCGACCCGAATGGACCAAGCTGTGCAGATGCTGAAGATAATTCGTTGGCGGGGTCAACTGACCTCGGTAGCGAATTCCCAACGGGGCATATTCATCCAACAGCACATGCTGGATGCCGATGCCTTATTGCGCCAATAGGCGACTAATCTCCTTTGCGTGCGCAACTCGTCAGATTTACCTCCACGTCGTCCCCGTAATCCTCAAGGCGGATTTCGCCTCAAGCGTCCAGGCCGTGGCCGCATAGTTGCGACAGCAGTAATTGGATTGATCGTTGTCTTGTTCCTCTCCGCTAGGAGCATTTCAGGTTTTTATGTTGACGCCCTGTGGTTTGACACACTCGGCCGCACTGACGTGTTTTGGGGAACTTTGGGCGTAAAGGCTTTGCTGGGCTTGGTATTTGTATTGGCCTTTGTTGTTCTGATGTCGATCAATGGTTGGCTTGCTGATCGGATCGCACCAGAGTCAATCGCTCCATCTCCAGAAGAAAAAGCGCTTGCTGGCTATCGACAATTAGTTGGTGGCAAACAATGGATCGTCAGAACGGTGCTTTCGGTAGTCCTAGGGCTCATGGTCGGACTGCCTGCAATGACGCAGTGGCAAGAGTGGTTGTTGTTTAGAAATCACCAATCATTTGGAGTTAACGAACCATTGTTCAATCAGGACATCAGTTTTTATGTGTTCCGATTGCCATTCGCCGAGTTTGTTGTCAATTGGTTCTTTGGTGCTCTTGTGCTCATCACCATTGTCACCGCAGCGATTCACTATCTCAATGGCGGAATTCGCTTGCAGGTGCAAGGTCGTAAAGTTACGCCCCAGGCAAAAGCACATCTATCAGTGCTGTTTGCAGGACTTGCTGTCATTAGGGCCGCAAGCTATTGGCTATCGCGCTTTTCGCTCACTAATTCAAATCGCGGTGTTGTTCAAGGAGCCACGTACACCGACGTGAATGCACAATTGCCAGCAACAAACTTGATGATCTTGGTGTCATTCGCAGTTGCTGCGTTGTTTTTGTGGAATGTTCGACAAAAAGGTTGGAGAATACCTGTCCTTGCGACATTGATGTGGATGCTGGTCGCAGTTGTTGCCGGAACCATTTATCCAGCAGTAGTTCAACGTTTTTCAGTTCAGCCAAACGTGAGTACTAAAGAGCTTCCGTATATTGAACACAACTTGGTTGCAACAAAATCAGCCTTTAATATCGATGCTGTTGCACAGGAGTCTCTGACATTTGGACCAATTAGCGCAGCGGATGTTTCAGCAAATGAGACCCCGCTCCGCGATGTTCGCCAGTTAGATCCGTTGGAGATGCGCGATCGTTTTGCATTGGATGAAGGAAAGACATCGTTCTATGCCATTCGCGACCTTGACGTTGACCGGTACGTCATTGATGGCAGATTGCAACAAGTCATCCTTGGGGCACGAGAGCTCAACACGGATGGCATTCCAAACCGCACTTGGGTTTCGCGCCACTTGATCTATACGCACGGTTGCGGTCTTGTTGCCGCGCCGGCAAGTCGCGTCACCACAGATGGTCGCCCTACCTATATCGATCTCGGAGTTAAAACTCCACAGTTGTATGTAGGTGAAGGGCTAGAGGCTTATTCAATCGTTGGAACCAATCAAATTGAACAAGCCTGTCCAGACACAAAAGCAACCCCATATTCGGGAACTGGTGGCGTGAAGCTTTCATCTCCAGTACGACGCGTTGCGTTTGCTTTGAATTTTGGTGAGTTCAACCTGTTCGGCTCAAATCTCATTTCGGCTGATTCCCGCATCATGTGGATTCGCAATGTGAAAGAGCGAGTGCAGAAGATTGCTCCGTTTTTCAATTACGACTCAGATCCATATCCAGCAGTAGTCGACGGGAAAGTGGTGTGGATACTTGATGCGTTCACGACAACTAGCCGTTATCCAAACTCGCAATCAGCAAATATTGATCAGTTGTCTGCTGGCTCGGGACTGAATACAGCATTTAACTATGTTCGCAACAGCGTGAAAGTAGTTGTTGATGCATATTCCGGAGAAGCAACGTTTTACCAAGTGGATGCAACTGATCCAATTGCAAATACATGGGGCAAAGTGTTTCCAAAACTACTCACGCCAGTTTCAGAAGCTTCAACAGAGTTGATCGCCCACTTCCGCTACCCGGAAGACCTGTTCCGAGTACAAACCAACATGTATGGTCGCTATCAATTCAATGACCCAACGCTGTTTTTCAATCGCGACGCGGCGTGGAGCGTTGCTCAGGCTCCACCAGGTGAGCCAGAGGCAACAACGGGAATAATTGGCGCAACTGATCCTGCGTTAACACCGGATTTGATCAACGTGCAGGATGCAAACGTTGCCCGATTTGAACCGTATTTCACGATCTTCCATGCACCTGGAGCAACAGAGACAAATGGCGTGTTTTCCATGTTGCGTCCATTTGTTCCATTCTCTTCAGATAACGCGCGTAAAGAATTGCGTGCACTGATGGTCGTATCGAGTGACCCTCGAACGTATGGCGAGTTGAAGGTGTACACCGTTGGCGAGCCATTGCCAGAAGGACCTGCCACAGTTGCTGCAGAATTCGGCAGCGATCCAGCGGTTTCACAGCAAGTGACACTGCTTGACCAGCGTGGATCTCGAGTGGTGTTCGGCGATCTTCAAATGGTGCCTGTTGGCAAGGGACTGGTCTACGTTCGACCACTCTTTGTTCGACCTGATGATGCTTCTGCTCGTCAAGTGTTCGTGCGAAAAATCCTCGCGTCCTATAACAACAAGGTGGTGATTGCGGACGATTTAACGACTGCAATCACGCGGTTGTTCCCTGGATACACGGGTTCACTTGGTGATCGTGTTGGAGACAGTCAAACACCGGCGCCAGACACAACCGTGCCAAGCACTGGTGGAACAACGGCAACTACGGTGCCAAGTAGCGTCCCCTCTGGCGCGCAGACCGCACCTGATTTACTGGCACAAGCTGAAACCTTGTTTGATCAAGCAGATGCTGCGTTGGCACAAACTCCACCAGATTTTGCAACCTATCAATTGAAGTTGTCGCAGGCGCGAGAACTCATTCGACAAGCACTGCAGATTATCGGCAGCTAATCGCTAACGAGATTCGCGAATAATCTCTGCAAGCATTGCAAGGTCTTGACGAAATGCAATTTCGTAGCGGGCTTGCTCATTGGCAATACGTGTTTGATTAATGCGGAGTTGTTCTAAAGCCGCGACCGAAGCAGGGTCTTCTTGCTTTTCGAGTAGTGCCTGAATTTCATTTCCAAGTTCATGTAATTGGTTTGACATCTCAGCGTTGGTAGCCGAAAGCCGACCGTCAAACACTGTGAGACGTTGTTCAAGTGTGTTGATTGCAGCGGTGACAAGCGAAAGCTCGTTAGTGCGCTTGGTGACTTCTGAGCGAAGGGATTGCAGCTCTGTGCGAACTTGATCAAGGTCGCTAACGGTTGCTTTTGGGTTGCGAGCGAAAAGTGCCATGGTGGGTGTGGTGATGCAGTTGATTTGGGGGGAAGGTTGCTATCTCTATGGTGTGCTCGCTACCGTACAACTTCTACGACGCGGGGTGGAGCAGTCCGGTAGCTCGTCGGGCTCATAACCCGAAGGTCACAG
>JBIKHN010000105.1:0-5508 GCA_044362135.1 Ilumatobacteraceae bacterium | reverse complement strand
CTTCAACCCGCACCAAACCTGCAGTTCTCTGCATCACCACCATCTCGCCAGAAACACTCGTTGATTCATTCACGCGCGCTTCGCCATCAAACACATGAATGAGTGCGGTATGCCCAACTTCTGGCAACCACTCCACAACATCTCCAACCTCTAACACGGCGTGCGCATACGTCATTGGCGACGTGGTCTCAACAGGACCCTTCGCACCATGCACCACCCCGGCAACCACTCGAATGTGCCCACCCTTTGCCAATTGCACCGTGGCCATTTCTTCTGCTTCGTAGCCCTGATAACGAGGGTCAATCATTTTCTGTGCTGCAGGCAGATTCACCCACAGCTGAAAGCCATGCATTCGACCACCGAGTTTCATCATGTCATCGGTTGGCAACTCGCTATGGATAACACCAGATCCCGCAGTCATCCACTGCACTCCACCTTTTTTGATCACTGCTTTCGTGCCTGTTGAGTCTTCGTGCACCATGCTGCCTGACAACATGTATGTCACGGTTTCGAATCCACGATGCGGATGGCTTGGTGCGCCAACTGCTTTGCCTGGCGCGTAATCCGCAGGTCCCATTTCGTCGAGCAACAGAAATGGATCGATCTGATCTAGTTGCGCAGTTGGAAATGGGCGCCGAACGGTGAACCCACCGCCTTCAACCGTGCGCTGCGACTGAATGGTGCCAGCAATTTCGCGAAGAGATGTTGTTGTCATGTTTGCCTTTATGCGTGAAGTAGTGGGGTTGAATTTCGATGGGCGTCTTTTGCGTGATAACTCGAACGAGTAAGCGGACTTGATTCAACGTGGTTGATGCCAAGTCGCTCGCCAAATGTTTTGTAGTGCTCAAACTCCGACGGTTCGGCATAACGCACCACCGGAAGGTGTTGTGCGCTCGGTCGCAAGTACTGTCCGATGGTCACAATGTTGACCCCCACGCTTGCAAGGTCAATCAGCGTTGCCTCAACTTCATCGCGAGTTTCACCAAGACCGAGCATGAACCCAGACTTTGTGGTCAACCCCGCTGCACGTGAGCGCGCAAGCACCGAAAGACTGCGTGCATATCCGGCAGAAGGCCGCACCATGCGCTGCAGTCGAGCAACAGTTTCAATGTTGTGGTTCAACACATCTGGGCGTTCGTTTAACACAGCATCTAGCGAATCGGTTCCCTTGGCGTCCGAGATCAACGCTTCAACTTGGGCGCCTGGGTTTTCATTGCGAATTGCACGAATCGTGTCGGCAACATGCTGCATGCCGCCATCAGCAAGGTCATCGCGAGCCACCATGGTGAGAACGGCAAATTCCAAACCCATGCGCTTCACCGCTTCAGCAACTCGTGTTGGTTCATTCGCATCTGGCTCAAGTGGTTTACGCGTATCAATTAAACAAAATCCACATGCTCGCGTGCATCGATCGCCCAGCACCATGAACGTTGCGGTGCCGTCTTTCCAACACTCGCTCAAGTTTGGGCAACCGGCTTCTTCGCACACCGTCACCAAATTCAAGTCACGAAGCGTTTTCTTTGTTAACAACACCTCGCTGGTGTGGTTTACGTGCGGTCGGATCCAATCGGGCTTGCGTACAGAAATGCTGAGTCCATCGCGTTCTGGTTGATGAGCCCAAGCAATGTCGCATCGCGTGGAATATTCATTGCCCCACTTCTTGATCGCAAGCTCGCTCACAATGTTGACGACGTCAAACATCGATGCGGCAATTCCCTCTTCCGTAAGCGACGTCACTGCATAATCCGCTATGCCACAGGGAACGATGTGCTCGCGCATATAACTCAAATCGGTGCTTACATTCAGTGCAAAACCATGCATGGTTCGTCGCTCGGTCGCTCCGCGCGCAACTCGAACTCCGGTTGCGCAAATCTTGCGTGATTGCGAAGTTTCTGCGTCTAGCCATACGCCAGGAAACCCAGTTTTTCGACTTGCATTTGGCAAGCCAAGTTCGCTCAGAGTGTCGATAACTAATTGCTCAACGTCGTGAATATAAGCAGAAGTATCTGCTGGGCCACTGTCTCCATGTTTTGCTAACAAGTTCAGGAGCGGATAGCCAACCAATTGCCCTGGTCCGTGATAGGTGATGTCTCCACCGCGATGAACGGAAACCAGGTCTGCCCCAACTTCATCTGGATTGCATTTCAGATTTTGCTCGAGGTTGGCTTGCTGACCATAGGTAAACACGTGCTGATGCTCAAGAAGCAACACATGCTGATCTACGCCATTTTCAAAAATGGCTTGTTGTAATGCCAGCGCTTCGGAGTATGGAACACGGCCCAACCATCTCACATGAAGCGGCGAGGTGGGGGTGCTCATGAGTGCGCTGGCAAGCTGGCTTTACAGCTCGGCTGACCAGTCCTGTGTTTCAAGAATCTGCTTCACACGCGAAAGGAAGCGGCCTGCGTAGGCGCCATCAAATGCACGATGATCCCACGACATGGACAAGTGACCCATTGGATGGATCGCGATGCTTTCGCTTCCATCCGGCATGGCAACAACCACTGGCTTACGCACAATTGCATCGGTGGACAAAATGGCAACTTGTGGCTGATTGATAATTGGCATTGCAATGAGCGCGCCAGCCGAACCATTGTTTGACAACGTGAATGTTCCACCGTTGATTTCATCTGGCGAAAGCTTTCGTCCACGCGCACGTGTTGCAAGATCGTAAATTTCACGCGCAATTGCACGCAGGCGTTTCGCATCGGCGCTGCGCACAACCGGCACCAATAGTCCTGAATAGTCCAGGTCGACAGCAATGCCCAAGTCGACATAGCTATGGACAACCAAATTGTCGCCCTCGATGCTGGCGTTCAGATGTGGGAACTCGGCAAGAGCGTCAACGACTGCGCGGCTAATAAACGGCAGGTACGTCAGGCTGAATCCTTCGCTCGTCTTCCACGATTCCTTTATTGAGGTGCGTGTTTTGTCAACGTTTGCGTAGTCAACTTCAACAACAGTGAATGAGTGTGGACTGGTCTCAAGCGACATCACCATGTGCGAACCCGTGAGTCGACGAATTTTCGACAGAGGTACAACTTGGTCACGATCACTCTGTGGAGTTGCAGGACGTGGCGCAGGAGTTGCGGCCGGTGCCGGTGCTACAACTGGAGTTGGCGCTGGAGCAACAACTGGTGCAGGAGCAGGTGCCGCAACTGGTGCTGTTGTCGCAACAGGAGCAGGCACTGCTGCTTGGGCAGCCAGTCCATTGCGGTCGATGTAGTCGAGCACGTCTTCTCGGGTAATGCGTCCACCAGGACCAGTGCCCTGCAACGCATCAATGTTGATGCCGTGATCATTCACTAAACGACGTACAACTGGCGAGAGCAACTTGTTTGATTGCGCAACAGGAGCAGGAGTTACAACTGGTGCCGGCGCAATTGCCACAACAGGTGCAGGTGCAGGAGTTGGTGCAGGAGTTGGTGTAACAACTGGAGCAGGAGCTTCAACTGGCGCAGGTGCTGGAGTCGGTGCCGGCGCAGGAGTTGCAACTGGTGCTGGCGCAGGCGCGGCACCCGCACCACCAACCACTGCAATCACTGTTCCAACGGCAACGGTCTCGCCTTCTGCAACGCGAATTTCTGTCAACACTCCAGCAATTGGTGAAGGCACTTCAGTATCAACTTTGTCTGTAGAAACTTCGAACAATGGCTCGTCGGCAGCAATCGTGTCGCCAACTTTTTTAAACCAACGCGTAATCGTTCCTTCGGTGACCGTTTCTCCAAGTTGTGGAAGTGTGATCTCAGCCATGATGCTCCTGTGCTCGAACGATTAACCGTTAATGGTGCGGCCGGTAAGCGACAGCACTGTTTCTCCAAATGTTTCAGATAACGATGGGTGCGGCTGAATGAATTCTGCAATTTCATCCACTGTTGCTTCCCAGTTCACCGCCAAGTAGCCACCCGACAACTGCTCGGTAACCCATGGACCAACCATGTGCACGCCGAGTACCTGTCCCGCAGTTCCATCTGCATTCTTCTTCGCAATGATCTTCACGAGGCCATCGGTTTCACCCAAAATCATTGCGCGACTGTTTGAACGGAAGGCGTGCTTCGCAACCACAACATCGTGCCCTGCAGCAATTGCTGCCTCTTCAGAAGGGCCAGCCCACGCAACTTCAGGATGGCAATAAATTGCCCACGGAACTCGGTCGTACATCACTGGGTACACCACTTCGCCACGCATGTGCTTCACAGCAACAATTGCTTCCGAATACGCAACGTGCGCGAGTTGCGGAGTATTAATAATGTCTCCAACTGCATACACGCCTGGCTCACCTGTTTGGCAATATCCGTCAACATCAATAAACCCACGGTCACTTACGTGCACAGCAGTTCCTGCAAGTCCAAGCAAGTCAGTAAATGGTTTACGTCCAACCGACACCACTACCGCATCAACTTCTAGTCGCTCGCCTTCACCAAACAACACAGTCGTGCCAGTGCCTGTTGGCTCGTGACCATTTACTTTCACACCGGTTCGAATATCAATGTTTCTTTTCTTGAAACTCTTTTCAACAACGAACGCTAAGTCGGGGTCAAGACCAGGAAGGATCTTTGGCAGACCTTCAAGAATGGTTACTTGCGAACCAAGGTCAGCAAATGTCGAAGCAAACTCGCAACCAATTGCGCCACCACCGATAACCGCAATGCGTTGTGGAATTTTGCTCAGCATCAACACTTCATCAGAAGTCATGATTGGGCCGCCAGGTGTGAACCCAGGAATCGTTCGCGGAGTTGAACCTGCTGCAATCACAATGTTCTTGCCTTGCAGTTGCTGTGTGCTTCCATCAGCCAACTGCACGGTCACAGTTTTGTTCGGTCCAAGTGAGCCCGTACCCAATAGGTAGGTCACTTTCTTTGTCTTGGTTAATCCCGTCAACCCTTTAACCAAACCATTCACAATGGTTTGCTTTCGGGTTTGAGCAACACCAAAATCAATTCCGTTTACCGTGGCGCTAATTCCAAAATCTCCAGCGTGTTGCACGTGTCGATTTGCGGCTGCAGTCTCGAGGAAAGCCTTCGCAGGAATACATCCGCGGTTCAAACATGTTCCGCCAATGGTGTCGCGCTCAATCAGCGCCACCGTCATGCCTGCAGAGGCAGCATAGAAAGCAGATGCGTAGCCACCAGGGCCGCCACCAATGACCACGAGATCAAATTGCTCAGCCGTACGCACCACCTCTTTCAATTGCTTGTGGATAACGATAACGGTTCAAGATTACGGTGCCGTAGCCCACTGTTCTTGCTGCCCTGCGCGAATGTAGGCAATGGTTGGCGTGCCTTCAGACACAGGAAATGCAACCGTGCACAGTGTTGGCTCCGCAAGTTTCGTTGTGGTGCAAGGGGTACCCGAGCCATCCGACAACGGTTGAGCCTCGCTAATCACTGCGCCTACCAACATGCGCCATCCCGACAGGGCATCTGCGCCTTCCACTCCTTGCATGGACACTTCAACGAGGGTTTGCGTTGCATTCTTCGACACGGAATTTACCGACACCGTCATGTC
>JBIKHN010000104.1:0-5596 GCA_044362135.1 Ilumatobacteraceae bacterium | reverse complement strand
TTATTTCGGCTTCCTGGTGCTTCTTGGAGTAACCACAGTGCTCGAAATCGATCACCAGGTTCCTCCTGCGCTCAAGTTTTTGCATGGTGACGTGTACCGCGCCTATGCGGCAGTAGGTGACATTGCCGGAATCGTGTTTACCGGTGGTGTGATTTGGGCAATCATTCGTCGTTACGTACAGCGCCCGTATCGCATTCGCATTAAGTCCAAGCCTGAACACGCAATTGGTCTCGGTGTGTTGTTGGCAATTGGCGTCACGGGTTTCACAACGGAAATGTTCCGTATTGCCGAGTCCCAAGCTGCTGGCGTAAACATGGACCACGAAAAGTGGAGCGTGCTCGGTTATCCGTTAGCGCAACTCGTCAATGACTGGTCGGTGTCATCACTTGATACCACTCACCAAGTGATGTGGGTTGCGCACGTGTTGGCCTTTATTGCCTTCCTCATCATTTTGCCAATCACCATGTTGCGCCACATGTTCACCTCACCGTTGAACATGTACTTGAAGGATCGCGAGCGTCCAAAGGGTGCGATGAAGGCAATGCCAAACCTCACCGAAACGTCGCTTGAAACGTTTGGTGCACATGTTGTTGAAGACTTCACATGGAAGCAACTGCTCGACCTCGATGCCTGCACCATGTGCGGCCGTTGCACCAGCGTGTGCCCTGCACATGCAACAGGTAAGCCACTTGACCCACGCGAAATTGTGTTGAAGAGCGGTGAAGTTATGGCCGCAACTGCATCACATGCTCGCGGCGGAAAAGTGACGCCTCCACTCAGCGTCGACAGTGAAATCACTATTTCTGCAAACTCATTGTTCGAACGCATCACCAGCGAAGAAATTTGGGCGTGCACTTCGTGCAAGGCATGTGACGAAATTTGTCCAGTAAACATTGAAATTCTTGACAAGATTTTGGATATGCGCCGTTACCTCTCGCTCATGGAAAGCGATTTCCCTGCAGAACTCGGAAACGCATACCGCGCAATGGAAAACCAGGGCAACCCATGGGGAATGAGCCAGAGCGATCGTGGCGAATGGGCAAAAGACCTTGACGTCACCGTGCTCGACCCAGGTGCTGCTTTCAATCACGAGTACTTGTACTGGGTTGGCTGTGCGGGAAGCTTCGATGACAAGAACAAAAAGGTCACGCAGTCGATGGCCAAGTTGTTGAAGCGCGCTGGCATTGATGTGGCAATTCTTGGACCAAGCGAAATGTGCACCGGTGACAGTGCGCGTCGAAGCGGTAACGAGTACCTCTTCCAAATGTTGGCAATGCCAAACATTGAAATGCTGAACGGCATGGGCGTGCGCAAGATCATTACTCAGTGCCCACACTGCTTCAACACACTTGCCAACGAGTACCCACAGTTTGGTGGAACATACGAAGTGATTCACCACTCGCAGTTGCTTGAACACCTCATCGATTCAGGCAAGCTCGACATCAGTGACGCAACGCTCGAAGAACGCATCACATATCACGACTCGTGCTACCTCGGTCGTCACAACGACGTCTATATGGCACCTCGCAACGTTGTTGCATCGATCAAGGGTGTTGACGTTGTTGAAATGCCACGCAACGGCACGAAGGGAATGTGCTGTGGTGCAGGTGGAGCTCGCATGTGGATGGAAGAAACCATCGGAACAAAAGTGAACGACGAGCGCGCTGCTGAAGCAATCTCAACTGGTGCTTCACGTGTGGCTACTGCATGTCCGTTCTGTTACATCATGTTGGATGACGGCGTGAAGGGTGCTGGCAAGGAAGAGAACGAAGTGAAGGTTGCCGACATTTCAATTCACTTGCTTGACGCAATTGAAAACGGCGAGCGAATTCGCGCTGAAAGTGCTGCACCACTCAGTGCGCCGGTTGCTGGCGAATAGTTCGTTACTTTAAAAAGTTTTCGAAATAGCGACTTGGGGTCGGCCCACGCTGACCCTGATACTTCGAGCCGCGCGCACCTTTGCCGTATGGGTTCTCGGCCGGTGTCGTCATAGTCATAAAACTCACTTGACCAATTTTCATATTCGGATACAACGTGATGGGTAAGTTCGCCACATTGGATAGTTCCAGTGTGATGTGGCCATCAAAGCCGGCGTCAATAAAGCCAGCAGTGGAGTGAATGAGGAGTCCGAGTCGCCCTAGTGAACTCTTTCCTTCAACTCGTGCAACGAGGTCGTCGGCAATCGCCACGCGCTCAAGTGTTGAACCCAAGACAAATTCACCTGGGTGCAACATGAACACGCCGTCTTGTGGAACCTCGACCAGTTCGGTCAAATCAGTGAGATCTTTTTTGACATCAATCACTGCAGACGTGTGGTTACGAAACACTCGGAAGAGGTTCGACACCTTGACGTCAATAGATGACGGCTGAATGCACGATTCGTCTAGCGGGTCAATAATGATGCGGCCCTCATGGAGAGCCTCGCGAATGCTTTTGTCAGACAGGATCACAACGAAGCACCCTAGTGAACGAATGCCTCAGCGGAAAAACCTCAAGAAATACGGGGCTTATGAGACCAGGCTAAGCAACGCCCAGAGCGCTGCAATCAGGCCGACCGCAGCCATGGCGAGTGATCGGCTGCGAGGTGCTTGAGCAAGTGATCCTTCGGCCACCTTTTTCGGTGGTTTGACAACTGCCAGTACGTTTCCGGCGAACATTGCTCCACCAAAGGCCAGTATCAGCCATATCAGGATGTCTTCACCTAGAAACACGGTTAGTCACCAAGCACGTCTTCGATGGAATTGTCCATCGCCATGTTTTCGAAGCGTGTGTACGAGGCCAACCATGCAAGTTTCGCGAGGCCCAGTGGACCAGCACGGTGTTTCGCAACGCTGACTTCGGCAAAACCTTTGAGGTTCGGGTCTTGTTCGTAAATTTCACCGCGATACAAAAACATCACGACGTCGGCGTCTTGCTCAAGTGCACCAGATTCGCGCAAGTCAGAAAGCGTCGGACGCTTGTCTTGTCGACTTTCCAAGCTTCGGCTCAGCTGACTTAATGCAAGTACAGGAACACTAAATTCGCGTGCAAGCAATTTCAGTTTTCGGCTGATTTCACTTACTTCCAATTGGCGGTTCTCCGGACGTCCGTCGCCACCCATCAATTGCAAGTAGTCAATAACAATGAGCGAGAGTCCGCCCTCGCGGCTGTACACGCGTCGTGCCTTGGCGCGAATTTGTCCAACGGTGGTACCGGCGCTGTCGTCAATGATGAGAGGAATGTCGAGTCGACCAACTGCGTGGCCAATCTTGGTCCAGTCTTTTGGTGTTGGACGTCCGGTACGAAACACTGTTCCGTCAACTCGCGCCTCGCTCGCCAGAATACGTTGTGAAAGTTCGGCTTTGCCCATTTCCAACGAGAAGAAGAGCACTGGTTTGTTTAAGTGTTGGGCTGCATGAACGGCAATTCCAAGTGCGAAGGCGCTCTTACCCATTGCAGGTCGGGCACCAACAATGTTGAGTGTTCCTGGTTGCAGACCGAGCAGCACTTTGTCTAAGTCGACATAACCAGTTGGTACACCAGTCATGACATCGTTGTTGTTGGCGCGGTCTTCGAGTTGATCGAAGGCCTTCTTAATCAAAATGTCGAGTCGCTCTGAACTATCGCCAACATTGCTTTCCGAGATATCGAAAATTCGGCTTTCAGCTTCGTCTAGTGCGCGCTCAACATCGTCTGGTTCGCCATAGCCAATTTCCGCAATGTCTCCAGCTGCACTAATGAGTCGACGGAGGCGCGCAGTGTCGCGAACAATTTTTGCGTACCGTTCTGCACTGGACACTGCTGGTGTTGCGTTTTGCAGCGCCAAGAGTTCTTCAAGCCCACCAATACCTTCAAGCAACTGATGACGACGAAGTTCGTCGGCGACAGTGATGGGGTCGACCGGTTCACCCGACGTGTTGAGCGAACGAATCGCATCAAAAATGTGTCGGTGCGCGGGCTTGTAGAACTCGTCTGGGTGAACACCACGTTCTACCGCAACGCCAACTGCTTCTCGCGAGAGCAGCATGGCGCCGAGCAATGATGCTTCGGCGTCCAGGTTGTGTGGTGGAACACGCTGCGCACCGCGAGAGCCAGACCGCGAATCGGTTCTATTCTCGCTCGTGTTCGACATGCAACTACCTTGCCCGTTGGGCCTTGTTGTGGGCTAGCGACACTTCCCTATTGTGCAACTACCGACAAATTCACCACACCGGTGATGCCATCAAACAACGCAACGCTCACTTGGTGAGCGCCTGTTGTACGAATTGGCGTATCGATGTTGACGACTTTGCGGTCGAGAACTACGGAAGTCTGATCTTTTACTGCAGCAACAATGTCGTTTGCAGTAACTGATCCGAACAAACGACCTTCAGCGCCAGCCTTTGCCTTCACCGTGATGGTGTGCTTGGCGAGCTCTGCAGAAACAGCAAATGCTGAATCGCGGTCTGCTGCTTCACGCAAGTCGCGAGCGCGACGCATGGAGTTTGCCTGAGTTACTGCACCGTCGGTGGCAAGAATTGCGAGTCCGCCAGGAAGCAACAAGTTGCGTGCGTGTCCGGAAGACACAGTCACAATGTCACCGCGACGGCCAAGACCATTGACGTCTTTACGAAGCAAAACTTTCATGATTTATGCCTCCTCTGTTGTTGCGTCGTCGAGTGCGATGTCTTCACCAAGTGGTGCCTCTACAGCGGCTTCGATGACGTCCTTGTAGGTGTCTGCCAATGATTCTGATGAGTCCTTGTCGCGTGAGCGGCGCGGACGGTCGTTGTATGAACCGTCTTCTTCGCCACGACGTGGTGCTCGTGCTGAAGCAACGCGCTTGGTGTATGGCAACAAGGCCATTTCGCGTGCGTTCTTCACTGCAAGAGCAACGTCACGTTGCTGCTGCACGGTGTTTCCATTCATGCGGCGGGCGCGCAACTTTGAACGATCCGACATGAAGCGTTGCAACAAGTTGACGTCCTTGTAATCAATGAAGCCAACCTTTTCGGCGTGCAACACATTTGGGCGCTTCTTGTATTTGCGCATCGCCGCTTTGGCTGCGCGCTCTTTGTTCTTTTTACTGGTCATGGTGTGTTTCCTTTATGCGATGAGTGATGTTTGAGTGTGGAGTTTCAGAATGGTTCTTCGCCGCTGTCAAACGGGTTTGATTCGCCAACTGGGCTTGAACCACCCTTGGCTGCACCCTGACCATCGGTTCGTGGGGTGCGCTCAACCTGCGCAGTAGCCCAACGAAGGCTTGGTCCGAGTTCGTCTGCAATAACGTCAATTGCTGTGCGCTTGTCGCCTTCGCGCGTGGTGTATTCACGCTGCTCAAGTCGACCAGTGACCACAACGCGAGCACCCTTAGTGAGTGACGCTGCTGCGTTTTCTCCCAGTTGGCCCCATGCTGTGACATTGAAGTATGACGTTTGTTCCTGCCACTCGCCATTGACCTGATAGCGACGACCAACGGCTATGCCGAATGATGCGACGCCACGACCGGAGGTGGTGAAACGAAGTTCTGGATCGCGGGTGAGATTTCCCACGAGTGTGATGGTGTTATCTGCCATGAAGGGCTCCTAGTTAATGAATGAATAAATGGAGATCAGGCTTTAGCAGCGATCATGCCGCG
>JBIKHN010000021.1:0-15732 GCA_044362135.1 Ilumatobacteraceae bacterium | reverse complement strand
CGAGGCGCTAAACAACCTCGGACACAGTGGCAAACGTGTGATTGTGGTATTGAATGACAACGGTCGCAGTTATGCGCCTACGGTGTCAAACCTGAGCCAAGGTGCATTGTCCAACAAACTGACAGACATTCGTTTGAACCCTGTGTATGTTCGCCGTCAACGCAAGATTGAAAAGTTTTTGAAAAATCTGCCTGTCATCGGCACACAAGCCGAACGAGGAATGGAAGCATTCAAGGCTGGCGTTCGCGAGTTCCTGCAACCACCTGCGTTTTTTGAAGCACTCGGTGTTCGCTATGTAGGACCAATTGATGGCCATGACATGGAAGCGCTCGAGCATGCGTTGAATGCAGCACAGCAGCGTGTTGAAGAAGGACCGATTGTGATTCACGTAATCACACAAAAAGGTCGTGGCTACTCGCCTGCAGAAGACGACGACGAAAAGCACTTGCACGATGCGCCAAAGTTCAACCCAGCAACCGGTCCTTCAAAGTCGGTTCCAACTGGCTACACCGAAGCATTTGCCGACACCATTGTTGATCTTGCAAAAACCGACCCACGTATCGTTGCCATCACTGCGGCAATGCCTGGACCAACAGGACTTATTCAATTTCAAGAACAGTTCCCCGACCGTTTCTTCGACGTAGGTATTGCCGAACAACATGCCGTAACTGCCGCAGCAGGAATGGCAATGGGCGGCATGCGCCCCGTTGTTGCGTTGTATTCAACCTTTTTGAATCGTGCATGGGACCAAGTGGTGTACGACGTTGCGCTCCATCGCTTGCCGGTCATTTTCTGTCTTGATCGCGCTGGAATAACTGGTGACGACGGCCCGAGCCATCACGGCATTTACGACATGGCATTGTTGTCAAAAGTTCCGGGCATGCGAGTGCTCGCTCCTTCAAGTACACAAGAAGTTGAACAAATGTTGAAGGATGCAATCACGCTTGCCAACGAAGGCCCAGTGGTTATTCGTTACCCAAAGGGTGTCGCACGCAGTGTTGACGCAGCAGACATTGGTTCTGGACTTGTCGCCCGCAAATTGTTGACTGACGATTCGAACACCGTATGCATTTTGGCAATTGGCAAAATGGTTGGTGCTTCGCTAGACGCCGCTGCCCTGCTTGCAACAAAGGGAATCCAAGCAACCGTGTGGGACGTGCGTTCATGTGCACCGCTGGACACGAAGATGATTGAAGACGCTGCAGCACACAACGTGGTGATCACCGTTGAAGATGGAATTCGCGAAGGCGGCATTGGCATGACCATTGAAGACTTGGTCACTCACACATCGGGAACCAATCTTCCAGTTGTTGAGGTGCTCGGCATTCCAAAGCAGTTCATTCCGCAAGCAAAACCCGATGCAATTTTGTCCCGTCTTGGACTTAGCGCCGAAGGCATCGCCGCAACGGCTCAGCGACTTGTCAACAAATAAGCACTACCTAGAAACCGCGCTGCGAGCTGCAGATGCCGCTGATGCAGTGGCGCTAGCTGGATTCATGAACCGTTCGTTCACCGTTACACGCAAAGCTGATAACAGTGAGGTCACTGAAATTGACCGCAATACCGAAACGGCTATTTCATCAGTGCTTCGTGAAGCATTTCCCGAGTTTGGGATCTACGGCGAAGAACATGGAACGAGCGGCCCCACCGACGCTGAGTACGTGTGGGTTATCGACCCCATCGATGGCACCACCAACTTCGTTCGCGGAGTTCCTGTGTGGGGTTCGCTCATTGCACTCGTACACAACGATGTCCCAGTTCTTGGTGTGGTCTCTGCTCCTGCACTTGGCATGCGGTGGTGGGCAACAGTTGGCGAAGGCGCTTTTTTCAATGGAACACGCATACATGTATCCACCGTGAGCGAACTTTCTGAAGCGCACGTGAGCACAACGCCAAACACGGGTTGGGAAAAAGTTGGTGGCTTACCCGCATTACAGCAGTTGCAAGTTGATGCGCTGCGGTCACGTGGCTTCGGCGATTTTTGGCAACACATGTTGGTTGCACAAGGTGCAATTGATGTTGCTATCGACGCAATTGGTCTTGCCCCATACGACAATGCGGCCATTTATCCAATTGTTCAAGAAGCCGGCGGCACGATTACCGACCGACATGGCAACAGTGATTGGCGTGCGAACTCATCGATAAGCAGCAACGGGTTACTCCACCACACCGTGATTGATCGGTTACCTTCATAACGTGACCGTTGCGCATAACGATTTTGCCGCACTGTGGCAACTAGACAAGTCGATGGCTTATCTCAATCACGGCTCGTATGGGGCCGTTCCCATTTCCGTGCAAGATGTGCAAAACACGTTCATTGATCGTGCGAACAGCAACCCCAACCACTGGTTTCGCTTTGAACTCCCGCAATTGATGATTGAGGCGCGACATATTGCCGCGTATTGGTTTGGCGTTGCACCTGAACATTTTGCATTTGTTCCAAATGCTTCACAAGGTGTCGTCACTGCCGTGCAAGCACTGGTTGACGATGCAACTTCGCGAAATCAACGAACACACCTTGTTGCCACTTCGCTTGGATATGGCGGCGTGCTGAACGGCATGCAACACATTGCCACACGCAGTAACGCCACATATGCCTTTGCCGACTTGGTGTATCCACACGATGTGACTGCCGAAGTCATAAGTTCGCGAATTCGCACACTGCTACCAAACAATGGTGAGCCGATCGTGGTCGTGCTCGACCACATCACTTCTGAAACCGGGGTGCTCTTCCCTGTTGATGAAATCATCACTTCGCTGCGCGCAACACACTCACATGCCCGCTTTGTTATCGACGCTGCGCACTCGGCCGGCATGCTGGAACAACCGTTGCCTCGGCATTACGACGTGTGGATTGGCAACCTGCACAAATGGCTTTGTGCACCACGACCTGCTGCCGCTCTGCTATGTGGTTCACCAGAGATTCGTGCACTGATGAAGCCACTTGCGCCATCATGGGGTTTTGAGGACGGTTTCCCCACATCGTTCGAGTGGCAAGGCACCAGTGACTACTCGGCGTATCTTTCGGTTCCTGCCGCAATCGCGTTTCAAGAACAATGGACATATTCACAGCGCGATAACCACAATCGAACAGTTGCTGACGGCGCGGCTGCACTGCTTCGCAAAGCCTGGAGCACTCCAGAACATCTGGGAAGCACTGTGGAAGCACCGTGGCTACGTATGGTGCAATTGCCGCTGGATCAGCCCCTTGCAAAGCCGCAAATTGATTCACTCGTTGAACGAGCAGGGCTAGAACTCGATACTGAATGCATGTGCATGACCGTGCGTGGAAAGTCGTACGTTCGGCTCTCTGCACACATGTACAACGAAATAGATCAGTACGAAAACTTGATTGGAATTACTCGACTATTGGCATGACTTCACGTTGTTTGCGTAATTGCAACAACATTCGTGCGGCAATAAACATGAGCAGCACTGCAAACAAAAAGTTTGATAACGCATCATTCATATAGGCAGCAACCCAGCTTCCAGCGATTGCAGTGATGATCCCTGTTGAGCTCACAATCCCCGCGGCAACGAGATCGGTGTTCTTGTTACGCAAGTTTTGCAGCGTGCCAGTGAATGCAGTGGGTATCACTACTGCAAGCGACGTTCCTTTAGCCAGTGCTGGTGACACGTGAAATAGCACCACCAAAATAGGTACGGTCATCAGCCCTCCACCGATGCCCAACATTCCTGCAAGTGCCCCAACGACGAGGCCAATGGCCACCAACCAAATCGCGGTTGCAGTTGTCAGCACCATTTCTCCTGATGAATCAATTTCAAAAAACATACGCACACCGGCAATAACAAGGACTGCAATAAATGCCAATGTCAGCGTGCGCTTTGATACACGTTTTAGCAATTCAGCCCCAATTAACGAACCAGCAACTGAGCCGATTGACAGCCAGAGCACGACTGGCCAATCAATTTCATCATGTGCCCAATAGGTGAAGAAACTTGAAAGTGAAATCAGAAACACGCCACCCAACGATGTACCGTGCGCTCTGCGTTGATCCATGCCAAGAGCAAACATCAGCCCTGGAACAATGATGATGCCACCGCCAAGGCCAAACATTCCCGATAACAATCCGGCGCCAACACCGAACCCCATCAAGATGAGGGCTCGTTGCTTTGAAATTTTCACTTGCCTAGTTTGCTAGATGGAGCATCCCGCAACATCATTGAAATATCAAGCACAGCTCTGGCATGCACCTTGGCTTCATCTGTGTTCAGAGTTTTGCCAAGTTCTACAACAAATGCCATGGAGTTTTTTAGTCCCCGCTTTTGCCAGGTTGCAGCAACACCTGTGTATCTGCCGCCCGTAATGCGCTTAATTGGCAATCCGGTGATTGCCCCATACCTGCTGCGCAACGTGCCTTCGAAACCAACACCCGGTGAAATGATGTTCAAGTCTTGGTGATACCACAGACCTAAGGCAGGTTTGATTTCACGGAAGAACTTGACGAGCGCTTTCGTCTCTGGTTCGGATGCGCGATTTGGACCCGCATATTGCCAGTACCCAGGCTGACCAATTCGCGCCCAGCCGTAGGGAAAGTTGCGGTTCAGATCAACACGGTTTGCGTTACCACGACGATCAAGAGCAGTGCCGTCGGGGTTCATCGAGGGAATAACCCACAAGTTGATTCCCTTAGGAATCTGCATCTTGAGTAATTCGTCGGTAATGAGCAGTCCGGCCTCTTCGTTGCCATGAATGACACCAACTACAGCAACGGTGACACCCTTTGGGTCGCCCATTCGAAACGCCTCTAGCGGACGACCTTGAATCGATGTGCCAAACACTCGGCGCTCAAGAATGTTTCCATCCGCAGATGCACTGTGGGTCGCACTCGTACTTACCAACAAAACGCATGCCAAAACCAAGGCAAAAGTTTTCTGAGTTACTCGCATTTACTCTGCCATGGCGATTCCGCCACCTAGAACATGGGTATTGGTCACGTTGTACAGCACAACGGATTGACCAGGGGCAATTCGGCGTTGCGCTTCACTCCACGTAATGCGCACTGAACTATTTGAAAGAATCTCTACGGTTGCAGAAACTGCCGTACCGTGGGCACTTGACTGCACCAGCACATCGCTTGTTGTCTGTAGCCGTTCACGATCACCAGAATCAGACCAAATGATCTGAGCCACATCCACCGAATCTCGATAGAGACTCGCCTCTTCGCCAATGGTTACCCGAGCATTCGGCGTATCGACATCGACAACATATTGCTTTGGACCCCCACCAGGAATACCAAGGCCTTTGCGCTGACCAATGGTGACGAGTTCGAGCGCTTCCACTTTTCCAGCCAGCGATCCGTCTTCATTCACTACGTCTGCTTTGCGGAACGGAATGCGATTACCCAAGAACGTTTCGCGTCCACCAGTTTTGCTAATGAAGCACACGTCTTGGCTGTCTGGTTTTGTTGCAGTGCGCAACCCAAGCTCAACTGCACGTTCGCGAACTTGGGCCTTGGTCAAATGACCAACAGGAAACATGGTGTAAGCGAGCTCGGCTTGGTCCAACATATGCACGACGTAACTTTGGTCTTTTGCGTCGTCTGCACCGCGTGTTAGACGCAGAGTGCCTTCGTCATCGCGTTCAATTCGCGCATGATGACCGGTAGCAACCGCATCAAAGCCCAGCAGGCGTGCACGTTCGCTCAGACGATCAAACTTCAAATGACGGTTGCACTCAATGCACGGGTTCGGCGTAATTCCGTCCACATGCGCCTGCACATACGGAGCAACCACATGCTTGTCGAAGTCGTCTGAAAAGTTGAAGACCAAGTGATCAATGTTCAATTGCTGCGCCACTCGACGCGCATCATCAACATCGGAAACCGAGCAACAACCCGTGTCGCTTTCGCCACCCCAGAGGCGCATCGTGACGCCCACTACCTCATGACCCGCTGCCTTAAGTTCGGCGGCGGCAACAGAAGAGTCCACACCACCAGACATCGCAACAAGCACTTTCATGGACTAAAGGCTAACGACGTAATTGATTTACGGCAGACACAATGGCCGAAACTGCAAGGTCTATTTCGGCTTCAGTGGTGGTGTGGCCAAGGCTTAAACGCAATGCCCCATTGCTCCACGACCGCTCAATACCCATGGCCTCCAACACATGCGAAGGTTCCATGGCTCCACTGGCACACGCCGATGCAGCAGATGCATATACGTCTGCCTGATCGAGCAGGAATAGCAAGGCTTCATTTTCAACACCAGAAAAGCACAGGTGCGCAACACCAGGAACGCGATGTTCACGCGGAACGGTTTCCAATACGCCATCAACTTGTGCGCGAATTTCGTCGACCAACCGATCACGCAATTTCGTTACTCGCACCATTTCTTCAGCGCGTGTCTTATCGGTGACTTCTAACGCTTTCGCTGTGGCAATAATTCCTGAAACGTTGTGCGTGCCACTTCGGCGATCCCGCTCCTGCCCACCACCAAAAATAAGTGGCTCTAGATTCTTTCCTGTTTTGATGACCATCACACCCACACCCTTTGGCCCACCAAACTTGTGCGCCGAAAGAGAAAGTGCATCAACAAGTGGTGTGATCTCGCGCAAGTCCACCCAACATGCAGCCTGCACTGCATCGGTATGCAGAATTGCATTCGGTGCATACTTGCGAACGATGCGAGCAACGTCGCGCATCGGCGTGATGGATCCAACTTCGTTATTCACCGCCATCACTGAAACAACGGTGATCGGTAGTTCATCAGTTGCAGCTTTCAGTACGCGCTGCAAATCTTCAAGGTCTACCGTTCCCACATTGTTCACGCGAACGACAACACCATTCACATGTTCAACACAATGCAGCACGGCGTGATGCTCTGCTGCTGGGCACACGGCAACTCCGCCCAGGCGACGTACAGCGCCAAGAATTGCGTGGTTGTCACCTTCGGTTCCGCCACTGGTAAACACCACTTCACCCGGCTTGCAGCCAAGTGTTGCGGCCACAAGATCGCGCGCTTCGTCCAATGCTTTTCGCGCCTCACGGGCAAAGCGATGTGACCCCGACGGGTTTGCATACATGCCGTCGAGATACGGGGTCATTGCCTCAATCGCCTCGGCGCGCATTGGCGTGCTCGCAGCGTGATCGAGATACGTACCCATGCCTTCAGACTACGCCATCACTTTTGATACGGAATTGCAGGGAAAATACGAATTACGAAATCAACCCCGTAAACACAGAGGCCCGCTCCGAAGAGCGGGCCCCGGGCCCTTCCGTCGAAGCAGAAGGGTGGATTGCTTCAAATGTTATCCGAAAGGTGTTCGCCAGTTCCACATCATTTCGAACATTGTGAGGAGTTGGAAGTGGCAACAGGCATCTACATAGACGGGCTCAATCTTTACTATGGGGCGCTGCGTAATACCCCATACCGATGGCTTGACCTAGAGCTTCTTTCCAAAAATCTATTTCCGCGCGATGAAATCGTGATCATTAGGTATTTCACAGCCCCCATAAATCGACGAAACGATATTTCGCGGTTGCAACCTCTTTAAGCGAGAATGGTGACGTGGAATATTCCGACAACCCGTATGGCGACAACTTCGCCGACATTTACGACGAGTGGTATCGGGATTTGGACAACATCAATGATGTGGTTGCACTCGTATTGTCGCTTGCCGAAAACGGAAGCGTTTACGAACTTGGCATTGGAACAGGCAGGCTCGCACTCCCCATTGCGATAGCCGGCGAAAGCAATGGGGTTCGAGTGAGCGGAATTGATTCGTCGCAAGCAATGCTCGACCAATTGGCGGCCAAACCTCGAGCCGAGCTAGTTGACGCACAGCTCGGGCACATGGTTCGCGACATGGCCACCGGTCCATTCAGCGTTGTTCTTCTGGCCTACAACACGTTGTTCAATCTGCTGAGCGCACAAGAACAACAACAGTGCCTCATTCGTTGCTCCGAATCACTAGCGCCAGGTGGACACATCATCGTCGATTGCTTCGTGCCCAGCGCAGACATGCCAGAGCACAGTGGCCCAACCCCCCATCGCAGTTCATCACGCGGTTACATCACAAGCGAAGTGCATGTGAACAAGTCGCAGCAATTGATTGACGGCGTGTTTATCGAGGTTGTTGGCGAAAAGCGGGTTCGTCGCGAATGGAAAGTTCGCTACGCCTCCCCACAAGAAATTGATGAAATGGCAACTCATGCTGGACTCCACTGTGAACAACGCTGGGAAACCTATTCCAAAGACCCATTTAACGAACATTCGAGGCGACAAATCTCCGTGTACGGCAAAGCGCCTCTCATCAACTCGTAGTACGGTTCGCATATGGCACACATTGAAGTAAGTATCCAACTCAACGCAACACCAGAACACGTGTGGAGCGTTGTTGAACCAGTGGAAAACCACGTGGACTGGATGGCCGATGCAGTTGCCATTCGCTTTCTCAATGAGCAAACCCGCGGTGTTGGAACCGAATTCTTTTGTGACACAAAAGTTGGACCAATCAAACTTGTTGACAAAATGGAAATCACCGAATGGATCCCGCAGCAGGTAATGGGTGTTCGCCATGTTGGCGTAGTCACCGGAACCGGCAAATTTACGCTCACCCCACACCTGGGCGGAACCACCTTTACTTGGGCAGAGGAACTGAAATTTCCGTGGTGGCTAGGCGGAAAGCTTGGCGAACTTGTTGGCGCAAAATTGGTAATGGGAATGATTTGGAAGCGCAACTTGCGCGAACTGAAAAAGATTGTAGAAGCAAACGCTTAATTTCTCACCGTATATAAAAAATGAGGTGGTTGAGCCGAAGCCCAACCACCTCACTGTTACTTGTATCTAGAGTGATGCAAGATCAACTGTTGGTGGAACAAGCACCTTGTCGATGACATGAATTACACCATTGCTTGCCTCAACGTCTGCAGCGACAACCGTTGCATCGTTCACCATTACGCCGCTCATTGTGTCCAATGCCAACGTTGAACCTTCAACTGTTGCTGCATCACCGGTTGTTACGTCGGTTGACATTACTTTTCCAGCCACAACGTGGTAGGTCAAGATTGAGGTCAAAACGCCAACGTTTTCTGGCAAGAGCAACTTCTCGAGCAAGCCTGCTGGCAATGCTGCGAATGCATCATCTGTTGGTGCGAACACGGTGAATGGACCTTCACCCTGAAGTGTCTCTACCAAACCTGCAGCAACGATTGCTGCTACGAGGGTGCTGAAACCTTCTGTGCTGCTTGCTACAGCAACGATGTCATTTGCAGCGACTTCTTCCATCACTGTTGTTTCGACAACTTCTGTTGAAGCATCGCTACCGCATGCAACTAGCGAAATGCTCGCTACAAGAGCGAGTGCAAGTACTTTTTTCATTAAGGGAATCTCCTTGATTTGACACGTGGGACTTTCCCACACGTCAATAATGGTCTAAATATCACCCCTTTGTGTTGTCATGCTCCGAAAATTAACCCGAAGTTAAGGGATAACGGTCACACCCATTTATGCGACATTTGGGCAACTAAGCCATACGCAGCAACGCTGTTGTCGCGGCGCCAAGAATGACCACAACAATCAAGGGCAGTTTTCGCCAGGCTGCAACAATTGCGACCAATAAGCCAACTGCCCGTTCGTCAACGGAAATTGTCTGCGCGTTGGTGAAGGTTCCGTTAAACACCAATGCTGCAAGAAGTGCTGCCGGTATAAGCACCAGGCAGCGCGATAACGCTTCTGGGAGTTTTCGAGAACCCACAACAACAAACCCAAGCATCTTGAATGCATATGCACCGACAGATAACCACATGACGAGTGCCCACGACATGTTCATGCGTCTGGCTGCACGTTCTGTGGGCGCAGGCCAACAAATATCGCAAGACCAGACGCCAATATTGGCAACCCAATCGGCACAAAGGGTGCAAGCACAACGCTGAGTAGTGCTCCGCCCGCGGCGGCGATTCGACCATTCGCTGTGCGTAGATGTGGAAACAACATGGCCACATAGGCGGCCGAAAATCCAACATCAAGACCATACGTGTATGGGTCAATTGAACTGCCCAGCAAGGCGCCAATGAGCGTTCCTAAATTCCACAGTGAGAACAACGCAATGGCAGTGGTCCAGAATGCAATCTTTTGTAATCGCGGATTTGTTTGCGCCGTCATCATTGCCGTGGTTTCGTCAATAACAAAGTGCGCAGCGAGAAGTCGTTTACCTAACGACTCACCAAAATACGGAGACAACGCCAAGCCATACACTCCGTTACGTCCAGCAAGTAACAACGCTCCGCCAAGTGCACCACCAACTGAACCACCAGAAGCAATGACCGACATTGCCGACATTTGAGAAGCACCCGTAAATGTGAAAAAACTGAGCGCACATGTCTGCCACACGTTGGCACCAGCGCCAACGGCAAGCACGCCAAAAGCAAGCGCAAACACGCCCACTGCACCGCTGAGCGCAAGTGCAGAAGTAACTACAGGGCGAACATCTGGCTCAATGCGCAACTTCATGAATGCTTACGCGCCAATGCCCTTCAGCATGTCGTCGGCAGCCGCCCACGGGTCAACCGTGTGATTGAGCACTTGCTGTTCTAGGCCATCCCACTTTTCACCTGTGCAAATTTCGCGCGCACGCAGTTCAAGACGACGCTCGACGATTGCACGCAATTCTTCGCGCAATCGAAACGACCTGCGTTGCGCAAGTTTTCCACTTGCCATGATGAACTCGCGATGCGCCAGCACGGTGTTCCACAATTCGGAAACACCTTCGCCCGATACAGCCGAGGTCTGCAGAATTGGTGGGCGCCAATCGTCGTGACCAATGTCTGACAGATCGAGCATCTGCTCTAAGTCGCGACGTGTTTCGTCTGCACCCTTGCGGTCTGCTTTGTTGATCACGAAAATATCTGCGATCTCCATGAGACCGGCCTTGTTGGCCTGAACCGAGTCACCCCAACCTGGGTTCACGACAACAACTGTGGTGTCGGCTTTGCCAGCAATTTCAACTTCCACCTGACCAACGCCAACCGTCTCGACCAAAATCCACGGACATCCAACAGCGTCCAGCAAGTGAATCGCTTCGCTGGTTGCTAATGACAAACCACCAAGATGTCCGCGTGTTGCCATGCTGCGGATAAACACGCCTGCATCGGTTGCATGATCTTGCATGCGAACGCGATCTCCAAGAATTGCGCCACCCGTAAATGGTGACGACGGATCAATTGCCAGCACTGCAACTTTTGTATCGCTTGCACGCAAGTGACCGATAGTGGCACTGGTGAGCGTGCTCTTTCCAGCGCCAGGCGCGCCGGTAATTCCTACGGTGTAACCACTTCCGCTTTTTGGGTACGTGAGTCGCGCAATGGTGCGCGCATCTTCGCCGCCGCGTTCAATGAGCGACAGCAATCGAGCAAGCGCACCACGATCCCCTGCGACAGCCAATTCGAATAGCTGCAAAGGATCTGTAATGCGTTGTGCCACGCCTTAAACCGCCACAACCTCGGTTACACCGTCAACACGATCGCGCATGATGCGTTCAATTCCGGCTTTCAATGTTTGATCTGATGCAGGGCACGTTCCGCACGCGCCAATGAGAGTCACTTTCACAATTCCCGTGGCTTCATCAACTTCCTTCAAAACAATGTCACCACCGTCGGCTTGCAATGCTGGGCGGATCACTTCAATGGTTTCTTCAACCTGTTGCTGCATGCTCACTGAATACTCCAATTCATCTTCAGTCCTCTACGATACGGGGGTGCTTGCTCACCAAGGTGGTTGGGATGAAATCCTGCTCGTTGCAGGACCAATTCTCGTGATTGTGCTCGTGCTTTGGAGGGCAACTCAACGCGCCGAACGCATCGCCGCTAAGCGGAATGCCGATTCTGTTGAAACCTCGGTTACGAACGCCGAGTAATTCGGGCTCCAAGGGCCGTCAATCGACCAACTAGGTCGTCATACCCACGATCGATGTGATGGACGTCGCTCACAATGGTTTGCCCAGTTGCAACAAGCCCAGCAACCACCAGTGCCGCACCAGCGCGGATATCTGGTGCATTCACCGGAGCGCCAACAAGCTGCTCCACTCCGCGCACCACGGCATGATGTCCATCAATACGCACGTCGGCACCAAGTTTCATCAATTCATCCACATAACGAAAACGGCCTGGATACAAATTCTCTGTAGCAATACCCGTACCGTCCGAAACCGCCAGCATGCCAACGAGCAACGGCTTGTAATCAGTAGCAATTCCTGGATACGGCAGTGTTGCGAAATCGATTGCACGCAATCGGCCTTGGCAGTTCACATGTAATCCATCTTGCTGTGGGGTGATGCCTACGCCCATTTCAGTAAATCGATTGATCAGCATTTCCATGTGCTCTGCGCGTGCGCCGCGAACGAATACATCGCCGCGGGTTACTGCAACTGCAGAAATGTATGTAGCAGCCTGCACGCGGTCGTTCACTACTTCGTGATCGGTTGAGTGCAATTGATTTGGCTTCACGCCAGTGATCGAGAGTCGATCGGTACCGATTCCCGAAATTACTGCACCCATGTCTACGAGCATGTTGCACAAGTCAACAATTTCTGGTTCGCGCGCAGCGTTGTCAATAACTGTTACGCCATTAGCCAAGACTGCAGCCGTCAAAATGTTTTCGGTTGCGCCAACACTTGGAAACTTCAGTTCAATTGATGCGCCGCGCAATTCTTTTGCTGTTGCACGAATACCTTCTTTGCTTAATTCAAACTTGGCGCCCATCGCTTCCAGGCCCATTACATGCAAATCAATTGGTCGCGAACCGAAGTCATCGCCACCAGGCATTGCAATATCTGCGCTTCCATACCGTCCAACAAGTGGTCCAAGCACGTTGATTGATGCACGAATTCGGTCCACGTATTCAAACGGTGCAACTGGGGTGATATTCCCCGAGTTGGTGAGCACGAGTTCGTGTGTGCCAACTTTTTTCGACTGCACTCCAAGGGCCCGCAACAGATCACACATGGTGTCCACATCGGCAATGTCGGGAACATTGGTCAGGCGGTATTCGCCTTCAGCCAACAGGGTGACGGCCATCAGCTTGAGAACCGAGTTCTTGGCTCCCGGAACCTGAACCTCGCCCCGAAGCGCTTCGGAATGCTCAACGACGATCTGCATGACGCAATCAGTATGCTCGCGCAGTGGCAATAAGTAGCGCTTACCCTCAGAAAAACAGTCGAATATGGGGTTTTTCAGCGCCTGAGCCACTCACTGCTCGACAAAAAAGCGTGCTCAAATTGCTCTGGCTCGCATGCCTTCCTGCTGCCTACGTGAACACCGTGTTTACACAAACCGTTGCGTATGCATCTACCGAATTCAATATCTCAGAACAAGGTCAGGGTTTTGCTGCGGCAATTGTGCGCTGGGGTGTGATCATTGCAATTCCTATTGCTTCATACGCCGACAAAGTTGGAAGGCGTCGCGTCATTATTGGTCTTGCCTGGCTTGCACCGCTCATTGTCTCCCTTGGCGCGCTTTCGCCATCGTTTGAATTCCTTGTTGCAACGCAGACTATGGGCCGACCACTGGGCATCGCGCTCACCGTGTTTGTGTTGGTGTTTGCGACTGAAGAAATGGGAAACAACACACGGGCATGGGCTCTCAGCATTTTGGCTGTAGGCAGTGGTGTTGGCGCAGGATCAGCAGTGGGAGCAATTCCGCTTGCAGGCATTTCTGAATCGTCATGGCGACTGGTGTACCTAGTTGGCATTGCATGGCTGGCAGTTGCTTATGTGCTTACACGTTCGCTACCCGAGACGCAACGATTTCTCGCATTGCACGAAGAGCAAATTCACCACACCGATGTAGAAACGCATATTCACCGCGACCGTTTGTGGCTTCAAGTTGTCGTAGCCGTGCTCACCAACATCTTCGTAGCAACTGCATCAATTTTCCAATCGCGCTATCTCAAAGATGTGCGTGGATATTCAGCGTTTGACATCTCCATGTTCATCACCCTCACCACCATCCCTGCAACAGCTGGACTTGTTATCGGCGGTCGTCTGGCCGACAAAATTGGGCGCAAAGCAGTAGCAATTGCCACCGTGCCAACAGGAACGTTGCTGTTTGCTTCGTCATTTGCACTGCAGGGGTTTGCAATGTGGTTCATTGCCATTGTTGGCGGAGTGCTACTGGGAATTTCGTATCCGGCCATGGCGGTATTTCGCAGCGAGCTCTTCCCCACCGCTCACCGCAACATGGCATCAATTCTCATCATGGTTGCTTCACTAATTGGTGGAAGCGTTGGGCTTATCGTTGCCGGCTATTTGCTTGACAACGGCATGTCATACGGTCGCGTCATGCTCACCTTCGCACTTGGCCCTGTCATCGTCGCAGCACTCGTTGCTGCGAAGTACCCCGAAACTGCACACCGTGAACTTGAAGACATCAACCCCGAGGACGCTCACCTACACAGTTCGTAGCCAGTCCTGTAACAACGTGGCCACGCGCTCGTCTTGACCTTTCAGTTCGTGGCGACCTCCATCAATGAATTGAACCGCAGGCGATGAAGGCAACAGTGCAAACGCACCAGCCAACTCTTCTGGGGTGCCAAACTCATCGCGTGTTCCACTAATAAACAGCGTTTTTACGTCCAAACGTGGCAAATGCTCGGTGCGTAACTGCTCAGGTTTCTTCGGCGGATGCAACGGATAGCCAATGCACGCCACGCCAGCAACGTGCAATTGGTCTTGTACGTCTGAAGCAGCCATCGTGCACATGCGACCGCCCATAGATCGACCACCGATCACTATTTCGGTTGTCTTGCATCCGATCATTTCTGCAAACGCTCGCACTTCATCTTTCACGCACTGCACCAATACCGGGGCCTTGTCGGGAAACTTTTTGCCTGCCTTGCGATACGGAAAGTCAACTCGCAGCACGGGCAGTGGGTTGAGTTGATTCTCGATGGCAACAAGTGCAACATGGTCGCGACTACTTCCTGCACCAGGAAACAGCACTACCCCACGCACCATGGCGTTATGAACTCAGCAAGACGCGACGTGCTTCGCTTAAGTCATTGATATTCGCACTCGCTGTTTGCGAATCTCCACCATGATCTGGGTGCACATCGCGCAAGCTTTCGCGGAAGCGAACCTGAATCTCACGCTTAGAAGGCTTCACCGTCCCTGGTGGGAACCCCAGCATTTCAAGTGCCCACGCTCGCGGGTCTGCCATTGCGGCAATGGTTGATGCATTACTGCCCGCCAAGTACGCAACAAAAGTTTGGTTCAGTGGCCCGCGCCACTTCATTGCCTTCAACATCATCGGCGCAAGTTTTTTGCGAATGCTTGGGTCTAATCGTTCCAACACATACACGGCACCAAGTACATGTTGCAACGGTGTTCCACCTTCGGAGAATTCGAAGCGAATGGAATCATTTTCGCCAATCATGCGATGCACGCTTCGCGCAAGACCATGACGATCGGCCTGGAAGCGATGCCGCAATCGTGGTTGCACAATACGATCGCCCTGTTCAATTTGTGAAATCAATCGATGCACGTCGGGAATCAAATCTTCGTGCACCTCTCCCGCGTGAGCAGCGACGATTGCACCGAGCAAAATTCCGCCGAGTCCAGGAGTTGGGTCTATTGGCAAGTTCAGCCCGCCAAGTGACAACCGCCGTGTTGGAGTAATTGGCCTGGAGTGGAAAAACTCCACTTCGGCTAGAACTTCAGATTGACCCGAAGTCTCAGTTGTTGTCATCTACAAAAGTTACGCCACGACTATCGATTGA
>JBIKHN010000103.1:0-5714 GCA_044362135.1 Ilumatobacteraceae bacterium | reverse complement strand
GGACACAGCAACCGGAAAAATCACCGACCTGTAAATTGCAATCAACATGAGCAATCGCACTTCGGTTGGTCGTGTTGTCATTATTGGTTTAGGGCCTGGCCCGCGCAACACCGTTACTGAAGCAACGCTGCAAGCCATTGCATCAATTCCACATCAATTCGTTCGCACCAGGAAACACCCGACTGCAGACTTACTGCCTGCTGCGCAGAGCTTTGATCACCTGTACGAATCACTGCCAACCTTTGACGATGTCTACGCAGCAATAACTGAAACTCTCGTTGCCGCCGCAATCGAACATGGCGAAGTGTTGTATGCAGTGCCCGGATCACCACTGCTTCTTGAAACGAGCGTGACGCAACTTCGCGCAGACACACGAATTGACGTTCACGTTTTGCCAGCCATGAGTTTTCTCGATCTTGCTTGGGAAGCACTCGGCATCGACCCTGTGAATGCAGGAGTTCGATTGATTGACGGCCATCGTTTTGCTGCAGAAGCAGCCAATGAGCGCGGACCACTGCTTGTTGCTCAAGTGCATGCCGACTGGGTGTTATCCGATGTGAAGTTGTCATTCGACGAAGCAGTTGGTGACGAGCCTGTAGTGCTGTTGCATCACCTTGGACTTCCCGATCAACGTGTTGAACACACCACGTGGCAGGAACTCGATCGCGTGCTTCCTGCCGACCACCTCACCACGCTGTACATACCTCAACTTGCTCAGCCCATCGCTGGCGAAATGGTGAAGCTTCATCAACTTGCACGCACGTTGCGTGAGCAGTGCCCATGGGACATCGAGCAAACGCACCAGTCACTCATCAAGCACTTGCTTGAAGAAACATATGAAGTAGTTGACGCCATTAACGAACTTGATGCGGAAAATCCAAGTACCGATGATGCACTCATTGAAGAACTTGGCGACCTGTTGTATCAAGTGGAGTTTCACGCCACGATCGCCGAGCAGGAAGGCCGGTTCACACTTGCCGATGTTGCGCGGTCCATCCACGACAAGTTGGTGCGCAGACACCCACATGTGTTCGGCGATGCTGTTGCCAACAGCGCAAACGACGTAGTGAGCACGTGGGACGAAGTGAAGCGTCAAGAACGACTGTCCAATGACGCGAAGTCCGACTCCGTGTTCAGCGGTGTTGCCAAAGCAGCACCTTCGCTGTCGTATGCAACAAAGTTGCAAAAACGCGCCGCCGATGTTGGATTCGATTGGCCAAATGCCGATGGCGCGTTCGACAAGATTCGTGAAGAGTCGGGCGAAATCCGTGACGCCATTGCTCAACAGGCCGACCCAGAAGCGGTGCGCATGGAACTCGGCGATTTGCTGTTCAGCGTGGTGAATTTGTCTCGCCATTTGGGCCACGACGCCGAGACCGCGCTGCGAGAAGCAAGCGATAAGTTCCGTGCTCGCTTTGAACACGTTGAGGCGCTTGCACTTGAGCGCAACATTGACTTGCACGCTGTCGACCTTGCCACGCTTGATGCACTGTGGGATGAGGCCAAAGCACGGAAGTGAACGTGAATTCGTGCGCTGACTAGCGTGTAGCCATGAGCACAATCAAGCAAGTAGTGGGTCGCGAAGTTTTGGACTCGCGCGGAAATCCAACCGTTGAAGTTGAAGTCACATTGCAATCTGGCGCACGCGGTCGCGCAATCGTTCCATCAGGTGCATCCACCGGTGAGCACGAAGCGGTAGAACTTCGCGATGGTGGAACTCGTTATTTGGGCAAGGGTGTGCAAAAAGCTGTTGGCAATGTGAACGGCCCAATTGCTTCTGCATTAGTTGGCGCAGATGCATCGAGCCAGCAAGCAGTTGACGAATTGATGCTGTCTCTGGATGGCACCCCGAATAAATCCAAACTCGGTGCGAACGCCATTCTTGGAGCAAGCCTTGCCAACGCACATGCTGTAGCCAACGAACGCGGTCTGCCGTTGTACAAGTCAATTGGCGGCGATTCTGCATGCGTCTTGCCTGTGCCGATGCTGAACGTATTGAACGGCGGCGCCCATGCCGACAACAATGTGGATTTGCAGGAGTTCATGGTCATGCCAATTGGCGCGTCTTCGTTTTCTGAAGCGTTGCGTTGGGGCGTCGAGACGTACCACACGCTGAAATCAATCTTGCATAAGCGCACAATGGCAACCGCAGTTGGCGACGAAGGTGGATTTGCGCCAAACCTTGCAAGCAACGAAGAAGCAATTGCAATCTTGGTGGAAGCAATTGAAGCAGCAGGATTCACTCCCGGAAAAGATATTTCCATTGCACTCGACCCAGCAATGAGCGAGTTGTTCAAAGACGGCAAGTATCACCTCACTGGCGAAGGAAAAGTATTGACCAGCGATGAACTCGCATCGTGGTGGGACATGCTTGCCAGCAAATACCCAATCGTGTCCATTGAAGACGGAATGGCAGAAGACGACTGGGCGGGCTGGTCCACGCTCACCCAAAAACTCGGCAACAAGATTCAACTTGTTGGCGACGATCTATTCGTTACCAATGTCTCGCGACTACAACGCGGCATCACCGAACATGTTGCCAACAGCGTGTTGGTAAAGGTGAACCAAATTGGCACACTCACCGAAACGTTGAACACCATTGCCCTTGCAACCAGCAACAACTACACCAGCGTGATGAGCCATCGCAGCGGAGAAACCGAAGACTCCACCATTGCCGACCTTGCAGTGGCCACGAACTGCGGTCAGATAAAAACTGGTGCTCCTGCCCGCAGCGACCGTGTTGCTAAATACAACCAACTACTCCGGATCGAACACGAGCTTGGATCGAAAGCCCAATTCATGGGCAAGGACGCTCTCGCACCGCGCAAGTAGCCAGCCGAACAACGCAGATGACGCAATTCAGTCATCGCTGAAGGCCAGAATAGAGGGATGGCAACCACCGAGATTCGACTCGTTCGCAGTCGCAAACTCCGCGTGGCCAGCACTCCCCTCGCCATCTCCGTCATCGTTGCACTCGTCGTTGCTATGTCGGTGTTTCCGGTTCGTTCGTATATCAATCAGCGCAATCTCATCGCGCAAAAAGAAATTGAATTCGCCCAGTACGAAGATGTCATTGAAAGCCTGCAAGATCAGGTGACCTACCTGAAAACGGAGGCCGGTTTGCAGGACGCCATTCGCACCCAACTTGGCTACCTTCGCTTCGATGAGCGCCGCCTGCCAATGATGGATATGCCCGCGCTCTCAACGGCTCTTCCCGAGCGCTGGCCGTACACCATAGTTTCCACCATGTTGTTAGTGCGCAGTCTCGAATCTGCGAAACGGGCTGCCCAGGGCGAAATTTCCCTGCAGCCGTTCAACCCCTAACCTGTCGTCAGACAGAGCGATAGGAGATTTTGTGGCTGGAAGCATTCTTGGTAACCGCGTACTTCGCAAAGAGGACCCAAAGTTTCTCACCACCGGTGGTGTGTATGTAGACGATCTCAACAGTGAGCCAATGCTTGTTGGCGCGCTGCATGCAACCTTTATTCGCTCTACCGTTGCTCACGCCAACATTACGAGCATCGATGTTGCTGATGCACTTGAATCACCTGGCGTTGTTGCTATCTACACCGCAGCAGATTTAGATCTTCAACCAGCGTCGGCCACATTCAACCCAATGGCCAAGCGCACGTTCCTTGCAAGCGGCAAGGTTCGCTACGTAGGCGAACCTGTTGCAGTTGTACTCACCAAACTTGCCAACCAAGGTGAAGACGCAGCGGAGAAAGTAATCGTTGACTACGACGCTCTTGAAGTATTGATCGACATTGAACAAGCAATGACCAGCACCACTCTCATTTACGAAGAGTGCGGCAGCAACGTGGTGTTTGACAGCATCGCAGTTGGCATGCCCGACAACACGGGCGACGCAATGTTTGCAGATTGTGAAGTGGTGGTGAAGGGTCGCTACGTCAACCAGCGAGTTGCACCATGCCCACTAGAGGTTCGTGCTTCTGCTGCAGCATGGGACAACGACGGTCGACTTATTCAATGGATGTCAACGCAACACGCACAAGGTGCACGCGACACCATCCAGGCTGCAAACGGTCTCGATGCCGAAAAAATTCGCGTCATCACTCCAGACGTTGGTGGTGGCTTTGGTGCAAAGATCGCCGCTTACCCAGAAGAGTTAGTGCTTGGTGCAGTTGCATGGAAAGTAGGCAAACCTGTTCGCTGGCTTGAAACCCGCAGCGAATCCATGACTGCACTTGGCCATGGTCGTGCGCAAATTCAGTACGTGACCATTGGTGGCACCAAAGCCGGAAAAGTAACCGCCTACCAAATGCACGTGTTGCAAGACTCCGGCGCATGGGTTGATGTTGGAGCGGTTCTTGCCCCATTCATGACCCGCCCAATGGCGTCAGGCGTGTACGACATTCCAAAGATTGAAGTTCGCACTACTTCGGTAGCCACCAACACCACCCCAGTAGTTGCTTACCGCGGTGCCGGCCGACCAGAGGCAACCGCTGCCATTGAACGCGCCATGGACATGTTCGCCGCTGAAATTGGAAAAGATGCAGCAGAAGTGCGCCGTATCAACCTCATTCCAAAGTTCCTCGAGCCACATGCAACGTCAATCGGACAAACATACGACGTTGGCGATTACGAGGAATCGTTGAATCGCGTTCTTGCAGCAGCTGACTACACCAAACTTCGCGCAGAACAAACGGTGCGTCGCGCGAGTGGCAGCGTGAAGCAACTGGGCATTGGCGTCAGCGTGTATGTCGAAATCACTGCTGGAAATAGTTCTGGAGAGTCCGCGAAGATCGAAGTCACACAAGATGGTCGTGCAGTGGTCTTCACCGGAACTTCTCCTCACGGACAAGGCCATGTCACTTCGTGGGCCATGATCGCATCTGATCAAACCGGAATTCCTATGGACAAGATCGATGTGGTGTGGGGCGATACCGACCTCGTGCCAAAGGGAGGCGGAACCATGGGTTCGCGTTCATTGCAACAAGGCGGAGTTGCAGTGCACGTTGCTGCAGGAGAATTGGTAGAGCAAGCTCGCAAGCATGCAGCCCGACTACTTGAAGCCAACGAAGAAGACGTGGTGTTCGACAAAGAGTCCGCTTCATTCCACGTTACGGGTACGCCGGCAGTTGCAAAATCGTGGGCAGATCTGTCCATTGCGTTGGCAAAAGACGGCGGACTCATTCAGGAAACCGACTATGTCTCACAAGGCGCAACGTTCCCATTTGGTGCTCACGTCTCGGTTGTTGAAGTAGACACCGAAACCGGTCAAGTGAAACTGCTGCGTCACGTGGCATGCGATGATGCAGGCAAAGTATTGAACCCGTTGTTGCTTGAGGGACAGATTCACGGCGGCATTGCCCAAGGCGCAGCACAAGCGCTGCTCGAAGAAGTGCGCTACGACAGTGACGGCAACCCAATCACGTCAAACTTTGCCGACTACGCATTTATCTCTGCAGCAGAGTTGCCAAGCTTTGAAGTCATCCACATGGAAACTCCAACGCCACGTAACGCATTAGGCGCAAAAGGAATCGGTGAATCGGGAACGATTGGATCCACCCCAGCAGTGCAATCTGCCGTCGTCGATGCGCTCGCGCATTTGGGTATCCGTCACATCGACATGCCTGCTACACCAGAGCGTGTGTGGACTGCCATTTCACAACAGCGCTGAGTTCCTCCAACTACCTTCACCACACCATCGTTTATCTATGGTGTGGGTATGACAGAACCCTCAGCAATGGCGC
>JBIKHN010000102.1:0-5722 GCA_044362135.1 Ilumatobacteraceae bacterium | reverse complement strand
CATCGTTGTCTGGCGTGATGCAACACACACGTGAGTCTTTGAAGGAAGAAGTACGTGCGCTCGCCGATCTCGGTGTTCCAGCGGTCATTTTGTTTGGCGTACCAGCAGTCAAAGACGAAGTTGGCTCTGGCGCATTTGATCCAAATGGAATTGTGCAGGTTGCATTGCGTGAACTTCGCGAAGAGTTGGGCAATCGCATTGTCTTGATGGCCGACTTGTGTGTAGACGAATACACCTCGCATGGACACTGTGGTGTACTCAATGCAAAAGGCGATGTCGACAACGATGCAACGCTCGAGATTTATTGCAAGGCTGCGTTGGCACAAGCTCAAGCAGGTGCTCAAGTTGTTGCACCGAGCGGAATGATGGACGGGCAAGTTGGCGCAATTCGCGCAGCACTTGACGGCGCCGGTTTCCTTGACACTGCGATCATGGCGTATTCAGCCAAGTACGCCTCTGGTTTATACGGCCCATTCCGCGACGCGGTAGACGTACAAATTGCTGGCGGCGGTAATCGCAAGGGCTACCAGCAAGATTGGCGTAACGCGCGCGAAGCGCTTCGCGAAGTAGCAGCAGACATTGAGCAAGGTGCAGACATCGTGATGGTGAAACCAGCGATGAGTTATCTCGATGTCATCGCAGCGGTAAGTCAGCGAGTAGATGTTCCAGTTGCCGCGTATCACGTAAGTGGTGAGTACGCCATGATTAAAGCTGCAGCAGCAAATGGCTGGATCGATCACGACACCGTTGCTGTTGAGCAATTAACAGCAGTAAAGCGAGCAGGCGCAGACATTATTTTGACCTATTTCGCGCGTTGGTTCGCCGAAACCCAACAATAGGAGTCGCAGTGACCATTCCGTTTTGTGATCCATCGCTGTGTGTTTCTGCAGGTTGTACTGCAACTGTGTGCACAGGCAAAGCAATTCCGTCAAACCACACGTTCTATGAACGCTCAGCCAACGTCATTCCTGGTGGTGTCAACTCATCTATTCGTGCATTCAAGTCGGTTGGCGGCGAGCCGTACATCGTTGCTCGCGGTGAAGGTGCACACATTGTTGATGTTGAGGGAAATCGTTATATCGACCTAGTGCAAAGCTATGGCGCAGTCATTTTGGGCCACGCTCATCCTGCAATCACTGCAGCATTGCGAGAAGCAGCAGGTGATGGAACATCATTTGGTGCACCAACACCTCGTGAAATGAAGTTGGCAGAAGCAATTCGTGAACGGGTGCCGAGTTGTGAACGTGTTCGATTGATGAACAGCGGCACCGAAGCGACAAGTACAGCGGTGCGTCTTGCTCGTGGAGCAACTGGCCGAAAGCGAATCATCACGTTCTACGGAAACTTTCATGGCGCAACAGATGCACTACTTGCAGCAGGTGGAAGCGGTATAGCAACGCTTGGAATTCCAGGCACCGCGGGTGTTCCAGAAGAAGCCGTTGCGAACACGTTGGTTGTTCCGTACAACGTTGTTCCAGAAATTGGTAACGATGTTGCTGCAGTCATTGTTGAACCAGTTGCTGCAAACATGGGCGTAGTTGCACCGGCACCTGGTTTCCTTGAAGGTCTTCGCGCAGCGTGCGATAAGGCTGGGGCGTTACTCATTTTTGATGAAGTCATCACTGGATTCCGTATTGGCCAAGGCGGTGCGCAAGCAAAGTACGACGTGAAACCAGACATCACCTGCTTCGGCAAAGTAATCGGTGGCGGTTTGCCAATTGGTGCAATCGGTGGATCGCGTGCAGTGATGGAAAATCTCACGCCAATTGGAAAGGTGTTTCACGCAGGAACTCTTGCGGGTAATCCATTGGCAACTGCCGCTGGTCTTGCAGCATTGAATGAACTCACTCCAGACGTGTATATGGAACTTGGTGCGCGTGCTCGCGCGTTGTCCACGTTGCTACGCGATGCGTGTTCGAATGCCGGCATAGTCGCACAATTTCCAGTAGTTGGAACGCTTGTAGGTGCTTTCTTTGGACCAAACACTCCATCAAACTTCGACGAAGCAAAGCAGACCGACGAAAGGATGTATGCACGATTGTTCCATGCCATGTTGGCTGAAGGAGTGGCGTTGGCTCCAGGAGCATACGAAGCACTGTTTGTTGGGCTTGGACACAACGATTCAGTGATGCAACAACTTGCTGAGCGCACTGAACGTGCTGCCCTCGCAGCGGTTCGCGCGCAATAGATTTACTGCATGCGTTATTTCTTTACCGCAAGGTTGTGGGCAGCGCTCGGCATGTTGCTTGGTGCGTCAGCCTTGGTGTTTGCCATGTTGCTTGTGGTGAATCGCGGGTCATCAACCAGCGGTGCAAACGGTCGCGTTATTGATGTTGTTGCTGCAGTAACCACTACCGAATTTGGTGAGGGTTGGCAGGTTTCTAACGGAAAATCGGCTGGCGACGCAACGCTTTCTCTTGATGATGGTCGCATAATGCGCATTGTTGACGGCACGCCTGGTGAAGTGACATGTGAGCTACCAACAACTCCCTATTCATGCGTGCTTGTCGCTGACACATTGGGTTCGGGTGTGTTGTGGTTTGCCCTTGTTCCTGCTGATACAAGTAAAGGAAAAGAAATCTTGACGCTTCCAACCCTTGTGGACATGTTGCAAGGCGGGGACTTAGGTGTGTTGAGCAATGGTTGGGTGGTTCCACTTGCCACTCCAACAGTGCGCAATTGCGACACTGAAACTACGTCGCTACGCGACTTCATCAACAAATTCCCAGATGGGAACGCAATCTCGTTGCTAAATCTGTACCAAGATGAAATTACAGAAGTGGTGTGTACCGGCCCGTAGGCCAATTACTACTTTGCGGATTCGCGTGCTGTTGTGCCAACTGCACGAGGCGGCTTAGTCAACATCGCAAAGTCTTTATCAATGGTGTCGAATGAAGTCGAACCATTTTCAAGTGCAAGGAAGATTTCAGATTCTGGTGAGCACCAGGTCTCGTATTCTTCTTTCCATTCTTCACTGGCTGGGTCTGCACCACCAATGGCATAACGCTCATGGCATACAACTCCAAGAATTTCGTACTCGGTGAGTCCGCCACCAGCTTTTTCACCTTGTTGAGGCATTGGGTTTCCGTTGTATGAAAGCGGTGCATGTCCTCCACCTTCACGATTTGGATCTCCGTAATAAGCAATGCCTGCTGCAACATATGGTTGACTACCCGTGTATACGAAGTTCAACATGTCTTCAATCTTCGGGAAGGTCTTTAATACTTCGCCACCGGCAAATGCACGGCCTGCGCCGCCTTGTCCTGCTGCTCCGTGGCAACCCGCGCAGGTTCCGTAAACAGCTTCACCAATAGCCATTGGACCTTCAACAACTTTTTCCTGTGGCTTCAACGCGATCAAATACAAAAATGCCCAGAGCGGAAGGAGGCTGAGCGTAGCCATTGCCCAGAACGGGATTTTTTTACGCGTCTTGGCGGCAACTACATAGCTTGGGTCTGGCTTAGGTGCAGGAGCAGAGGCAACAACAGGGGCAGTCGGTTTTGCAACTGCTGGGGCCGACGAAGTTGTTGCAGGTACAGATGCTCCAGAGTCAGAACTCGCACCGCCCGAAGCAGCTTCCCGTCGTTCCTTCGAACGCTTGAGTAGGTGTTCGGGTATTTCAGTCACAGTGTTCCTCGTATATGTCGTATAAGTCGTGTGCCAATAAGGGTGGTGCCCTCGACATTGATCTTTCCCCACTCTAAATCACCGAGCAGGGACCAGATAAACACTAGGGACTGACTGCCCGAAATCGGAAATTTCAGTCTGATTGAATGCCCACAAACTGGTGCTCAACGTCACAGGATCGCACGATTGCACAACCTCGCTCTTTTCACCTATTTGAGGAATGCCCGACTAGTCTCGTTACAGATTTCACGAGGAAAGGCATCCCTGCAAACCATGCTGGCAATAGACATTCTTCGATGGCCGGGAGTGAACCAAGCGTTCATCTTCTCACTCGCCCTCACACTCGCGATGACGTATGGCATCTATTGGGTAGGTAAGCGCCGTCCAGTTGACCGCAAAGCAACATGGGGAGAGTCCATGTTTGGTGCTGTTTATGTTTTCGCTGTGTTGTTTATTGCTTTTGGTGTGGTTCCTCATCAATTCATTGACCATGCAGACAAGAATCTCGGTTGGCGCAAAGACAAATTGATTTTCGGGCCCTTCGATCTGTTGAAGCCGAAAGCCTTTGGTGGACAGTTTCCATTCACCCTGAGCTATGAAGCCATCCGCGACACCATTGTGGTGCTCATCCACGTTGTGTTGATGACGCTCATGGTGAAGATGTTCAATTGGTGGCAGAAGCGCGGCGAAGTGAAGCCGAAGGCAATTGCAACTTCAACATACGGTCGACCATTGGTTCGTAAAGGCTAATTGACATGACAAAGACCGACGCCAATCCACCGATGCCCCTGTGGTCGAACGAGTATCAACTCGTTGAAGTGGATGCCGACTACCTCGCAAAGGCTGTGAAGCCAAAGCAGTTCATTCATATTGACCAAAGCGAATGCATTATGTGTGAAGGTTGCGTGGATATTTGTCCATGGAAGTGCATTCACATGGTGACACCAGATGCAATTGCCGAGGCCCAAGGCACGGAAATGCCAGGGTCAGACCCGAGCGACAATGTGTTGTTCATCATTGACGACGACGTGTGCACTCGTTGCGCCTTGTGTGTCGACCGTTGCCCAACTGGTGTCATCATTCTTGGAAAAGTTGGAGCTCCTGCTGCAACTGGCGACTCACACACACGTACACCAAACCACGGCTACGCATACGGCATGCGGTTGTAAAAGTTTCAGGACACGGAGAAATATATGGCAAGCACAATTGAAGAAAAGCCTCGCCTCACGCTGAAAGAGCGTGCAGCGAAGTTGGGTGAAACATTGCAGGGAAGCCAGGCGTGGAACTCAATTTTCCGCCCTGGTTCAATCTTCCGCAAGGGATACACCGACTCACCGCGTAACCGTTCGTACGTGATTATGAACTCGGTGTTGTACCACTTGCACCCAGTGAAGGTAAAGCGACACGCAGTGAAGGTCAGTTACACACTCTGCCTCGGCGGACTCAGCTTCTTTTTGTTCATTTTGCTCACTGTTACGGGCATTTTCTTGATGTTCTTCTATCGACCGACGGCAGCAAATGCTTGGCAAGACATTCAGTCTTTGCATACATCAGTGACATTTGGTTTGATGGTGCGCAATATGCATCGATGGGGTGCTCACCTCATGGTGCTGAGCGTGTTCTTGCACATGGCTCGCGTGTTTTACCACGGTGCATATAAGGCCCCTCGCGAATTCAACTGGGTAGTCGGAGTAATCCTGCTCACGCTTACGTTGTTGCTTTCGTTTACCGGATACCTCTTGCCGTGGGACCAACTTGCGCTCTGGGCGGTTGCGGTGGGTACCAACATGATGGGGTATTCACCAGTAATTGGTTCTCAAGTTCGATTCGTTTTGCTCGGCGGCGTTGAAATTGGCGCAGAAACGTTGTTGCGCTGGTACGTATTGCACGTATTGCTCTTCCCGTTTGTCACCGTGATCTTCTTGGCCATTCACTTCTGGCGCGTACGTAAAGACGGCGGAATCTCGGGTCCTCTGTGACGAATACACATATTGAAAGGATGATCAGCAATGACTGAAATTCCAGAACACCTCCTGAAGCGCGCACAAGCCGCACGTGAAAAGGCTGCTGCAGAAGCAGGAGCATCAACTGAAGG
>JBIKHN010000101.1:0-5724 GCA_044362135.1 Ilumatobacteraceae bacterium | reverse complement strand
ACTTTAGGTATGGGACGACGATTAATCTCGGCCATTTGATCGGTGCTGTCAAGCAGCCTGAGCAGACCATCTTTGCCAAGTTCTTCAATTGACCGACAGTGCTTCACGACTCCACCGCCGTAATCATCACTCCATCTGCAGAAACATCAACTTCGTCGCTTGCTTGAGTTGGAATGTTTTTGCCCACGAAATCGGGGCGGATAGGCAATTCACGATGCCCTCGATCCACTATGACAGCGAGCTGTACCGCCCGCGGCCGACCGAAATTGTTCAAACCCTCGAGGGCTGCACGCACGGTACGACCTGTGTACAACACATCGTCAACCAGCACGACAACAGCGCCATTGATATCGAACGGAATTTCGCTAATTGCACCCGGAACAATGGGACGCAACCCAATGTCATCGCGATGCATCGAAACATCGAGTGATCCGTTCGGAACGACGAGATTGGGTTCAATCTGTGCGATTCGCTCTGCGAGTACATCTGCAATCCACGTTCCACCGCGCTGCAATCCAACAAGAACAACGTTGTGCGCACCTTGATTGCGTTCGACTATTTCGTGAGCAATTCGACTGATTGCCCGAGTGACGTCGGGGCCAGACATGACGGCCTTACCTGACGCGCGATTTGGTACCTGATTCATTCATCCCTCTCGTTTGAGCCTCACGGGGCTCAATTAACGACAACCTCACCATAGCAGTAACAACAGAAGCAGTAATTCAGGAAGCGAGATTAGGCGCGCTTGTACACCACCCACCAAGCATTTTCATCAACGACTTGGAATTGGTCTTTCTCCACATCCCAGACCTTTTGGGCTTCTTCGTCCAGGCTGACTGGCAAGATCACGTACTCGACTGCATCTGCGCCAGGCAGCCGATCGCCGCCAGCAAAGACATCTGGCCCATACAAGTTCCTAATAAATGGATTTGGGAACGAATAAATGGTGACCCTTCGCGCCAGATGTGCAGTGAGTGAGTGATACGCAGCAACCACCGCATCATCAGGCACACGACTAATGGATTCACGAGCTGCAACTACTGGAGGCATTTGCGATGTCCACGAAGTGGTCGTTGTGCGAGCGAACGGCATTGGTGACCAGAGATATCCGCACACGAGCGACGACACCACAATGCACGCACTCGCCCACCTACGAGCTGGACGAGAAAACTTGCCAAGAGCCCACACCGTTCCCATCACGATGCACGGAACAATGATGATGGAATAGTGATAATGAATTTGATGCTGATACCAAAACGTACTGACAACGTTTGATGCCAGCATGACAAAGCCGACAAGCGCAAGACTTGGCTCGTAGAGGAAGATAAATCCAACAGGTGCAAGCATCTGCCATACGTATACGGGACGATCTTCGCTCCACAAATATGCGATCAGTTTGGTCGGCTGGGTGAACGCGGTTTTCAACAACCCACTAAATCCACCAAATGGAATTCGCCAGGAATTTCTAAACGCCACACCCGTGAAACTGCGCATCACCACAAGAAACATCAGCGCCATAGTTGCAAGCGAAGCCAGGCTGGTGATTAGACCACGCTTCTTGTCGGCCTTTACTGCAACCCACAATCCAAGCGGTGCCAAGACAAAGGCAACGTCTTCCTTCACAGAAAGCGCCAGCACAACGGCCACCCAGTACCAACGCCACTTCCCCGCAAACGCAGCCCAAATTGCAAATGCAACAAGAGTTCCTAGTGCGGCATCTGGATGGAAATTTTCTAGGTTGGTCCAGCCAATTGACGGGTGCAGCAAGTACACCCCAGCCATGGCTGCTGCAAGTGGCTCGCTTCGTAATCTTTGTCTCGAAAACCAATACACGGGAAGCGCACCAATCGCCACGACGATTGACTGAACCACAAACAGGATCGACGTTGAAGAAAAGATCCAATACAACGGAATCAACAGAACCAGGATGAACGAGGAATGATCACCGAAAAGATTGCGACCCATCAATGTGACAAACGGAGAATGGCCACGAGACATCAACCAAATTCCCTGGTCATACAGACCAAAGTCATATGCCGAGGTTCCAAGACCGTTGTGCACGCCTACTGTACGCAGTGAAAAATACGACGCATACAACACCACCATGCACCACACGCTGACGGTGGATGCAGAGACACTTCTTTTTATAGACGAACCTTTTTAGCAATAGTTGACAAGATACCGTTCACGAAACGGCCAGACTCATCGGTTGAAAAAGTCTTTGCAAGTTCAACGGCTTCATTCAAAATTACGGCAGTTGGCACATCTGGACGCGACAACAGCTCAAAAATCGCGATGCGCAACACAATGAGGTCAATCACTGGCATGCGAGCCAGCGTCCAACCAATTGCATTTTCGGCAATGATCTCGTCAGCTTTGGTAGTCACACCATCTACACCGGCAACTATCTCAAGCACTAAATCGTCAACCGCTAACACCTGTGACTCAACAACAGAGGAACCCGATGCGCTTTTAGCATGGGCTTCGTACAGCAAATGCAATGCACGTTCGCGCGCATCTGAGCGTGCATCGTTACCCGCCGAACGGGAAGGTCGGCCGGTTGACATGGTCAAACGCGTGTGATGTAGTCGCCGCTACGTGTGTCGACTTTGACGCGGTCACCAATGTTGACGAACAAAGGAACCTGGATAACTTTTCCTGTTTGCAATGTGGCCGGCTTGCGAGCACCTGAAACACGGTCACCCTGAATGCCAGGTTCGGTGAGTGCGATCTCTAATTCAACCGAAGCTGGAATTTCAACGCTCACAATGTCACCTTCATACGTTGCGATGATCGCGACAGCGTTCTCAATGAGATAGTCGGCTGCTTCACCAAGCGCTGATGGCTTGATATTCACTTGTTCGTAAGACGACTGATCCATGAACACATACTCTTCGCCGTCCTTGTACAGAAACTGCATGTCACTCTTTTCAAGAATTGCCTGTTCAACCTTCACACCAGCGTTGAACGTCTTCTCAAGCATGTTGTTGCTACGCAAGTTGCGTAACTTTGAGCGAACAAATGCGCCACCCTTGCCAGGCTTCACGTGCTGGAATTCCACCACCGTGTACAAGGTGCCATCCAGGTTGAGGGTAATTCCGTTCTTTAAATCGTTTGTTGAGATTGCAGGCACAGGCTGTCCTTCGGGGTGTGGGTAAGGGTTGTACTTCCGGTCGCGCGTACGAGGAGCAAATCCTCAATTCGCACGCCACCGAGACCTACACGATAGACGCCAGGCTCCACAGTCACCACCTCTCCGTCGCGTAATGGTTCATTAGATTGCGCACGAAGCCAAGGTGACTCATGAATGTTTAGACCTACGCCATGACCTGTGCCATGCACGAACTCTGGACCAAACCCTGCATCAGAGATGAAGGTCCGACAAATGCGATCGATCTCACTCGGTAATTCTCCCGCTCGAACGGCTGCGACTCCGCGCTGTTGTGCTTCGGAAACGACATCAAGCATGGTCTGCAACACCGAATCAACCTTTCCTAACAAATAGGTTCGAGTCATGTCGGAGTGATAACCATCGACTAATCCACCGACATCAATCACCACTGAATCTCCTTCAGCAAGTAACTGATCTGTTGGACGATGGTGAGGACGCGCTGCATTGGGACCAGTAGCGACAATCGTTTCGTAGCTTGGACCGTCTGCGCCGTACCGACGCATCCGATACTCCAACTCATCACGAACGTCTCGCTCGGTAATGGGCTCGCTCATTGATCGCACCAGAAGATCACGGGTATCTGCAAGCGCATCGTCTGCGGCTTTGGCTGCCCATGCAATGCGTTCAACTTCTGCTTCACTCTTTGTCCGACGGAGTTCTTCCACCACCCCGTTCAACAGAATCAATTCCCTACCCAATGCCGCAACATAGCGAGCGTGCGCATCAACGGTTAGATCTGCTGACTCACATCCGATCTTTGCGTCATGAGCAAGCTCAGATGCAACTGCATCTAGGGTCGCCGCTGCTGTTCGTGCTTCAACAATGCGAACCTCCGCTCCAGAATCACGAATCTGTGCTTGAGCTTGCTCGACATATCTTCCGTCAGTAACCAATACCGAATCATCGTTGCGACAAATCAATACACCTGCAGATCCTGTGAAGCCTGTGAGGTAGCGAATATTTATGGTTGAAGAAACAACAAGCGCAGAAGCAGATTGACTCTCGGCAAGGTAACGCGCAACGGCTTCCAGTCGACCGTCAACTCGAAGCGGAAGAAAATTTGGTCGTGGCATGTTGCTGCCGACCAATTATTTAACTGCGAGTAATTGAGCGACCGCCTGAATGGCAAGCACATAACCAAGTCCGCCAAATCCAGCGATGGTGCCTGATGCAACCGGCGCAACAACACTTTCATGACGCCACGACTCGCGGCTGCTTGGATTGGAAATATGCACCTCAATAACTGGGCCGCTAAACGCCGCAAGCGCATCATGAATGCTCCAGGCGTAGTGCGTGAACGCACCAGGGTTAATGACAATTGCGTCGTGAGTTGTACGCGCCGAATGTATGGCGTTTACCAGTTCTGACGAACTGTTTGACTGCAGACTGTCGACTACGAGTCCAACTTCGCTTGCGGCTTGAGTTGCTGATGCAACGTGGTCAGCCAGCGTTGCAGTTCCGTACACCGCAGGCTCACGCTCTCCCAACAAATTGAGGTTTGGGCCGTTGAGAAGCAATACGCGCTTAGTTACTGCTGCCATGGTTCTAGCGTACTTCCATACGGCTAAGCGCTGAGCGAACTGCGTCCACGCTTACTGGTGATACCGGCTCGACGCCTTTGCTGCCATCGAGCACAAACGTCAATCCACTGAGAGCCTTCTTGTCGCTGTGCATCAAAGCAATGAGTTCATCGTGCGACACACCAGCAGGCAACGCACATGACAAGCCATACTCACCTTCCACAACTTGACGGTGCTGAACCACGCGCTGGTCGTCGATTCGGCCAAGTTCGCGGGCAAGCAGCGCTGCATACACCAACCCGATGGCCACAGCTTCGCCGTGAGCAACCGAAAAATCGGTGGCAATCTCTATTGCATGCGCAAGAGTGTGGCCATAGTTAAGCAACATACGACGACCACCTTCGCGCTCGTCTGATCCAACGATGTCAGCTTTAATTTGCACGCAACGCGCAATTCGCGAGTTGAGATCGAGACTGAGCAGGTCGTCGCCTGTGAGGAAGTGATACTTGGCCATTTCGCCATTTCCGCATCGTGTTTCACGCGGGCTCAAACTGGCGAGCGCGTCAGTGTCGCACAGCACACCACGTGGCTGCCAAAAGGCACCAACAAGGTTCTTCCCTTCTGCAAGGTTGACACCCGTCTTTCCACCAATCGCAGCATCGACCATGCCAACAAGAGTTGTTGACACGTGGACCACTGCAATACCGCGGTGCCAGGCTGACGCTGCAAAACCAGCGATGTCGGTAACCATGCCACCACCAACGCCGATGATGACATCATTACGCGTAAGACCAAACTGTGCGCATTCGCGCAAAATCATTTCGATAGTTGCAAGCGATTTGAATTCTTCGCCAAGTCCGATGTTGATTGTGCGGGTAGAAATCCCCGCTGCCACCAAACTCTCCTCTACTGAAAAAGGAATGGTTGCTTGGGTAACGATGACCGCACGCTTTGCTGTGGCTGGCACCATGCTGGCAATTTGCGAACGTACACCAGACCCGATTACGACGTTGTATGAACGCTCACCCAGTT
>JBIKHN010000100.1:0-5808 GCA_044362135.1 Ilumatobacteraceae bacterium | reverse complement strand
CACTTTGTTGGCAAGTGGCAAATAATCCATTGCCTGATGAATGCCGCGTAACTCGCGCCCAGGCACAGGCAAATCGCGCGCGATAGTTGAACCGCAAGCCAGAACAATTGCATCGTGCGAAGCAATCAGTACATCGATATCAACATTGTCGCCAACTGAGGCATTTGTTCGGAACTCGGTTCCCTCTTCGCGCATCTGCTCTATGCGTCGATCGAGGTGCTTCTTTTCCATCTTGAATTCGGGAATTCCGTAGCGCAACAATCCACCGATACGGTCGGCGCGTTCAAGCACAACCACCTCATGACCTGCACGCGTAAGTTGCTGCGCAGCTGCAAGACCTGCAGGACCAGAACCAACCACCGCAATGCGTTTACCTGTTTTGGTGCTGGCGATGAACGGCTGCACCCAACCTTCATTCCATGCATGATCAATGATTTCAACTTCAACTTGCTTAATTGACACCGGATCTTCGTTGATTCCCAAAACACAAGCACTCTCACATGGTGCTGGGCACAAGCGGCCGGTGAACTCAGGGAAATTGTTTGTGGCATGTAGGCGTTCAATTGCATCGCGCCAATGTCCGCGGTACACCAAGTCGTTCCAGTCGGGAATGAGGTTGCCGAGTGGGCATCCGTTATTACAAAACGGAATTCCACAATCCATGCAACGTCCTGCTTGATGATTCAACTCATCTTTTGGAAATGGTTCGTACACTTCGCGCCAATCGGTGACGCGTACAGGAATTGAGCGACGCTTCGGAGTCTTGCGCTCCCAATTCAAAAATCCTGTTGGTTCACCCATGGACCGACTCCATCACTCGTCGAGATGTTTCCTCTTCTGAAACACCATCTGCTGATGCTTTCGCCAACACTGCCATGACGCGCGCGTAATCTCGCGGCAACACCTTGACGAACTTGATTGAATACGCATCCCACTGCGCAACAATCTGTTTTGCGCGTGGCGACTCGGTCATTGTGATGTGTTCTTGCAACGTGTCATGCAGCCACTGCGCATCTTCTTTGTCAAGTGGCAGGACGTCAACCATCTCTGGGTTGACGCGCGACGCGAACTGATCGTCCATGTCATAGACATACGCGATACCACCCGACATACCTGCAGCAAAGTTTCGACCCGTTGTGCCAAGCACAACCGCACGGCCACCTGTCATGTATTCGCATGCATGGTCGCCCACCCCTTCAACCACCAGAGTTGCCCCTGAGTTACGAACAGCAAATCGTTCACCGACAATGCCGTTAATGAACACCTGCCCCGAGGTTGCACCGTAACCAACGACGTTTCCAGCAATCACATTGTCTTCTGGAGCAAACGGTGCGCGCTCACTTGGACGAATGCTGATTCGGCCACCCGACAGCCCCTTACCAACGTGATCGTTGCTGTCACCAAAGAGTTGCATGGTTACTCCTCGTGGAATGAAGGCACCAAAACTCTGGCCAGCCGAACCTTCAAAACGAAGCGAAATGGTGTTGTCGGGAAGTCCGGCTCCTCCCCACTTCTTCGTCACTTCGCTACCCAACATGGTGCCCACGGTGCGATTGACGTTTGAAATTGGGGACTCGATGGAGATTGCCGAACCAGTCTGAATTGCGTTCGCGCACTTCGCAATGAGGGACGTGTCAAGTGCATCAGCCAGCCCGTGATCTTGCGTAACAGAGTGATGTCGAGTTTGGTTGTACGGATTCTGTGGAGTGACAAGAATCGGCTCAATATCGAGGCCCTGAGCCTTCCAATGGTTCACCGCATGCTTCACGTCGAGCGCCTCAACACGTCCAACCGCTTCCTGCAGAGTACGGAAACCGAGTTGAGCAAGATACTCGCGCACCTCTTCAGCGATGTATTCGAAGAAGTTGACAACGAACTCTGGCTTTCCACTAAACCGCTTGCGCAATTCTGGGTTTTGCGTAGCAATACCAACAGGGCAAGTGTCCAAGTGACAGACGCGCATCATGATGCAACCGCTTACCACCAGTGGGGCCGTTGCAAAACCAAACTCTTCTGCACCAAGAAGAGCTGCGATGATGACATCGCGTCCGGTTTTCATCTGTCCATCGGCTTGCACAACAATGCGATCGCGTAGACCGTTGAGCAACAGCGTTTGCTGTGCTTCGGCAAGACCGAGTTCCCACGGAACGCCGGCGTGCTTCAACGACGTCAGTGGAGATGCGCCAGTTCCACCGTCATGTCCAGAGATCAACACCACATCGGCTTTGGCTTTGCTTACACCTGCAGCAACCGTGCCAATGCCAACTTCGGAAACCAACTTCACGTGCACTCGCGCAGCAGGATTCGAGTTCTTCAAGTCGTGAATGAGTTGCTTTAAATCTTCAATTGAGTAGATGTCATGGTGCGGTGGTGGCGAAATGAGCCCAACACCAGGAGTGCTGTAACGCGTTTTTGCAATCCATGGATACACCTTGTGTCCTGGCAGCTGACCACCTTCGCCCGGCTTGGCTCCTTGAGCCATCTTGATTTGAATGTCATCAGCATTGACGAGGTATTCGCTTGTCACGCCAAAACGCCCAGAAGCAACCTGCTTGATTGCTGAACGCTTGGAATCGCCGTTGCTCATGACTTCGTATCGCTCGGGATCTTCACCACCTTCGCCCGTGTTGCTCTTTGCACCAATGCGGTTCATAGCAATGGCAAGCGTCTCGTGCACCTCTGCGGAAATTGATCCGTAGCTCATTGCGCCTGTCGAGAAGCGCTGCACGATGCTTGCAACCGACTCAACTTCGTCGATTGAAATTGGTTCGCGATCGCTCGCAAACTGAAACATTCCGCGCAATGTGGTGAGCACCTTTGATTGATCGTCCACTGCGGCTGTATATTGCTTGAAGAGGTCGTAGCGACCGGACCGTGTTGCGTGTTGCAGGCGATACACGGTTTCTGGGTTAAATAAATGGTGTTCGCCTTCGCGGCGCCACTGATATTCACCACCAAGTTCAAGCTTGCGATGAATTCGTTGATCCGGTCGGCGTGGATGCGCAATTGCATGGCGTGCTGCAACTTCTGCGCTCACCTGTTCAAGTCCGATTCCATCAATTCTTGAAACTGTTCCCGTAAAGAACTCATCAATAAACGAGTGACTCAAACCGATGGCTTCAAAAATCTGTGCACCGGTGTATGAAGCAACAGTCGAAACGCCCATCTTCGACATCACCTTCAACACACCCTTGCCCGCTGCCTTGATGTAGTTGTTGACGGCCTTCTTGGGTTCCATTCCACCAAGACCGTGCATTCCTGCGCCATCGTCTGCCGCAATTAAATCTTCAATCGATTCGAACGCAAGGTACGGATTGATGGCGCCAGCGCCAAAACCAACGAGCAAGGCCATGTGGTGCACTTCTCGTGCGTCGCCACTTTCAACAATGAGACCTACTTTGGTTCTCTGTTTGGTGCGAATGAGATGGTGATGCACAGCACTCGTTGTAAGGAGCGATGGAATTGGAGCAAACACTTCGTCGCTATTGCGATCGGAGAGCACGACGATTCGCACGCCTTCATCAATGGCCGTGCTGATTTCAGCACAAATCTGCGCAAGTGCAGAACGCAGTCCCGACTCACCTTCAGCAACGCGGTACAGACCACTCACCACCATGCTGCGCAGGTGTGCATACTCGTCATCTTCATTGATGTGAATGATCTTGGCTAAATGATCGTTACTGATAACCGGAAATGGCAAGACCAACTGGCGGCAATGTTCTGCGGTTGCATCGAGCAGATTTCCTTCTGGTCCAACTGCAGTTCCGATTGACGTCACTACTTCTTCACGAATTGCATCTAGCGGTGGGTTCGTTACCTGAGCAAACAACTGCTGGAAATAGTCGAACAACAAACGTGGTCGAGTTGACAGAACTGCTATCGGCGTATCGGTGCCCATCGAACCAATTGCTTCGAGACCGCTTTTGGCCATTGGAGCAAGGATGATTTTTAGTTCTTCGTGCGTGTATCCGAACACTTGCTGACGTCGCAACACACTGTCGCGACTAAACACCACATGTTCGCGGTCTGGCAAGTCAGCAAGTTCCACTAGACCATCTGCAAGCCACTGTGCATACGGAGCAGCAGAGGCAAGATCGCTCTTGATTTCTTCGTCATCAACAATGCGTTGCTGGGCAGTATCAATCAACAACATGCGACCCGGTTGCAGTCTGCCCTTCTTCACAATTTTTGCTTGATCAATGTCAACCACGCCTACTTCACTGGCCATGATCACCACATCGTCGTCGGTTACCCAATAGCGACTTGGACGAAGACCATTGCGATCGAGCACCGCGCCAATCAATGTTCCATCGGTGAATGCAATACACGCAGGGCCGTCCCACGGCTCCATCAACGAAGCGTGGTAACGATAAAACGCGCGCTTTTGAGCGTCCATCGTTGCGTGGTTTTCCCATGCTTCTGGAATCATCATCAACACCGCATGCGGCAATGAACGACCGCCCAAGTGCAACAGTTCCAACACCTCGTCAAAGGACGCAGAGTCTGAACCGCCCATTGCGCAAATTGGGAATGCTCGCTCTAATCCTGGAAGCAGATCGCTCGACAACATGGACTCGCGTGTGCGCATCCAGTTTCTGTTTCCCTGCACCGTATTGATTTCGCCATTGTGCGCGATATAGCGATACGGGTGCGCGAGCGGCCATGAAGGAAACGTGTTGGTGCTGAAGCGGCTGTGCACGAGAGCCATCGATGATTCCATGCGCTCATCAATCAAGTCAGGGAAAAACTGTGCAAGCTCTGGAGTGGTCAACATGCCTTTATAAATGAGCGTGCGCGCAGACAGCGACGGGAAATACGTTTGCTGTTCTTGCGCAAGTTCGTGCTCAATGCGCTTACGAGCAACAAACAACAAACGGTCAAGCGCAATTCCCGACTCGCCATTCACTGCGCGAACGAATATCAACGAGAAATACGGCATCACTCGACGAGCGCTTTCGCCCAAGCATGCAGGATTCACCGGCACTTCACGCCAACCGAGAACTTCAAGTGCTTCTTCGCGAATGATGTTCTCGATTGCAGTTACTGCAAGCGACCTGTTGCCAACGTCGGCTGGTAAGAACGCCATTCCAACGCCATACTGCCCTTCTGCGGGAAGTGGAAAACTTGCAACATCTGAAAGAAACTTGTGCGGAACCTGAATGAGCACGCCAGCACCGTCGCCGGTTTCAACTTCTGCACCAGTTGCTCCGCGATGCTCCATTCGGCACAACGCACCGATACCCATCGCCACAATGTTGTGCGACTTACGACCCTGCACGTCAACGACAAACGACACGCCACAGGCGTCGTGTTCAAAGCGTGGGTCGTATAAACCGCTTGCAGGCGGCATGGAGTTATGCATTGTCGTCCTCTGTATTCACCGAATTCGTTCGCAGAACGCATTCGGGTGTGAGCGAATTGCTCACCGGGACGACATTGGCCCGTATGAAAACTCTAGCGAGAAATCCTTAAAACAGTGATGCCGATTGAAAATTTGCTGGTCGCTTTTCGAAGTGCGACATCACGGCTTCGGCTTGGTTGGCCTGCCCAATGAGCCTGCCAATTACTTCGCGTTCGCTCGCAAACTGCTGGGCTGCTCCATCATTTGCCTGCAAATTGAGGAGTTTCTTTGCCCCACGGACCGCATCTGGACTGCGCCCCGCAATTTCACGTGCGAGCACCATGGCATCTGCATGCGGGTTTTCTGACAGGTGTGTCGCAAGTCCAATCTCATATCCCTCTTTGCCGGAGATGATTTTTGCGGTGAACACCAATTCTTTGGCGATGTCTGGACGCACGAGGCGCGAC
>JBIKHN010000099.1:0-5899 GCA_044362135.1 Ilumatobacteraceae bacterium | reverse complement strand
TGGCGAGATGGGCACCGTAACTCATCATTTGGAACCAGTGAAACCAATTCGAGCACGCGGATGTGATTCCTTGTACATATCGAACAACACCTCGTTGTCTACACGCGTGTACACCTGAGTAGTACTCACAGAAGCGTGCCCCAACAGTTCCTGCACAATGCGCAAGTCGGCGCCATGGACGAGCATGTGTGTAGCACACGAATGACGAAGCACGTGCGGAGAAACTTCATCGCCAACTTCAGCAATGTGCGCATACTTTCGCACTATTCCCCATGCAGCTTGGCGACTCAGTCGTGTACCTCGGGCACCAAGGAACACCGCGTCTGCATGGTCACGCTTCGCCCACTGATCAGGTTCCAACATTGACCTTCCACCAGCACCAAGCCATTCCTCTAACGCAGTCTTGGCGTGACTACCGAATGGAACGATTCGTTCTTTGGACCCTTTGCCAAACAGGCGCACCAATTGCGATTCCATATCGAGATCTGAAAGAGACAGTCCGCAGGCTTCTGAAATACGAGCGCCAGTTGCGTACAGGAATTCCAACAGTGCACGATCGCGCAGGGCGAAGGAGTCCACTCCGGTAGCAGCCGCCAAAATGCGTGACACATCATCTTCGCTCAGTGCTTTAGGAATGCCGCTCGGGACCTTCACGCCATCAACGCCAGATGTCGGGTTGTCTTGTCGCAATCGCTCTTCGACGAGAAACCGATGCATCATTCGCACAGCGGCATACATGCGCGCAACGCTTTTTGCAGCCTTGCCCTCTGCACGTAACGATGCAATGAATTGTTCGATGTTTGGCGACTGCGCCGAAAGTACGTCGTGTTTGCTGATTTCGAGAAATGCTTCATACCGAACGAGGTCGCGACGGTAGGCCTCAATGGTGCGCGGCGACCTGCCCTGTTCAATGGTCATCCAGGTAAGAAAACGCTCGCTGTATGTCAGCGACGACATCGACAACTCGTTATGCGCTAATTGATGGAGCTGCAGTTGGTTCTGCAACTGCTGGGGAGTTCTGCAATCTCACCACACGGTGTTGCAATGAAGCTCCAATCAACTCACGGAACAACGGATGCGGTCGATCGGGACGACTCTTGAACTCTGGATGGGCCTGTGTGCCTACCCAGAATGGATGATCGGAAAGTTCGATGAACTCCACAAGTCTGCGGTCTGGCGATGAACCGCTGCAGATGAAACCAGATTCTTCGAATCGAGCACGATACGACGAATTGAATTCGTAGCGATGACGATGGCGCTCGCTAACAACGGTTTCGCCATACGCGGCGGCAACTTTTGTACCTGGTTCAAGTTGCGCGTAATACGCACCAAGTCGCATCGTTCCACCCATGTCGGTGACGTCGCGCTGATCAACCATAAGGTCGATCACCGGATTTTGCGTTGTTGGATCGAACTCCGTTGAGTGCGCATCGGTGAGACCAAGTACGTGCCGGGCAAATTCGATAGTCATGACCTGCATGCCTAAGCACAATCCAAGGCAAGGCACACCATGTTCGCGCGCGAATTCGGCGGCTCGAATTTTTCCTTCAACGCCACGTGCGCCGAACCCTCCGGGAATGACAATTCCGTCCAGTGTTGCCAACTGCTCTTCTGCCAGCAGACCCTCAACATTTTCGGCCTGAATCCACACCACCTCGACATTGGCAGCGTGATGGAAACCTGCGTGCTTCAAACTTTCGACCACCGACAAGTAGGCGTCGTGAAGCTCCACATACTTTCCGATTAGACCAATTCGAACTGGTGCAGTACTTGCCTCTACACGCGCGACAACTTCGCGCCATGGAGTGAGATCTAGCGGTGCATCAATACGCAACACATCGCAGATCTGTGTGTCAAGACCTTCATCGTGAAGGATGAGCGGCAGTTCGTAAATGTTGCGCGCATCTGCGGCGTTGATGACGTTCTTTTGGTCAACGTCGCATTGATTCGAAATCTTGCGCTTCAGCTGGTCGCTAATTGGTTCGTCACTTCGGCACACGATGATGTCTGGTTGAATACCGCGCGATCGAAGTTCGGTGACGCTGTGCTGCGTTGGTTTCGTCTTTTGCTCACCGCTTGGTCCAATGAATGGCACCAAAGTGACATGCACATAACACACATTGTCTCGACCAACTTCGTTTCGAAACTGTCGAACCGCTTCAAGGAACGGCAAGATCTCAATGTCTCCAACGGTGCCACCAATTTCGGTGATCACTACATCGACATCCTCGGTTGCCAATCGTTTGATTCGGCGGCGAATCTCGTCTGTCACATGAGGAATAACCTGCACCGTGCGACCCAGGTAATCACCCCTGCGCTCAGCGGCAAGAACAGCTTGATAAATGCTGCCGGTTGTGGCATTCGATGACCGCGAAAGATTCTCGTCTATGAAGCGCTCATAGTGTCCGAGGTCCAAGTCGGTCTCTCCACCATCGTCGGTTACAAAAACTTCACCGTGTTCAAATGGATTCATTGTTCCTGGATCGACGTTGATGTACGGATCAAGTTTCTGCATGGTCACACGCAACCCACGCATCTTTAACAGTCTTCCGAGTGAAGAAGCAGTTAAACCTTTTCCAAGGGAGCTAGCAACGCCACCTGTCACGAACACGTGCTTTGGCATTTTTGCTCTCCGTCCGCTCTCTAGGTTCTGTCGAAGAACCGTTTACCTCACGACGGGAGATAAGCATAACCTGTCGAGGCCTACCGCCGAGAACGCTTAGGGGATGCCTGGCTTTTGGGATCTGATTTGTGACTATCTCGCAACAATTCACGAGCATGTTCGAGCGCCGTTGCCTCAGCAACTCCACCTGAAAGCATTCGGGCGATCTCGGCGATGCGCTCTTCCTCGCCCAACGTTGCAGCCTGCGCATACGTCTTGCCGTTGCGCACCGACTTGGAAACCTGTATGTGGGCATGGCCTGCTGCGGCAACTTGAGGCAAGTGCGTCACCACCAGAACTTGATGGCGCTTACCGAGTAACGCCAGTGCTTGAGCAACAGCCACCGCGGCTTCTCCACCGATTCCCGCATCCACTTCGTCGAATACCAGCGTGTTTGGCCCCGACGACAACACCAAACGTAAGGCCAACATTGTGCGGGCAAGTTCGCCACCCGATGCAACCTTGGTCAACGGCATCACCGGCGAACCGGGGTTGGCTGCCAGCAGGAACACCACATCGTCGCCCGGATCAACTCCGACCGAAACGTCGATGACCGCATGCGCCATGGCCAAGGTGCGGAGGTTTTTTTGTACCTGCTGAGCCAACGGTGCGGCACCGTCTCGACGAGCCTTGCCGACAACTGCCTGAGCAGCCTCAAGTTTGCGCACCGCAACTGCTCGTTCCTGATCGAGCGTTGCTGCGCGTGCTTCAAAAGACTCCAACTCAGCAAGTCGCACCGCGCTTTCTTCTCCAAAGGCAATTACTTCCTCGAGCGAGTCGCCATATTTGCGCCTTAAGTCAACAAGCAACTGACGACGCTGACGAACCGCATCTAATCGCGATGGGTTTTCTTCGATTGATTCCGCTTCATCTCGAATGTCTGCCGAAATATCTTCAAGTTCACTTTGCAGCGCCTTCAACCGTGACACGAAACCAGCGAATGGCTCTTTGTTGCTCAGCGCAAAGACCGCATTACCCAAGTTGTCGGTGGCTCCAGACTCTTCCGATAACGACGCAACTGCTTTCCACAGTGCCTCGCGATAGTTCACGGCATCTGCAAGAACATCTTCCTCACGCGACAATTGCTCATCTTCGTCAGCACCCTGCAAAGCCGCTTCAATGATCTCGGTAACTTGAAATCGCAACAGGTCAATTTCACGAGCCCGCATTCGGTCGTCACCACCCAAAGTTGCAAGCGCAGCATCAATCTCAGTGACAACCGCACGAGCATTACGCAGAGGTTCAAGATCAACCTTGGCGTAAGCATCAAGGGCTTCGCGCTGCGCCTTTGCGCCAAGCAAACTCTGATGCGCATGTTGGCCGTGCATGTCAACCAAGTCGAGTCCGTGTTCTGCAAGCTGACCAACTGTTGCCAAACGTCCGTTCACATATGCGCGTGACCTTCCATCAAGTGGAATAGTGCGGCACAAAATAACTTCTTCATCGCCGAATACAAATCGGCCTTCAACACGCGCTTCGGTTGATCCTGGACGAACCATTCCCGCATCGGCTCGACCGCCCACCAAGAGGTTGATTGCTTCGACAATCATGGTCTTGCCTGCACCAGTTTCACCGGTGAGCGCTACCAAACCTTCCGACAACTGCAAGTCGAGTGTGTCGATCACTCCAAGATTTTCAATGTGTAGCTCGGTGAGCACTATTCGTCTCCCAAACCAAACTTCGCTCGCACGATTTGGTGAAACTTTGGTTCTTTAAACAACCGAATGAAGATTGCCTGACAGGTATCTGGCGCGTACACCACCAAGTCGTCTTGCGTAAGGCTTGCTACCCCACGACCATCAATTGCTAAATCAACTGGACGAGTCCCCACAACTTTGATGTGTACCGACTCATGCGGGTCGAGGACGAGCGAACGATCAAACAACATGTGTGGAGAAACTGGAGTGATCAGCAACGCGCGATGTCGTGGCGAAACCACAGGGCCACGAGCACTCATGGAATACGCGGTGCTTCCCGTTGGCGTAGACACGATGAGTCCGTCGGCCGAATAGCGCGCGAAATCTTGTCCATTAATGACCAAGTCCAACCAAATGGTGTGACCCGATTGATGCTTTTCGAGAACGGCTTCGTTCAAAGCGCGAAAAGAAACGGATGCCGAACGATCGGCCTTGTGCAGGGTGACACTCAGCATCATGCGTGCGTCTATGACATAGTCCGTTCCAGACACGCCGGATTCCCACTTATTCAATGCATCAATCAATTCTTCAGGATCAATCTCCGTGAGGTAGCCAAGCGTTCCTACGTTTACGCCAAGAATTGGCACCGGCGCACCGTCAAGCATGTGCACGGCTCGCAACACCGTTCCATCTCCACCAAGGCTGACAACAAGGTCGGCGTCCATTGCATGACGCGGATTCGCAAGTTCTGGACAATTCAAAGCCTGTGCATCGAAGTCATTCATCCATAATTCGTGACCATGACTTGTGGCCCACTGACGAAGATCTGCGAGCAGGACAGGTATTTCAGTACGCGAATGATGCGCGACAACAAAAATATTCGCCATTACCTGCCCAATTTCCACATCATCACGCCTTAAACCTATACCAGACCAAATATTCAACATTGCCCTCAGCGCCGTGAATTGGCGATTCGATGCAGCCGTGCACGGCCCATCCCTGATCTGCAAAGGACTCATTCACTTCCCCAACAACCCTGTCGCGGATTGCCTGGTCGGCGATTACTCCCTGGCTCTTGTCCACTTCCAATTTGGTGGCTTCAAATTGGGGCTTCACCAACACCACCAGATTGCCCGACTGTGAAAGTCGTGCCGTAAGCGCCCGACTGACGGACTTCAAGGAAATGAACGACAAGTCAGCGACAACCAGATCGAACTCGCTGCGTAAGGGAACTGGCAAATCCAGAACGTCATCTTCAAGCTGGCGGACATTGAAAGCATCAATCACCACGACCCGATGATTTGTGGCAACACGTTCATGCATCTGCGATTTACCCACATCGATCGCAACTACCTCAGCTACACCGCGCTGCAATAGACAGTCAGTGAATCCTCCCGTTGAAGAACCAGCGTCAAGCGCGCGTTGGTCACTCACATCAATGTTGAATGCGGTAAGTGCGGCATCCAATTTGATTCCACCACGCGATACGAATTGATCTACTACCTTCACCAAGAGCTCATCTGATGGCGCGACCTGCCTGCTGTGCGTCATTACCACCGAGCCATTTGCCAGCACCACGCCTTCGTCGATCAATGCTCGC
>JBIKHN010000044.1:0-9930 GCA_044362135.1 Ilumatobacteraceae bacterium | reverse complement strand
AGGGTTCTGTAGTCGTGAAACGTCCTTACCGCGTTGTAGTGGCCAAGCCTGGCCTAGATGGCCATGATCGAGGCGCCAAAACCATCACTCGTGCTTTGCGCGACCATGGTTTCGAAGTGATCTATACGGGGCTGCATCAGTTGCCCGAGCAAATTGCGGAAACTGCATTGCAGGAAGACGTGGACGCAGTTGGTTTGTCGTTGTTGTCTGGCGCACATCTCACGTTGTTTCCGCGAGTGATGGAAGAGCTTCGTTCACGAAACCTCGGTGATGTGTTGGTGTTCGGCGGAGGAGTAATTCCCGATGCTGATGCCCGTGAGTTACGCAATCAGGGCGTTGGCGAAATTTTTGGACCTGGTTCATCGTTGAAAGACATCGCAAGTTGGCTCGAGCAAGCGCTTGATGCACGCGAGCAATAACAAGAAAGAAGCACATGGATCTTTTTGAATATCAAGGCAAACAGTATTTTGCGAAATACAACATTCCTGTTTCGGCTGGCGGTGTTGCACACACGGTGGATGAAGCCGTTGCAGAAGCAGAGAAGGCTCAGTACCCAGTCGTTGTTAAAGCCCAGGTACAAGTGGGTGGACGCGGCAAGGCTGGCGGAATCAAGTTGGCAACGAATGCCGACGAAGTTCGCTTGCATGCCGGAAACATTTTGGGTATGGATATTAAGGGCCATGTTGTAAAGCGCGTATGGATCGAGCACGCATCAGACATTGCCGAGGAGTACTACGCATCGTTCACGCTTGATCGTGCAGCGAAACAGCACCTCCTCATGTTGTCTGCGCAAGGCGGAGTGGAAATTGAAGACGTTGCGGCGAAAGATCCAACCGCAATTGTGAAACTGCATATCAACCCAATCATTGGGTTGTCGCTTGCCACTGCTCGTCAAGCATCAGTTGATGCAAAGATTCCCGAGAAAGCACTCGATGGCGTCGCTGACATGTTGGTGAAGTTGTACGAATGCTTCACGAAGGGTGACTGCGATCTCGCGGAAATCAATCCGTTGATTTTGAAGCCAACTGGTGAAGTACATGCACTTGACGCCAAAGTAAGCCTTGATAGCAACGCGGCCTTCCGTCACCCTGAGTGGGAAGAGTACGCAGCAACAGAAGAACTTGATGCTCGCGAACAGCTGGCCCGTGAAAAGAACCTGCAATACATCGGTCTTGATGGAACTGTAGGAATTATTGCCAACGGCGCCGGCTTGGCCATGAGCACTCTGGACGTGGTGAACCAAGTTGGTGGCAGTGCAGCGAACTTCCTCGATATCGGTGGCGGAGCAAACGCAGAATTGATGACCGCTGCACTCGAGGTAATTAACTCAGATGCCAAAGTGAAGAGCATTTTCATCAACATCTTCGGCGGAATTACACGTGGCGAAGAAGTAGCCAAAGGAATTGTTGAGGCTGTGAAGCGCGTGACGCTTCGTGCACCAATTGTTATTCGCCTCGATGGCACCAATGCCGAAGAGGGCCGCAAGATTCTTGCTGAGGCAGGCATTCCAGATTCACAGCTCACCAGTCGACCAACCATGCTCGAAGCTGCTCGCGCGGCTGTCGCGTTGGCAAAGTAAGGAACCGTCATGGCAATTTTCGTAGATCAAAACACCAAGGTCATTGTTCAGGGTTTAACAGGCGGACAAGGACGTTTCCACGGACTGCGCAATAAGGCATACGGCACTCAAGTTGTGGGTGGAGTAACTCCTGGGAAAGCCGGTCAAGACGTTGAAGGAATTCCTGTTTTCGACTCAGTTGAAGATGCAGTAAAGGCAACAGGTGCAACTGCATCATTTATTGCAGTGCCACCAAAGGCGGCTCCTGCAGCAATTCTTGAAGCCGCACGAGCAGGTATCGGTTTCGTTGTGTGTATCACCGAAGGAATTCCAGCTCAAGACGAAGCACGCGTGTATGCAACATTGCAGCGCGACTTTCCTGCGACACGACTTCTTGGTCCAAACTGCCCAGGCATTATTAGCCCGGGTAAATGCAACATTGGAATTACTGCTGGAGAAATTGCTCAGTTGCCAACAGCATCTGGTCCAAACGTTGGAATCGTTTCGCGTTCAGGAACGCTCACGTATCAAGCGTTGTACGAGTTGAAGCAACAAGGAATTGGCGTCAGCACCTGTGTTGGAATTGGCGGCGACCCAGTTCCTGGAACGTCATTTGTTGACTGCTTGGCAGAGTTTCAAGCAGACCCGGAGACACACGCCATCATCATGATTGGTGAAATCGGTGGATCAGCAGAGGAAGAAGCCGCAGAATTCATCACCAACCATGTGACGAAGCCAATGAGTGCATACATCGCAGGCGTTACCGCACCAGCAGGCAAGAAAATGGGCCACGCGGGAGCAATTGTCTCTGGTGGCAAGGGAACTGCCCAAGGCAAGATGGACGCATTGCGTATGGCCGGAGTGAAGATTGGTCTCAACCCAACTGAGGCTGGCTCGCTGATGGCCGAAATTGTAAATAACCTTCGTTAAGTGAATCGCCCCCAGCAATCCATTTCGTATTTGCCCGGCCTTGATGGCTTGCGTGCAATTGCCGTTTTGGCAGTGGTGGTCTATCACGCCAATAAGAACTGGCTGCACGGAGGATTTCTCGGGGTAGAAGTGTTCTTCGTGATCAGTGGCTATCTCATCACGTTGCTGTTGCTCACCGAGTCGGAGCAACACGGAAGAATCAACTTCCGCGCATTTTGGATGCGACGAGCACGTCGATTGCTGCCAGCAATGTGGACGTTGCTCTTTGGTGTCACGATGTATTGCTCGCTGTTTGAGCGAGAAGAATTAGGAAAACTTCGTGGTGACGTAATTGCTGCGCTCATCTATGTTTTTAACTGGTTCAAGATCTGGGCTGGTGATTCGTACTTTGATGCCAGCGCACTTGATCCACTTCGACATTTATGGTCGCTTGCGGTTGAAGAACAGTTCTATTTGATTTGGCCAGTACTTATTGCTGTAGTGCTGAAGAAGTATGGCCGTAGACCAGCAAAATTGGGCGTCATCTTCCTTGGAATTTCGGTGGCAATCACCATGTATGTTGCAGCAACATATGCACCTGGTGTTCGCGGAACGCCAATTGAAACCCCCGAGCAATACATTTCGCTCTTCGGTCAGGCCGTCTCGCGTCTGGACTTCTTATTCTTAGGAACCATTGGTCGCTCTGGTGGACTGTTCTTGGGCGCCGCATTGGCGTTTTGGTTCCGTCCAGACATGTTTAAGGGATCAAACAATTCAAGTGATCGTCATGTTGTTTCGGCATTTGCGATTGCTGGAACCGCAGGCCTTGCATACATGATGTGGACTTTCCGCGATGTAGTGCTTGTTGCAGAAACTGGTGGAGTTCGCGGCTACGACCCACTGTTTCAAGGTGGGTTTCTCTTGGTTGGTGTCGCAACGTGTGCAATCATCACAGCTGCAGTGCACCCGCATTCATTTATCGGTAACGCTGTGCTCGGCAATCCAGTCTTCACGTATTTCGGTCGTCGTTCGTATGGTTTGTATCTGTTTCACTGGCCGGTTTTTCAGTTGTACCGCAAAGTTGCCAGCAACAATTTGACCTTCCTTCAATTCGTTCTGTTGTTTGCTGTGATTTTGGCACTCACCGAATTGTCGTATCGCTTTATTGAAATGCCGGTGCGCGAAGGACGACTTGGAGAGGCATGGCATAAGTTGCGATTCCCGCGCACCGATTCCGACATCGAGCGACGCAATAAAGTATTTGCCCTTGGTGCAGTTGCTGCTGTACTTCCAGTGTTTTCTCTGGTGAGTTTGGCAATTGGGACTGGTGAAGGAAAAATCGCAGAGAGCATTAAGAGTGGTGAAGAAGTAGTTCAAAACTTGCTTGGAACAACCGTTGCACCAGACGCAAGTGCGACCACAGTTCCGGGAACACAGACCACAACTTTGGACGGACAACAGATCCCAATCCTTGCTATCGGCGACTCGGTCATGTTGGGTGCTGCGCAAATTCTTACCGAACGTGGGATCACGGTTGATGCGCTGAAAAGTCGTCCGTTTAGGCAGGCTTTAGAAATTGCAAACTATGTCAAATCAATTAATCGACTTGGTGAGTTCGTGATCATCCACTTGGGTACAAATAACTATGTTGACCAGGAGACACTGGATGAAATCATGGTCCCGTTGAAAGACGTTGATTTAGTGCTCTTCATCACGGCGCATGTTCCCACCAGAGCGTGGCAAGACCCGAATAATGAATTGGTTCGCGCCATGCCAAATGCGTATGGAAATGTGAAGGTTTTGGACTGGTATCAGATTGCCCAGAGGCACCCCGAATATCTCTACGGCGACAAAGTTCACTTAAATATGAAAGGCCAAAAGGTCTACGCCGATCTCATCATGCAAGCAATAGGGAAGTAAGGTTTTCGCCATGACAACACCAGTTCGAATTGCAATCACCGGCGCTGCCGGACAAATCGGTTACAGCCTGCTCTTCCGCATTGCATCAGGTGCAATGCTCGGACCAGACACCCCGGTCATTTTGCAACTGCTTGAAGTAACTCCTGCGCTCGGTGCGCTTGGTGGCGTGAAGATGGAGCTTGATGACTGTGCGTTCAGTCCACTGGTTGATGTGATCTGCACAGATGACGCCAATCTTGCATTCGGTGATGCAGACATCGCCATGTTGGTTGGCGCCATGCCTCGCAAAGATGGCATGGAGCGCTCCGACCTGCTGTCAGCAAACGGTGGAATTTTCAAGCCACAAGGTCAAGCCATTGGCCGAAATGCAAAAAAGAACGTGAAGGTTCTTGTTGTTGGTAACCCAGCAAACACCAACTCGCTTATCGCTATGCACAATGCGCCAAATATTGACCCACGTCAGTTCACCGCAATGACGCGCCTCGATCACAACCGCGCTGTAAGTCAGTTGGCGCAAAAGGTTGGGCGTCCGGTTACTTCCGTGAAGAAAATGACCATCTGGGGCAATCACTCAACCACTCAGTACCCCGACTTGTTTCACGCCGAAGTTGATGGCAAGAATGCTGCACAGTTGATTAACGATCAACAGTGGATCGAAGACACCTACATTCCAACCGTTGCAAAGCGCGGTGCTGCAGTCATTAAGGCTCGCGGTTCGTCGTCTGCTGCTTCTGCTGCCAATGCAGCACTTGAACACATTCGTTCATGGGTTCAAGGAACTCCTGAGGGCGACTGGGTAAGCATGGCTGTTCCGTCGGACGGCAGCTACGGCGTTCCAGAAGGTTTGATCTCGTCGTTCCCGTGCACATGTGTGAACGGTGAATACAAGATTGTTCAAGGCCTAGACATTGATGCATTTAGTCGTGCTCGCATTGATGCTTCTGTTGCAGAACTTGGTGAAGAGCGTGATGCTGTTCGCCAACTTGGTTTGATCTAACTTCCTCTCGTTCCGTCAATGGCGGAATCTGCTCGCGAACGCGAGCAACCAAGCGGGTCGTTTTTTTCAAGTTTACGAACTTCTTTTCGCGGCGAAAGTTGTTGGCCCTTTTTCCAAGCGTCGAGATACTTTTGCGGCCAGATTTCTCCTTGCAATAAGTACACCTCTGCCAATTGACATATTCGTGACATGCCAAAATGGGTGTGGCAGCGAGTGACACGTGCATTTCCGCTTGATCCCATTACTCCGATCCAATCACCAGCAGCAACTCGCTGGTTCTTTAATACTTTGACGCGTCCGAGGTGGGAGAAGAAATAGCGAACCCCATCGTCACCTTGCAAGGTAATGGTTAATCCGCCGCGAGTTCCCGGAGAATCGTTTTCTGGTGTCCACTTGTCGCGGCGACGTAACTGCGAGATGGTTCCAGCAGTTGGGGCAAGAATTCGGGCATAGCAACCTTCAACATCTACTGCCGGATAGTTCAAGTGATCTTTGGGGTAGCGAACTGGAACTTTGCTAAATGGGAAAACGTACTTTTGTTCAACGTCTTCTGCGTTGGCAATTGGGGGGAACAGTGAAATGCTGATTAATGATGCGATAAAGATGCTCAGAAAGGGCTGTGTACGGATTCCCCAACGCATAACGAGACTCTAGGTGACGGCGTTGTCTTTTCTGGATATAGCGATTGAAGTGAAAACAATTATTGCGCCAACTCCAATTACCGATATGCCTTGTGCCAATGCAGAGTCAAAGAACTGTCCGGCAAGAACTCCGGTGATGATGGTTACCCCTAGACCGCCCGCTCCCACGATCTCTAGATGCATACGGTTTGCACCGAAAGTGAACAACAGACCAACAATTGCAAAACCAACAAGTGGTTGCCACAAGTTGCTGTCCCAGGTGGAGAAAGCGATTGCAGCAATCAAAATGCTGACTGCACCTGCGGCGCGAGCAACAAATCGAAGCCCAATGTTGCGCAGTGAAAACCAAATAAGCGCCGATCCGGAGCCGGCAAAGAGCAATGGGGCGAGAGGTGTATCTGGAATGAACTCTGAAATCACTGCAGCCATGAATGGCTGAGTGGCAGCAACGATAATGATGGTGCCGATGAACGTTGTGCGCGTTGATAGCCCAATTCCGATTGCTAGTGCTACTGCTGAGGAGATCAACAATATGTAGTCATCGTGCACGTTGAGAATATCGAGGAGTAGTCCAATTCCGAATGCAAAAGTCATTGTTGAAACTGCGGCGATGCTTTCTCCAAGTGTGCTGAGCTTGCCACCTTTCTTGATCAACGTGAATGAAAGAAAAGCCGTTAGACCTGTTGCAACGAATAACGCCGCATCAATCGTGGCTTGCGACATGTCCTGCATCAGAGCAACAACAATCCACACCAAGCCAACAAAAATGACGGAGCCACCAAGGTACGAAGCAATATCTGAAAAGGGAATTACCCATTTAGGTGCGTCGCGAAACTCTTGAGCCTCAGTTGCGGTAAGTTTCCCTGAAGATTCAAATTCGGTAATCAAATTGCCAATGCTCTTACGGTTCTTGGCCATATGCCGATACTACGAGTGTTACGGTGTCTGCCGATGCAACGAACATTTTGGATTGATACCGATACAGCAAGTGATGACGCGGTGGCGTTAATCATGGCTTTCATGAACCCTGACATTGAAGTCGTAGGGCTTTCAATCGTCGCTGGGAACGTGCCTCTGGACATGGGAGTGCAAAACGCGTTGTACACAGCGGAACTGTGCGCAGCAACTGCGCCAATTTATGCAGGTGCAGCGAAACCGCTTTCGCGTGATCTTGGTACTGCGCAGTTCGTGCACGGCGAGGACGGAATGGGCGATATCGGTCTGCCGCTTTCAGGCCGCACGCCAGCTTCTGGAAACGCCGTGGACAAACTCATTGAGGCAGTCCACGCTCATGCAGGCCACATCGAGTTAGTCACGCTCGGGCCTCTCACGAATATTGCATTAGCTCTGCAGCAAGATCCAAGTATTGCCAAAGCAGTTAAGCGTTGTGTGGTGATGGGTGCAGTTGCAGACCACATCGGCAACGTCACGCAAGTTGCCGAGTTCAACATGTGGGTTGATCCAGAAGCCGTAGACATTGTGCTGCGTTCGGGAATGCATCTGGAGTTTGTGGGCTGGGATATTTCGCGCACCGAAGCAGTGGTGACGCCGCAAGAGTCAGCCATGATTCGTTCCCTTGGAACTGAGAGGGCAAGTTTTTCAATAGATATTCAGCGCGTAGTTGAAAAGTTTTGTGCCGAAGAAACCCACTTAAATGGTTTCGATCTTCCAGACCCAATCGCCATGGCATATGCCATTGACACAAGCGTTGCAATCGAAGTGCACCATTGGTATCTCGCATCAGAAACGAGTTCTGAACTGACGCGGGGCATGGTCGTCATGGACACGCTTGGGGTGATGCATCAAGAGCCAAACGCCTTTGTGGTTACTCGAGCAAGTCACGAAAAGTTCATGTCAATGCTGGTGGATGCACTGCAATGAGTAATTCGCCATTGTCGGATGCATTCGTTGAGTTGGCAGTTACCACGCGAAGTGGTCACGATGAGTCCGTGCACTACGGGGCAGTGGTTGCACTTGCTCAAGATGGTTCCGTGCAGTTCGCACTCGGTGACCCCGGTGCGGTGGTGTTTCCTCGCTCGTCAACTAAACCAATTCAGGCAACGGCAATGGTGGCTAATGGTTTGCAAATACCACCACGCATGCTTGCGTTGGTGTGCGCAAGTCACGATGGGCGCGAAGAACATTTAAGAACAGCCACAGAGATTCTGGCAACGGCCGGCCTTACTCCAAGCGATTTGGGAAACACTGCCGACTATCCACTCGACCCAGAAGCACACGAAGCGGCGGTGCGCGCAGGACTTCAGAAATCTGCGCTGCAGATGAATTGCTCGGGAAAGCACTCGGGCATGCTTGCAACGTGTGTACATAACAACTGGGATCGCGCCACGTATTTGCATGTCGACCACCCACTGCAACAGCGCATTACCGAAATGGTTCCCGAGTTATCTGGAGAAGATGCGTCGTTCATCGGAGTAGACGGTTGCGGTGCTCCTGCACATGCACTCTCACTTACCGGACTAGCGCGTGCATTTCGCTCGGTTGCCATTGCTAAAGAAGGCACGCCAGCGGCTGATGTTGCTCATGCCATGCGCTCACACCCAGAAATGGTGGGTGGTCCAACGCGCGACATCACCTTGTTGATTCAGGGAGTTCCTGGCCTGATGGGTAAAGACGGGGCCGAAGGAGTATTTGCCATTGCCATGCCAGACGGCAGGGCCATTGCATTGAAAATTTCCGATGGTGCTAACCGCGCACGTCCGCCAGTCATGAAGTTTGCACTTCAGGCGCTGGGTATTGACATCAGCAATGTAGATGCACGCGCGTTTGAGTCGCCCATCATGGGCCACGGCAGTGTCGTTGGTTCAGTTCGGGTTACAGCACAGCTGTAACCCGATTCAGATCAGCCTTCGTAGAACGAGTCGGCGATTGTCAACGCTTCGTCGATAATCGCAATGCCTTCACGCACTTCGTCTGGTGTTGCGTTGCACGGTGGCACCACATGTGTGCGGTTGAAGTGCGTGAACGGCCATAGACCGCGCTTCTTGCACTCGGCTGCGAAGTCAAGCATTGGCTTGGCATCTGCACCTGCCGCATTAAACGGAACCAGTGGCTTACGTGTTTCGCGGTTGCGAACCAATTCAATTGCCCAGAACACGCCAACTCCGCGAACATCACCAACTGATGGGTGCTTCGCCTTCAGTTTTTCGAGCTCTGGTCCAATGACGGTTTCGCCAAGCATGCGTGCATTCTCAATGATCTTTTCTTCTTTGAAGATATTGATCGATGCAACTGCTGCAGCACAAGCAAGTGGGTGACCGCTGTAGGTGAGTCCACCTGGGTACACGCGGTCTTTGAATGAGTCAGCAATCTTCTGGCTGATCACTACACCACCAAGCGGTACGTAACCCGAGTTCACACCCTTCGCGAAGCAAATGAGGTCTGGCGTAACGCCCCACTTGTTCACTGCAAACCATTCACCGCAGCGGCCAAAGCCGGCCATCACTTCGTCGCACATCATCATGATGCCGTAGCGATCACACAAGTCGCGAACACCCTGCAAATAGCCAGCAGGTGGAACCAAAATTCCGTTTGTGCCAACAACGGTTTCAAGACCAATCATGGCAACAGTGTGTGGTCCTTCAACCATCAAGACGTCTTCGAGGTGTTGCAATGCGCGCTGGCATTCTTCGGCTTCATTCGACGAATGGAATGCAGAACGGTATGCGTATGGTCCCCAGAACTTCACAGCACCGGATGCGCCGGTTTCGTTTGGCCAACGGCGTGGGTCACCAGTAAGCGCAATCGCGCCTGCAGTAGAACCGTGGTACGAACGGTACATGGTCAAAATTTTGTGACGACCGGTGTGCAACTTGCTCATGCGAACTGCGTTTTCTGCAGCTTCTGCACCACCGTTAGTGAAGAACACCATGTTCAAATCGCCAGGA
>JBIKHN010000090.1:0-6589 GCA_044362135.1 Ilumatobacteraceae bacterium | reverse complement strand
CTGCTTCGCTGCGTGCGTCGTTTGCAAATGCAGGTGCAATGGTGCACAGGCGTGCGGCCTGCTCTTGAATTGCGGCGATCAACTTCGGATGCTGGTGTCCAATGTTGAGGTTGACCAACTGGCTGGAGAAGTCGAGGTACTTTTTGCCCGATGCATCGGTGAAGTACGAGCCCTTACCGCTGACGATTTCAACGGGGTTAAGCGTTCCCTGTGCCGACCATGAATGGAAAACGTGCTTGCGGTCGTTGATGAAGCCAGGTGTGGTGGTTGGATCGATTGTCATATATCAGAGCCTAACGAATAGGCAGTGGGTGAAATAAGTAAGCCGGTGGCCCTTAGGCGGTCAATGTGGCGAGCGCACGCAGACGCAATTGTGGCCAAGCAGCCTCAAGGCCCTTGTGCAATTGAAACTCGGCAACCTCGTCAATGAGGACCCAGCGCAAGTCTTCAGACTCGGCATTGGCGGCATGAGCCCCCGCGTCACTCGAGGTGTGCGCGATGACCGTGTCGTAGCGCCATGGCCCATGGTCGTCGCTGAACACATCACGCACCGTTATGTCGGCTGCGCTGATTCCTGCTTCTTCTTCAGCCTCTCGCGCTGCAGCACCTACTGAGTCTTCGTGACTGTCGAGCGCGCCACCGGGAAGCGCCCACGTTCCACCACCGTGTGTCCATGCTGCACGTAACTGCAACAACACGCGAGGTTGATCAAGATCGCGGCGGATAAGCAACAAACCTGCGGCACCGTGAAGACCCCAATGGCGGTGCCCACATGAACACATCACCCAGCCATCGCCATCTCGTAACGCCATTGTTCAGAGCGTAGTTTCTTTTGCTGCTTCCTTTGCTTCGCGGCGAGCAGTTGCACGAGCAGTTGCCTGCGCGGCAGTGATCTCTGCATGATGCGCACGACAGAGCACTTCCAGACCACCTGCACCGCTCGCATCAGGCTTTGAGTGGTGTTGACACCCAGGGCCATAACCAAGGCCGTTCAACGCTTTGATGTGATTGACCTCGCAGTCTCTACGTGCGGCGGTACAACCGGGTGTAGTGCAGCGGTACTTCGCGCGTCGTTTTGCTGCCGAGCGAGCAAACCTCCAAATATGTTCGCGTTGCCAGGCTCGACCACATGCATCGGAGCACCACGTGCGGCGACGTTTGCCTGTGATGACCTCGTTACACCAGTGACAGCGTCCTGGTTCGCCTGTCCATGCAGACAGAGCACATCTAATTCGTTCGGCCACAAGCGGAGGTAACTCCAGTTTGTTAACAGGGTGTTTCGCTAGCGCGCGTTTAGTGGCCATGTCTGTTCACAAACAATAACGCTCACGAAACAATCTGTAGACACTCTGGAAATCTTGGCAAATTAAGTTCATGCCCGTTGGGTTGCAGCGTGGCCTCCGACATGTTCTATTTGTTCAAACAGTCGAGGAGACGTAATGAAATATTTATTGATAAATCAAATAGGTGCCGCGGTCGATTTGCAAGCCACTCTTGACAACGTGTGGATTCTTATCGCAGCCGCTCTTGTGCTGTTCATGCAAGCAGGGTTTGCCTTTGTTGAAGCGGGTCTTACTCGTGCAAAAAACGTGGCAAACGTGATGATGAAAAACATGATGGACCTGTGTTTTGGAGCCCTTGCATTCTTTGCGGTGGGTTTTGCCATTGCGTTTGGCGGCGACATGGACGGAATTGGAAAATACATTGGCGGTGGCGGATGGTTTCTAGGTGAAGGCGCTTTTACCTATGGCAATCTCTCCCCTTTTACTTTCTTTATCTTTCAAGTTGCGTTTGTGGCAACGGCTGCAACGATCGTGTCCGGCGCAATGGCAGAGCGAACGCAATTTAAGTCGTACATCGCATATTCGGTAGTTATCTCAGCGTTGATCTATCCAGTCGTTGTGCGTTGGCAATGGGGTGGTGGATGGTTGTATCAATTATCAACCCCATTTCATGACTTCGCTGGTTCGAGCATTGTTCACATGACCGGTGGTATTGCATCGTTTGCTGGAGCAAGAGCACTTGGAGCACGAATCGGAAAATACGGCGAAAATGGAAAAGTAAATGTGATTGCTGGTCATTCACTTCCTTTCGTAATCACGGGTTGTTTCATTCTGTTGGTCGGCTGGTTCGGCTTTAATCCCGGCTCGCAGTTGGGTGCCGATCCAGTAATCGGTCGCATTGCGGTGACAACGCTGCTCTCGGGAACTGCTGGCGCTGTAGTTGCAATGTTTGCAACCTGGGTGAAAGGTAAGCCAGATGTTGCTATGACAGGCAATGGTCTGCTTGCTGGTCTCGTTGGCGTGACCGCGGGTTGCTACGCAGTAACCACTGTTGGAGCAACCATCATTGGAGCAATAAGCGGACTGCTGGTTGTTTGGTCGGTGCATTTGTTCGACAAGTTCAAGATCGATGACCCAGTAGGTGCCATTTCGGTGCACGGTGTGTGTGGTGCGTTTGGAACAATTGCAGTTGGACTCTTCTCCAATGAATCATCAGAAGGATTCATCTCCAAGGGATTGTTCTACGGCGGCGGTACTGACCAGTTGGTGAGCCAAATCATTGGGGTTGTAGCAATTGGAACGTTCGTTCTTGTTGCAACAACCATTTTGTTTGCTGTGATCAAGCGGACCATGGGACTACGGGTGAGTGCGGAAGAAGAACTTGCCGGGCTCGACATGTTTGAACACGGTTCACTTGGTTACGGCCAAGACGCTTAGGGGGTTATGAATTCACCGAGAACTCGAGTTGTCCTTCCCAGTGACAGCTCGAGTTCTCGTGTGTTTACCCCCGAAGTATTTGAGTTCGCAAGCAACTTTGTAATGTCGCGAATGATCCAGCCGTTTTGCTTGTCCACCCACGTTGGGTGAACGACGGGAGTATCGAATGAAACTTTTCCTGCCGTGCTGCGGCGCATGGTGATCGTGAATACTCCAGCGTCTTGGCTACTTGCGGGCCACCGTTCATCGGTGGGCAGGTTGGACAAGACATTGCCCATTCCGTACATCACCCAGACTCCATTTACTTTTTCAATTGGCTGAACCACGTGAGCGTGGTGACCAACAATCAAATCCACGTCTCCAGATTTTGTTAATGCATCTGCCACCGAAGTCTGTTGAGAATTCAATTGGTGAGACATTTCGTTTCCCCAATGCATGCTGACGATGACTACTTCGGCACCCATTTCACGTGCTGTTCGAGCATCGCGAAGAATGCGGTCGGTATCAATAAGCGCAGAACGCCACTCTTGGTCTTGTGGCAGCAACAGTCCGTTATAGCTGAAGGTGTAACTGAGATGGCTCAGTGTCACACCCTTCACTGAAAATGTTTGTGGCTCAATTTCATTTGGAGTGCGTGCCATTCCCGATTGCGCAACGTTATTGGCAAGTAATGCGTTTATGGTTTCGTCAATGCCTTTCAAGCCGCGGTCGTATGTGTGATTACTTGCTGTGCTGCAACGATCGAATCCGGATTTGGCAATTGCCTCAGTAATTGTTGGTGGCACTCCAAAAAACGGAAATGTTGATAGGTCCTCACCTTGTGGTGCAATGGGTGTTTCGAGATGACAAATTGCAAGATCAGCAGACGCGATGAGTGGCGTGATGTCTTTAAACATGGGAGAGAAGTCGTATCCATCAACGTTGCCTGCCGCTGCTGCGTTGCGTTGTGCCTGATTGACTAGTGGGCTGTGGGGCAAAATGTCGCCCACAAACGCCATGGTGATTGCGGAGTCTTCAGGAACAGTGGTGCTGGACTCGGTGACGGTGTTTGAACTACATGCAGTTACACCCAGCAGGCATGCAAAAAGTGCAGCGCGTTTCACGCTTTCAATCTAAAGGCTTAGACGTGGCCGAGAGATGCCATCTTCATGCGATTGCGAGTACCTGCAACGGTGTACACCACAATGAACACCAGCGCATCAAGCAAGATAATGGTGGCACTTGCTGAAGTGTCCAGGTGATAACTCAAGTTCATTCCGAAGAAGCAGGTAACGGCGCCAATCAGTGGCGAAATCCAGAGCAGTCTGGAAAAGCTGTTTGTGGTCATTCGTGCAGCGGCCGCTGGAATAACTAAGAGAGCTGAAATGAGCAAAGTTCCAATGACGCGCATGGTCACCAAAATGGTGAGCGACAATAACGACAACAGCACTACTTCCACAACGGAAACATTGACACCGGAGACTTGAGCAACATCGGGATCAAACGTGGAAAACAACAGTTTTCGATACCAGACGACGATTACAGCAAGTGCAAAAACAGCGACTAATGAAACAGCGATGATGTCAGAAACTTTGACGCCGAGCACGCTTCCGAACAGCACCGCCTCAATACTCTTTGACGCCTGTCCATAGCGGTTCATCAAAGCAAGACCGAGTGCAAATGAAGCCGTAGTCACAACGCCAATTGCTGCGTCTGCGCCGAGCACGCGTCGACGTGCAACACGTGCAATCAGTACGCCAGAAATGATTCCCCAGATTCCTGCGCCAATAAAAAAGTTGATTCCAATAACAGCGCTTGCCGCGGCTCCACCAAACACGGCGTGAGAAAGTCCGTGACCGATGTAGCTCATTCCGCGCAATACGACGAACACACCGAGTAGTCCACACAAAGCGCCAGCAACAGTGGCAACAACAATTCCATTTCTAAAGAACTGAAATCCGTATGGTTCGAAAAGGTCGAAAGCGAGCATCATTTGCCTTCACCTCGCATTTGCACTCGACCGTGATCTACAACCAGCGGCATGCCACCATGCTCAAGTACTTCCATCGGTGCGCCATATGTTGCTTCGAGAACTGCAGGAGTTAACACTTCGCGTGGATTTCCATCGGCAATCACGCGCTTGTTCAAACACACCAAGCGTGGAAGGTGAGCAGCGAGACCATTTAAATCATGTGTGGTGAGCAAGATGGTGAGGCCGTCAGCGTGGAGGTCTGCCAACAAGTGCAGCACCTCGTGCCGCGTGCGAACGTCGACACCAGAAGTTGGCTCATCCATAATCAAAATGTCTGGGTTGCGAAACATTGCGCGCGCAAGAAACACACGTTGTTGCTGGCCGCCAGAGAGTTCGCGGATGTGTCGATTTGCCACATCGCCAATACCCAATCGGTCAAGAACGTCACGAACCGCTTTTCGTTCTGCATGAGTAATGCGCGGCCACCACGTGCCTTTCGAGCGTGTCATTACAATCACTTCTTCAACCGTGACAGGGAAGTACCAGTCGACGGTTTCAACCTGAGGCACATATCCAAGAGTCAGCTTCGGTTGCATGGTGATTGAACCGTGGGCAACTGGGTGTGTGCCCAGGATTGCTTTGAGCAACGTGGTTTTCCCGGAACCCGATGGGCCAACAACTCCTACGAACTCACCTCTATTGACCTGCATATAAACGTCATCAAGTACTGCCGAGTTGCCGTAGGTGCATGAGACGTGCTGGCAGTTAATGAGTGGTTCAGTGCCCATAAGCACTATTGAGGGTAGGTGGCGTTGTCCTTCGTTACGTCACTCACGTCAACAGTTTTTAGTGCAGAGGCGTCACCCCCAAGGGCTTCAACCATGGTCACATAGTTGAAACGCATCAATCCGAGCCATGAATGCTCGGCATCTCCAGGCTCACCAATGAGGTCGTCGTCGCGGAGTACATCGACGTATCGCACGTTTGCTTCGGCGCCAATTTGCTCAAGAACTGGGGAAGGAAACACTTCGCTACCAAACACGGCTTTCACGCCAGATTCACGAACCTGGGTAATGAGGTCGGCAATCTCTCTCGGAGTCGGCTCATCGAATGACGATGGTTGAATTGCTCCAATCACGGTGTAGCCGTAATGCACGGCAAAGTACGCATACGCATCGTGATAGGTGAGCAATTTGCGCTGATCTTCTGGAATCGTTGCAGTTGCCGTTGCCATGGCTGCATCAAGAGCATCGACCTTTGCAGCGAAGGCTTCATAGTTGGCAGCAAAGGTTGCGGCATTCGTTGGATTAATTGCCGACAGTAAGTCACGAGCAACTGCTGCGTACTCCTTTGCCATTGGCGGGTTGGTCCACAAGTGTGGGTTTGGCTTGCCACCTTCAAGTGGGAACGAGAAGTCGTAGATGAATTCGCTCTCAGGAAGGATCTGCGTACCGAGTTCGCAAATCACTGCGCCATCTTTCAAGTTGGCTAGTGCAAGTTCTTTGGTTGGCTCTTCAAGCACGAGTCCGTTAATGAAGATGACATCTGCTTGTTCAAGGGTTGCTGCATCGCTTGGCTTTGGCTCGAACGTGTGCGAGTTGGTGCCTTCGGGAACAATTCCGTTGATGGTGGCATCGGTGCCACCAGCGATATTGGCAATGATGCTGGTGATTGGCGCAACAGTTGTTGCAATGTTGACAGGCCCATCAATGATGGTCGTAGAAGTGCAACTGACGGGAGAAACATCTGATTCAACAGCATCGCGAGATGTGTTTGAACAGCCGGCAGTAACGACCAAGGCAGCAGAAATAAAGAGGACAATGCGTGATTTCATGGCGAGAGATTAGTTGCAGTCAGACTGATTGTCAGGTCGCATCCCGAACAATCCTTTGAGCTGTGGGACGCGACGAATAAAGAA
>JBIKHN010000001.1:0-64156 GCA_044362135.1 Ilumatobacteraceae bacterium | reverse complement strand
CAGCCCATGCCGAACACTGCAGTTTGTATGTTGTCCATTCGCACAATGTAGCCCCGATTGGTAGCGTCTCTCTAGTGAAAACACGCCGCACCGACATCGAGGGGATGCGCGCACTAGCGGTTGGTCTGGTGGTGCTGAACCATGCTGGGGTGCCGTGGTTGACTGGTGGATATATAGGTGTAGACGTATTTTTCGTTATTTCTGGATTCCTGATTACCCAATTGCTCATTGAAGAAGCAGGTGATCGCAACTCGATTGATTTGCGGAATTTTTGGGCTAGACGCGCGCGGCGAATCTTGCCGATGTCAATTCTGGTAACGCTCGTAACGGTCATCGCTGGGCTATTCATGCTCGAGCCGGGCAAAATCCGAGAGCTCAGCGCGGTCGGTCTTGGTGCACTTGGTTTTTGCGCAAACATCGTGCTGTTCTTTCGCACATCTGACTATCTATCTGGTGTCACAGCACCTTCTTCGCTGCGACATTTTTGGTCGCTCGCGGTTGAAGAACAGTTTTATCTGTTCTGGCCACTGGTGGTAGTTGCTGCAGTGAAATTTGGAAAGGCCAATTGGAAGAAGTGGCTTGTTGGGGTTGGTGTTGTCTTAGGGGCTGCTTCATTGATCACGTCAATTCTGATCACTAAGGGTCACCCAGGAGCCGGCTACTACCTTCCGTATTCTCGGTTTTGGGAAATAAGTGCTGGAGCGTTGCTTGCTCTTGCTGGATCGCGTTTCGACAAGATCCCTGAAGTGGCAAGGGCGGTTGGTGGTTGGACCGGTCTCGCTGCAGTTGTTGCTGCTGCTGTGATTTTTTCTGAGACCACAGTCTTTCCTGGCTATGCAGCGTTACTTCCAATCGTTGCCACCGTATTCATACTCATTGCGGGGAGTACAAAGTTTGGTCCAGTCTCTCTACTTTCAATCGAACCGCTGCAAAGTCTTGGCGCTCGCAGTTACTCGTTGTACCTGTGGCATTGGCCGTTACTCGTGTTGCTTGAAGCAAGATTTGGAACCCCATCTGCGTGGGGGAAAGCGTGGATCGTTGTTGCCGCACTAGTGCTGTCAGCGATTTCATATCGTGCAATTGAACAGCCAGTGCGTCACAATACATGGCTATCGGCGGTTTCGATTCGCAGTTTGTCGGCTGCAGGAATTGCTTTGGCACTCAGCTTTTCCGCAGTGGTGGTGTTGTTCGCCGTGTCCCCACGGATTGATGCGGGGTCTTTAGCACTAGCTGAAGCAGAGTTGGCAAGCGATGCAGGAGTTACAGGAAGTGCTGGTGATGCATCAAATGGGCTTGCAGTATTGCCAGAGGTAAGACCTGTAAATGTTTTGCTACTTGGTGATTCAACGTTGGCAGCGTTGAGATGGTACGAAGATGGCGCTAAGTCACTCAAAGGATTTTCGTACACGCTGGATGCGGAGTCGTGCAGAAGGATTTCAGAGTGGTCCTGCTACGGGCGAGAGTACCGAACTCCGACGAATGTGGTCACTGCGCTTAAAGATTCCACCAAGCCAGTTGATTTGATCGTGCTCATGGCTGGATATGACAGCAGCGTGAGAAAAATTGCAGATGAATACAGGGAACTGTTGAAAGTAATTCGCAGTAGAAATACTCCTGTTGTTGTTCTGACTTACAAAGAGTCCTTGAGTTTCCCTGCACCTGGTTCTCGAGGAAAGAAGTCGCTATATGCCGAATTCAACACGGCACTTCGTGAAGTAGCCGCAAGCGATAGTTCTGGCTTGCTATCGATAGCAGAGTGGAATGCCTATAGTGCGGGTCAATCATCATGGTTTAAGTCAGACGGCATTCACCTGACGGTGAAGGGAACACTTGCCCTTGGTGCCTTTATATCAACGTCTATTGCAACAGCAACCAACAATCCGTGTCCGTACGCAAACGTGTATCCGTGTGCGCCAATGAATAACTTAAAGCAATCAACTGATTTCATCGCCCGCTTCAATGCAAAAGAGACCAAAGTTCAGTGTTACGAAGACGGCGAAAGTCGCAAGAAAACGTGCACTACCGATAGGCGCAGTTAGAAAAATTCGTTAGTCACTGAAACAACTGCTTGCGCGTTTCGTTGCGCGTCTTCTTCGCTTAATGTGGGTCCAAATTCAACAGTCATGCTGACGCCCCTGGGGCCCTGGAACGACTTCGTCCAGTTGGCTCCCGTACCGCCGAATACAGCTTCAAGCAATGGTTTGTCGCCTGTGTAACCACAAAGGCAGTCCAACTCAAGAAGTGGTAAACCAACCAGCGAAGCATATTTCGCACGCACGAATCCGTCGAAGCCCGTCCCTGGTCCGATACGGAAGTAGTCCTGGTGATACCAAATGACAAATTGCGGCTGGACCAGTTCGCCAAGTTTTACCACCGCTTGCACTTCTGGTTCGCTTGCGCTGTCCGGACCCGAATACTGCCATGAACCTGGTCTGCCAATTTCCACCCAATTGCCGGGAAAATTTCTGTTGAGGTCAACACCGTTGGCATTTTGTCTCGTTCGCAATTGTTGGCCGTCTGGATTCATCGAGCGAACCATCCAGAGGTCAATGTTTCCTTCAAGTGGCATGTCGCGAAGAATGTCCACAACTCGGTTTCCAACAAACTCGTCACCGTGGATGCAGCCAATAACGAGTACTCGTGCGCCGTCGCTTCCGCTTTGACGACGATAGAAGGTGAGCGGGACGCCTTGAACGGAACGTCCAAATTCAATATCGGTGTTCAACGGCACTTCACCAAACTTGCTGAACCATTCCGTTTCGCCAGGAGTGTCGGGGTTTACAGTGTCAACGTTTGCATCGCCGACTGAGTCTGAATTATCCGAACCTCCAGCGAAGAGTTTCGTTCCTTGGTACAGCACGCCAGCAGAGAGCACGCCGAGCACAATTGATTTTGCAGAAAGATCACTGAGAAAATTCCGTCGCGAAATGACTTCTGGTTCTTCTTCGATTTCTGGAGCGATAGTGACTTCGGCGGTCTCGGGTATGACAACGGGAAGTGGCTGCGTATTCTGAATGGCTGCGGGCTGAGCAACAGCTGGCGAAGAGGTGAACGAAGCACGGCTTCCTGAGTTATCGGTATCCACCCGCCATGTCTGTCCAGATTCATCGGTGTATGAAATTGCAAGAATCTTTGTGCGCGCCTGCGTCGCTGAAATCAAACCACTATCAAACTGTGCACACGTTTCCTGATACACACGGTTCATTCGCGCGAACTCTTCGTCCAGGTTTGACACTGTCGCTACTTGCTTGAATGATGCCCATTTGCCTGACTTCTTCGGATCAACTTCCCAGGTGCGGCCTTGGCTATCGGTTGCGCGTAGTCCCAAAATGGTGGTGCGCGCGATTTCAGCAGAAATCTCGTTGTTGTCGAACGCGTCGCACGTCTCGATGTAGATGCGGTTTAGGCGTTCTAGCTCTGGGGGGAGTGGGGGCTTAGACGTCATGTTCACTCCGACTTTAGTGCAGCAATCAATCAGCCCCTGCTTGTACGGGAATGGAAAAATGGTCTAATGTACGCAATACGGGAGAGTGTCCGTCAAGCGGACAATCTGTCGGGGCCCAAACAACTATTACGAGACACCACCTGCCAAGGAGACTGCACATGTCTGCAACTGACTCACCAACTCGACTTCATCACACTGCGTATCTATCAAAAGATCTTGAAGCCACCCGTGCCTTTTACGAGGACCTAGTCGGACTTCCACTCGTTGCAACGTGGTCTGAGACCGACGAGCTATTTGGCGCAGAGCGTGTGTATTGCCATTGCTTCTTCGGTATGCCAGATGGTAGTGCACTTGCCTTCTTCCAGTTTGCAAACAAGTCCGATCAAGACTTGTTTGACCCACAACTCACACCATCGCCATTTCGTCACATTGCATTGAACGTTTCTGCAAAGTCACAAGACGAAATCTTTGACCGCCTCCAAAAGGCACAGTGGAAGCCAGAGGGAACTTACGTGTTGGAGCACGGTTACTGCCGTTCGCTATACACCGAAGATCCGAACGGCATGTTGTTGGAGTTCACTGCAGATGCACCTGGTGCCGAAAAGATCAATGCTGCTCGCAAGGATGATGCGCACGAAACGCTGAAGCGTTGGCTTGCAGGCGATCACACCAGCAACAACACCTACCGCTAGAACGGAAGCACCCCCTGCAACATGGCTGAGTCGTCGATCGTTCTTGTCCATGGTTCGTTCTTCTCTTCATGGACTTGGGTGCCAGTAATCGAGCGTCTAAATACTCATGATGTAGATGTAACTGCTATTGAACTTCCACTTACATCGTTGGGGGAAGATGCCGATGTGCTTCGCACTGCAATTGCAGAAGCATCCAAGATTGGACCTGTAACGGTGGTGTGCCATAGCTACACCGGCATTACTGCTGCAGTTGGTGGCCATGGTGCACAACACATTGTGCATATTGCTGCACGTATGCCGGCAATTGGTGAATCGCAATCGGAATTAAACAAAGACTGGGGTAATCCCGAATTTCGGTCATGCTTCGAGTTCGCTGAAGATGGAACGATGTCGTTGACCGATGGCGCCGATGCTTTTCTCTTTAACAGGAGTCCACATAGTTTGTCCCAATATGCAATGAACAATCGACGGTCCATGAAGAGTGAAATTCCTTCCGTGCCAATTAAAGACCCTGCATGGAAAAGCATGAAGAGTAGTTATCTCGTATGCACCGACGATCGTGCTGTCAAGATTGAACAACAGCGGATGCGCGCCGCGTGGGCCGACTTTTCAATTGAAATGGATTGTGATCACTCACCATTTTTCTCGGCGCCAAAGCAATCAGCAGATTTTATTCTTGAAACCCACCTTGCAGTGGTTGGGGGTTAGTGGTGGATCAAGGGGCCAGCGGCCGAGTAGTCGGCAATAACGCCATGCTTGCAAAGTCTGAAGTGATCGCCGCAGCGGTAGAAATCAATAGTGGCAAATGGTCTTTCTTCAATACTGCAATGGACGTCTCTGCGGCATTTACAGTCACGTTGACGGCGGCAATGGTGCGACCGGATGCATCGCTTACTGGTGCAGCAATGGAGCGAATGCCAAACGACAGTTGTTCATCGGAAAGCGCCCATCCGCGCTTGCGGATCTCGATGATTGATTCGTCTAATTCTTTACGAGCAAACTTCAGCCGCGGTACGACGCCAGACTCCGAAGGAACTTTTAGGACGGCATCAAGTTCTTTTACAGACAAATCTGAAAGAAGCACACGCCCCATGCTGGTTGCATACGCAGGGAACCGAGTCCCAATGTGCACTGACATACCAATGATCTTTGGAACTGGAACGCGCGCTGTGTACACAATGTCGCTGCCAACAAGTTGTGACATAGAGCTTGATTCCTTTGTCTGTTCAACAAGAGCCTCTAAGTGGGGGCGTGCGATATCCCACATGCCTTGTGCGCTGATGTATGCAGTTCCAAGTTCTAAAACTTTTGGCGTAAGCATGTACATGCCATTGACCACACGCACATACCCCAGTGATTCAAGAGTAAGCAGTAATCGGCGAGTAGTAGGGCGCGCAAGCTTTGTTGCGGCAGCAACATCGCTAACCGACAACGCCAAGTGTGAAAGTGAAAATGCGCTGATGACCTTTAAGCCGCGCGCAAGTGCTTCGACAAAATCTGGTTCATTTGGCTTTGGTCTCATGCAAGTTTCTCCGCCTCAACTGTGGCACAAACAATTGGTTCAACAAGAAAGGCCCTTTATTCATGTCAACAACTAATGGCACGGCAAGACCACTAGAGGGTCTCTTGGTGGCCGACCTTTCCCGCGTGCTCGCCGGTCCGTATTGCACCATGCTGTTGGCGGATATGGGTGCCACCGTGATCAAAGTGGAAAGTCCGGCAGGCGATGACACCCGTACCTGGGTGCCACCAACAAAAGGCGACGTCGCAACTTATTACATGTCGATCAATCGCAATAAGAAGTCCGTCGTTCTCGATTTCGGAAAAGAAGAAGACCTCGTATTGGCCCGCGAGTTGGTACAACGAGCCGATATCTGCGTTGAGAACTTCAAAGTGGGTGGCCTGAAGAAGTTTGGATTGGACTACGAGGCGACATCGAAGTCCAACCCAGGCCTCGTGTACTTGTCCATCTCGGGGTTTGGCACAGATAAAGGCGCAAAACTTCCTGGGTACGACCTAATCGTGCAGGCAGTCTCTGGGCTGATGAGCCTGACAGGTGAACCAGATGGTCCTCCGTATCGTGCGGGTATTTCAGTGTTCGATGTGATGGCTGGGTTGCACGGAACCATTGGTGTGCTCGCCGCATTGAACGAGAAAAACAAAACTGGAAAAGGTCAACACGTAGAAGTGAACCTGCTGTCGTCGGCCATGTCGGGCTTGGTGAATCAAACCGCTGCGTACACACTTGCCGACGTAGTTCCATTCCGCATGGGCAATGCGCATCCAAGTTTGTTCCCGTATGAAGCGTTGCCGACGAAAGACCGCGATCTCATTATTGCTGCGGGTAACGACAAGCAATTTCGCGCGTTGGCCAAAGTGCTGGGTATTGAGCATGTGGCTGATGATCCACGATTCAAAATCAATGCTGACCGAACAAAGAATCGTGAAGAACTACGTCCAATGCTGTTGGAACAACTTGCCAAATGGAATTCAGATGATTTGTTCTACGCGTTGAACGATGTCGGTGTGCCATGTGGGCCAATCAACTCCATTGGAGATGGTGTTGAACTTGCCGAAAAGCTTGGTCTTCGCCCGCGTGTTTCGGTTGGTGAGGGCGACCGTCAAGCAGACTTGGTGCGTAACCCAATTACGTTTAGCAATGGAGAATTGAATTACACAATGCCGCCGCCGCACCTTGGTGAGCACACCGCTGAGATTCGCAACTGGCTTTCTACAAAGGGGTAATGATGACGACAAAACAAACTTACAAAACTGGTCTCGGAACTTCAGATGCAGACAGCATCACGTTATTGGGCCACGATCTGGCAACTGAAATTCTTGGCAAGTATTCCTTCGGTGAATTGTCGTACTACTTGATCACCAAGCGTCGCCCGACGCCAGGACAGTTGGTCATGTTTGAGGCTGTGCTTGCATCACTTGCCGATCATGGCTTTACGCCAACTGCAATTGCGGCGCGACTCACCTATGCAAGCGCACCAGATTCGCTGCAAGGTGCACTTGCTGCGGGATTGCTTGGTGGTGGATCGCGATTCTTGGGCGTCACCGAAGACTGTGCGCATTTTCTTGCTCGCGAGTTGAAGGAAATTGGCGATGCGCCGACTACTCAAGATGGTTGGGACGCCGCTGCATTGAACGCCGTGCAAAAGCAGCGTGACATTGGCAAGTTTGTTCCAGGTCTTGGTCACCCGGTGCACAAGCAGGGTGACCCGCGCACGCCTGTACTGATGGCGATGGCCCGCGAGCAGGGATTGTTTGGTTCGCACCTGTCGCTGTTCGAAGCAATTGGACGCGTGCACTCACAAGTGCTGGGCAAAACGCTTCCTTTGAATGGCGCAGGAGTCTGTGGTGCAGTGCTGGCCGACGCTGGCATCCCAATGGGCGTGATGCGCGGGGTAGCACTGCTTGCGCGTTGTGCGGGTTTGTTGGGCCACCTGGTGGAAGAGCAGACCGACCCAATTGGCATTGACGTGTATATGAATGTCGACCGCAATATCGACTACCAACCACCCAAATAGCCCGAATTCATTCGGGTATCCCTCATGAGTGGATTGCTCAACTGCGAGTCCGCTCTATGGTAATTTGTCCGTTAGTCGGACAAATCGCCGACATGAACATATTGGGGGTAATTCATTATGGGTAATTCACTTGCGCCTAGCGCCTCACAGCGTTGGCACAAATGGGTTGAGAGTCATCCAGTAGGCGGCCTTGCCGTCATTGGTTTGATTGCAACCCAACTCGGCACGTACTTCGGTTACGTGTTTCCAGCGTTCGGTCTTCCGACGCTTCCTTGGCCAATGTACAACGGTGCTTTGGCACTCGGTATCAATGGCCCAAGCTGGGGTAGCTACTTCAACGCAGACTTCACCATCGCTGGTACGAATGCTGGTTGGTTGTTCTTCTCAGGACAGGCACTTCACTTCGTAAACGGAATCGTGTTTGCGATGTTGTTCGGCATTTTTGCTCATAAGCAAATTCCAGTGAAGGGTCACGTTGCTAAGGGACTTATCTACGGAATCATCATGACCATCATTAGTGCTGGTGTGCTTGTTCCTTACGCATACGTTGCCGAGCAGGGCTATGGCCTCTTCTTGTTCGACGGCCCAGATGGTTGGAAACTTCCATTCGGCATCTTGGTATGGCACCTTGTTTATGGTGGCATGATCGGAATGCTCTATCAGCCAAAGGACGACAACTAGTCATCCCCGCATAAGCGGAAAGAATTAGCAAAAGCCCGGCTCAGTGAAAACTGGGTCGGGCTTTTGTGTTTTCTGAATTACTTAAACAAACGCTTGGCAGCAAGCTCTGAGCCTTGCGCAAGCGAACCAAGTTTTGCAAACACCACGTCAGGGTCGATGGTGGTGGTACCAACGTGGACCGAGAAGCCACAGTCAACACCGGCAAGCAAACGATCTGGTTCAACTACTTCACCCCAACGCTCTAAGCGTTGTGCGACAACTTCTGGGTGTTCAATGTAATTGGATTGCGGTTCGATTACGCCTGGACAAATGAACTTGTCTTTCGGAACACCAAGTTCTTTCATCACTGCCCATTCGTGAGAGTGGCGCGGATTCGCGCCCTCGAACAACACGGTTTGTGGCTTTGCTGTCCACACAATGTCAATGATGTCGGCAATAGAAATGTCGTGGTGGTGTGGGCCGGGGTAGTTGCCCCAACACAAATGCATGCGCAGTTGTTCAGCAGGAATGTTGCGTACAGCGTGGTTCAATGCCTCAATGTTGGTGCGAATGGTGGCGCGAAACTCTTCTTTGGTCTGTTTTGCATATGCGCTGTGACGACCCATTGCTAAGTCGGGGCAGTCCACCTGTACTACGGCACCTGCCGCTGCGATTGCTTCATACTCAAAACGCATTGCTTCAGCAATTGCATATACGTATTCTTCGCGAGTCTTGTAGTACTCGTTGCCGAAAAACAGCGAAACAACTCCAGGTGATGCAGCGCTCGTAAAAATATCTTGATGCTTATTTGCAGTTGCTGCACGACGCAGTTCGGTCATGTCTTTGACTGCGGCGTCTTTGTCAATCACGTCAATCGGTGATGTGCACGCAGGCGCGCTTCGCTTACGTCTTCCAGGGTTTCCTGCAACGGCCTCGGCGCTGCGCGGGAAGTCCACAAGGTCTTCAAAGAAATACGACTGCACGGATTCGCCAGTGAAACCAGACAATCGATCTTTTACATAAGTTGCGTACGATGGCTTTGACATTTCACCGTCGTTAATAATCGTCACTCCGGCTTCAACCTGCTTGCGCACTACTTCGTCTATCGCGCTGCAAACGCGCTGGTCGAGTGCTTTGGCGTCCACGGGTATGCCGTCGCCAACTGCCCACATGATCTGGATCAAATCATCAGGGCGGGGAAGGCTTCCCGTGTGTGTGGAGGGAATGGTGTGCGCGGCTCGACTCATTGGATGCTCCTTTGTCGTCTCTGCCAAACACTACGAGATATCCAACGAGCGCCTGAAAGTGGGAACCGTTTCTGACTGCCAAACTGGCCGGGAAAGCGTGTATTTTGTACCTATCTTCAACGAAAGGTTTGACATGACCAATTACTCGCAGGTGTATATCAACGGTCAGTGGGTTGCTTCAACTGGCACAGGTTCCATATCGGTTTTTGACTCAACTAACGAACAAGTTATGGCAACCATTCCTGAAGGCACGGCAGATGATGTAGAGAAGGCGGCTGCAGCGGCAAAGGCTGCATTTGAATCTTGGAGTTCGTTAACTCCTGCAGATCGCGCTGAATATATGAACAAGATTGGTGATGCATTGGCGGCTCGCATGGACGAAATTGGTTCGGTCATTTCCCGTGAAACCGGAATGAACAAACCTTTCTCAAACATGATTCAGGTTGGTCTACCAATCAACTCCTTCAAACAAGCTGCTGCAGTTGCTCAGTCTTTTGAGTACTCGCGCCAAATTGGAAGTTCAAGTGTGGTGCGCGAACCAGTAGGCGTCGTGGGCTGTATTACTCCTTGGAATTACCCGTTGCATCAAATTGCCGCAAAGGTTGCATTTGCGATGGCTGCAGGTTGCACAGTGGTATTGAAGCCAAGTGAAGTAGCACCTGTTGATGCATTCATGTTGGCGGAAATTATTCACGAAGCAGGACTGCCGAAAGGTGTGTTTAACCTGGTTACGGGAACTGGTCCGGTAGTTGGAGAGGCGATTGCGGCAAGTGCTGACATTGACATGGTTTCGTTCACTGGTTCAACACGAGCAGGTAAGCGCGTTGCACAAGTTGGTGCCGAGACAATTAAGAAAATTGCACTTGAACTTGGTGGAAAGAGTGCGAACATTATTTGTGCTGATTTAGATGATGCAACATTCACTAAAGCGGTAATGGGCGGAGTTGGCAAGGCGTTTCTGAATAGCGGCCAAACATGTTCAGCCCTCACACGCATGTTGGTGCCGCGAGCACGACTTGCCGAAGCCGAAAAAGCAGTAGTCACCGCGGCGGGTGGAATGAAAGTGGGCGATCCTTTTGCTGAAGGATCAAACCTTGGGCCATTGGCATCGGCTGCTCAACGTGATCGCGTGCAGTCCTACATTAACAAGGGCATAGACGAAGGAGCGAAGTTGATCTTTGGTGGCCCTGGTGCTCCTGAAGGTTTGACCAATGGTTACTACGTTAAGCCAACCGTGTTCTCGGAAGTAAACAACTCGATGACCATTGCTCAGGAGGAAATCTTCGGACCAGTGTTGGTCATGATTCCATACGACACCGAAGACGATGCGGTGGCGATTGCAAATGATTCGCCATACGGACTAGCGGGTGCAGTGTTCTCGGCCGACAAAGACAAGGCCATTGCCATTGCCAAGCGCATGCGAACCGGTCAGGTGGAGGTCAATGGTGGAGCCTTTAACCCCAATGCGCCATTTGGTGGTTACAAGCAGTCAGGAATTGGACGCGAATTGGGTGAGTACGGCTTTGAGGAGTTCTTGCAGATAAAGAGCCTGCAGCTCTAACTCTCACAAGGAGTCTTGGTAAATCACAGTGGCGAGATGATTGCGAGGGCAGTTCCTAAAAAAAGGAACGGACCATAGGCAAAGAAGTCGCCTCGTTTTGTTCCACGCACGAGAAGGAACACTGCGTAGATTCCGCCAGACAGTGAAGCGAAAACCAGGCTTGATCCAATAAGCCATGGGTTGAACCAGCCGATTATGCATCCAAGCAGAGGTGAAACAAGCACGTCGCCGACGCCGAGGGATCGGCGAGAAACTCGATGCAAGAAATAGATGCAAGAGGTGAAGAGGACTGCACCGGTAATTGGTCCCCAGCGCCCAATCGGAGAATGACTTGTCGTTGCGATTAGCCCCAAAACTGTTACTACGAAGCACGGAAGACTGATTTGACGGGGAAGTCTTCGTTCGAAAATGTCAATTGCAAAAAGGGCGCCAACAGTCAGTGCAACGACGCACCAAATTGCCCAAATCGCTGGTGGGTGGCTGACTCGATTAGTTGAAATTGTGAGTGCACATGCAAATACGGCTGCGCTGATAAACCACGTAGGGAGCAATTTTCGTAGTGCGACATTGGTGTACCTAGGCAACTGATTCCACAACCACATACCGGTAAGGGTTGCTGCAACGAGAGCTATCCACGTCATTTTGGAAGTGCTTCAACAAGCCGAACGATTGCTGGCCCAACAATTACAACAATGATCGTAGGGAGGATGCAAAATACGGTCGGAAAAATCATCTTTAACGACAATTTCGCCGCGTGTTCCTCAACTGCCTGTCTGCGACGGCGACGTGCAGTTTCTCCTTGTTGGCGTAAGACACGGGCTAGGGGTGTGCCAAGTTTCTGGTTTTGGATAACTGCAGCAACGAACATCGAAACACCAGTTGTTGGGGTTCGATCGCGCATTTCGTTTAGTGCTGTTGAACGTGGAACACCCACTCCAATTCGATCAAGTACGTGTGAAAACTCATTGGCGAGAAATGTAGATCTTTTGGAGGCATACATATTCATAACGACCTCAAGGGTAAGTCCTGCCTCAACTCCCATGACTAATGCTCCGAGCGCGTCGCTCAGTTCAAGTTCAATCTCTGCTCGGCGTCGTTTTTCTTTTGAACGAGACAGGATAAGCGGGGTTTGCCAACCGGCCGCAATGAACAAACATCCTGCAAGAGCATTCGTTGCAGTCAATTCTGGAGCAATAACGAAAAACATGATTGCTGCAGCAACGGATGCTGAAATGAGTTGATTCTTCGCAACACGTGCCAGGCCATCTTCGTTTCCGTGTACAAGCCCAATTGCTTCGCGAAGCTTTGCGCGCCGATTGGTGCTCATCGAGTATCGATACTTCATTTTCCAAGACGAAGGAATGTTGTGGAAGAGGATCGCTGCCGCCGAGGCAAATGCAAATGTGGAAAGCATTATGCGATTACCTTTGGTGTGCTCAGAGATCGGAGCCACATCCAACCAACTGTCCCGAGCACAATGCCACTAATTGAAAGCATTTGACCGAGAGAACTATTGAAGAGTGGAGTTGTATATCCGGGGCTCAGAACTGAAATGACGACAAACATAATGATGGGCATTGCAAGAAGCACTTGTGCACTGATCCTGCCGTCCGCTGTAATGCTTTGAATGTCGCGTCGCAAGCGATCTTCCTCTTCAATGGTTTCAGCAACGGTGCCAAGAATTTCAACCAATGAGCCTCCGTGTCGGCTATGCAAACCGATGGCCGATGCAACAACTCCGAGGTGGCGATCGTTCTCGCGGTCTGAAATGGTTTGGAGAACCTCATCTAGTGAATCCCCCAATCGCACCTGTGCCAAAACTTCCCGAAGTAATCCGCCAAGTGGGTCTGCGCAGTTCTCTGAAACCTCTGAGAGTGCGGCATTAACGTTGCTACCAATTGCTAGATGGCCAATCATCTGCTCAAGGGCTGGAGAGAGTTGATTGACAAGTTGATCGGCGCGTTTGCGACGGGCTTTTTTTGCAATAGATCGCCAGATAAACCAGGGGGCAAACCCAACGAAGTAACCCAGAGGTCCAACGAATATCGCGGTAATGAGCGAGAGAACTACTCCCGCAGCGATGAGTTTGGATTTCGTGGAGGTAAGTAGGTGTAGGCGGCTGACCTTGTTCAATTGGGCGATACCAACTTGTTGTCGAACAATAGTGATGGCCTGAGCTCGATTACGAGCACGTTCGATCTCGTGCACCAAGATGAATGCCGCTGCACCAAATGCCAATGAGGTGGTGATGTTCATTGATCTCCGCCAGCAAACTTGCGTGAGGAGATTCCTGTTGAGATGAGTGGGGAGTTAGCTCCCCCCGAGCCTCGATGAAATAGTTCTGCTGTTGATACAACATCACCTTCCATGCCAACAATCTCAGTAATTGATGAGACAAATCGCTTTCCGGTTGCGTCTCGAGTGAGTTGAACAATGATGTCGACGGCAGATGCGATCTGTTCCCGAATTGCGCGCAAGGGGAGGTCGACTCCACCGAGCAGTACCATGGTTTCAAGGCGGCGAAGCGCATCTCGAGAGGTGTTGGCGTGCAATGTTGAGAGGGAACCTTCGTGACCGGTATTCATCGCCTGGAGCATGTCTAACGCTTCGGCTCCGCGGACTTCTCCAACAATGATTCGATCTGGCCGCATTCGGAGGGAGTTCTTAACGAGGTCCCGAATAGATACTTCACCAGATCCTTCGGAATTAGCAGGCCGTGTTTCAAGTCGGATCAGATTTGGAAGGTCCAACGTAAGTTCGACTGCATCTTCAACCGTGATGACTCGCTCGTGGCGAGCAATGCATGAAGACAAGATATTGAGAATTGTGGTTTTTCCAGTTCCGGTTCCACCGCTTACCAGGATGTTCGCTTTTTTTGAGACTGCTTGTTGCATGAACACCGCAGCATCAGCTGATATTGAGCCTTGTTCCACAAGGTTTGTGAGCGCCAATTTGTCGGATGTAAATTTTCGAATCGTTATTGATGGTCCATCAATTGCCAATGGCGGCAAGACGACGTTCAATCGCGACCCATCGGGAAGTCGTGCATCAACGATTGGAGATGATTGATCGACTCTTCTTCCAGATGTGCGTACCATACGGTCAATCACTCTGATGAGCTGTTCAATTGAATCAAACTTGCGATTAGAGATTTGGATAGTGCCTTTGGTTTCGACGAATATTTTCTCAAGGCCGTTCACCATGATCTCTGAGATGTTTGCGTCATTCAAAAGATCTTGAAGTGGTCCAAAACCCAACAATTCGTCCAAGGCTGATGCACGGATGCGAGCACTGTCCTCGCGACTGTGAATTTCGGTTGACTGGGACATCACTGTGTTTATGTGGCTTTCCACTAATGCACGTAACTGTTCGTCATTCATCGACACGCGTTCTGGAACTTCAGAAAGGCGCTCGCGTACTGTGTCAACGACGATGAGAACGGATTCTTTTGGTGGTGGCTCGTACCCAATGGAACGGTTATCGACTAACTGAGGTTTTGTTCCGGTTGATGCAACTCTGTCGGCGCGAGTTGCAAGACTCATGCTCTGTTCCCAATAAGCAGGCGCTTACGTTGCGCAGACTCCTTTATTCCTAAAATTGACTCTGAAAAGTTATAAAAAGACTTCGCAATTGAACCATTAGGCGAAGACTCGGTAACTGGAGAGCCTTGGTTCATTGCTGCGGCAACACTTTGATGTTCCGGAATTTCAAGCGATGCGGGAAGTCCAAGCACTTTCTCCACATCTTTAACTGACAGGCCAATTTGTGTGGTGGAGCGATTGACGACGAGCTGAATCCGATCCATCGGCATTTCCAGCTGCTTCATAGTCTCAAGAAGTTTGCGTCCAGCTTGCACCGAAGGAACGTCCGTTCCGCTGACAAGCAGTATGTGCGTGGCACGGTCTAATGCGCCAAGTGCAAAATCGCTGATTCCGCTTGCTGTGTCCAAAATCAGAGGGCGTCCGATAGCAATGAGGTTGTCCACCACATTGAAAACATCTTGGGTGCTTAAGCGGTCTGCTTCAATAGGACTGTTTGGGGCACAGAGGGCATCAACTCCAGTTGGATGCGAAGTGAGAAGCGATGCGATATCGGCCTGTCGATTTGAAGCAAGTCGATTGACAGCGTCATTGAGTCGATGTGCAGGTTGAAACCTCAATGCATATTCAACATCGCCGAAATGAATATCTAAGTCAATCAAGAATGCAGGTCTATGTCGGGCAATGGCGACTGCCAAACTCGCAGAAACGGTGCTCTTTCCATTTCCACCTTTTGGAGATACAACTGCAATGACCGGTGACTTTTGTAAAATGTTCATGACTACTTTCCAACTCCTACTAGCCACAAGCGGTTTTCATTCGCGGCGACGAGTACTTGATTAAGTGATGTTCCTGGGACTGCTAGTGAGACAATTTGCTGATCGTTTGAAGCGGGGTCATCTGTTGATGGCTCGTTGAGAATTACAGCGTTCTGAGCAATTCGAGTTGACACGTCTCCAACAATTTCATACACGTCAACCGTTGTGCCCGTAGAGAGCAAAGGTCCAAGCCAACGTTGGCTATCCATGGCGACAGAAATTGCGACGAATCCAGCTCCGAGACCCTCTACGGCGTTTGCTGCAATTGAACTGATCAATAGCTGTTGTCCTTCAACGTGGTCCGAAACCAATACGCCCTCTGGTATTTCGTCAAATGAAGAGAGTGATCCACTTGCGCGAGACTGCGGCTCCAGCATTCGGATTTCAATTTGAGCCCGTAGATCTGAACTATTTGTTCCAGCAGTAGCGATCTGTGTGAATACAACTGTGGGAGTCAATTCGGTAGCAACCACGGCATTCTGTTCATTTGGAATCAACTGAAGCAGTCCTAAGGTGACGAGCAAGAAAATTGCCGTCGCTGGAATGAATCTCTTAATCTTCCTGCTGATCTTCACGAGCAGTCTCCGTTGCCGTCAAATGAACAGACGGACCAGGAGGTGAGTCCAAAATTCTGCGTACTCGTTGAACCAGGGTCTCCGGGAATTGAATCCTTTTGAAAAACTACTTTCATATGTCGATATTCGGAATCGCCATGCAACCTGATTGCAGTAATTTTTACCTTCACAAATCCTGCGATTTCATACCTTGCATTTGAACCAGAGAGTTTCAAGCTCTTGAATACTGGAAGCAGTGCAGACTTGCCAATAAGACTGTCAAACTTGAGACCAGGAGATGGAATGCCAGGTTTGCCGTTAACAGATTCTCCGGAGCTGATTACTCCTGGATATCCATTTGCTATCCATGCCTGCGTTTCACTTGTTGAGTTGGAACCGCCGTTGAGATCGAGGAGAGCCCAGTTCCCAGGGGCGCTTTCGCTGCAATCGTCATCGTCGGATTGAATACTGATCTTGTAGACCTGTGTAGAGGTCATTCCGGTTTTGATCCAACTCAGGAGTGATGAATTGTCTTTGCTAATTGCGATGGGAAGAACATTGACTCCTCGTGACGTTGGACCAACACGTACTGATGCAGTGGAAGCAATGCTTGAAGTGTCGCGACCAAAAAGTTGGGCAAAGTAAAGGTCAACTGAGCTAGATGCTGAGACTGTTGCGATGACGCCATTGGTTCGAGGTATTACCGCACAACTGACTGTTTCGCTGCTGGTGTTTGGCGTTAGCGAGAGTTCGGATGTATTGCACACCGTGCGGTTAGTCGTCCATTTTTGAGCAACGGCAAGCGCTGATGCTTCAACTTCATTTTGAATTGAAGTTTTCTGGGACCAGATGCGACCCCCATCTGCCACAACAGCAAACGAAAGTGAGAGTGGCAAGAATGCGACAGCGGTAATGAGCGCAATTGACCCACGATCATGTTGCGCATTGGATTGGTTCTGCTTACGGAGAGCAAAGAAATGTTGAGTTAGCATTTAGGTGTACCGACCTTTCTCCGAGGAATGGAATTGAAATTTGCTGAAATGCAGATAGCTGTATTTCAGCTGTCTTTGATGAACAGTTTTCAACAAGATCACATTGCGGGTTGCTGATGTTCTTTGTCGATAGTTCATCCAGCGCGTTTGCACACGCTTGTGTTGGATCAACGGAAGCAATTCGTGCCGCGTTCCTGGCAGTTGATTGCAATTGCAATTGATTGAGGTAAATCAGTCCGCTATTAACAATGACGAATAACAAAACGACCAGGAGGGGCAGAATGAGAGAAAACTCCACTGCTGCCACTCCTTGGTCGTCTTGATCATGCTCGAAGCGTCGATTGACGTCCGGGCATTTCATAATTAAGGAAGAATCGTGTCGAAAAGGCCACCGATGCGACTGCCCAACGTGGCAGCAGCAACAGCTACGACTCCAACAATTCCAGCCAGCAAAACACCGTATTCAGCGGCTACGCCACCTTGATCCTTGGTGTCTTGAAGCATGTGAATTCGACTGATTGTTTTGATTGCGATGCGTTTCATGATTTTCTCCTTTGCTAAATGAGCTGATCTGTGTGAAAAGCCCGATTATCAAACGATTGTCATTTGATGCCTATGTATCGGAGAGACATGAAAATACTTGAGTACATCTAGGGGTATCCCTCACGGGTATATGCATTGGGCGTGTAAACCGGCTCGCGCCAATCTTGATGGCTACGGTAAGCACTGATCATGGACACTTATCCAGAGTTCGGTGAAACCGATCCACTTGCGCCACGCGGGGGAGTAATCGCACCAATACCGCGTTGGATCGGTGGTGTCGTTGGGCTTTCCAGTGGGCTATTTGCGGTATCAGTTGGCACCGTTGTGAGTGCGCTTGGCAAATCTCGGACTTCGCTTGATCTCGTGGGAAGTTCGTTCATTGATCGAACTCCGTTGTGGCTGAAAGAACTCGCGATCCAGACTTTTGGGACCAAAAATAAGATTGCACTACAAGTAGGAATGCTTGCAGTGCTTCTCACTGCCTCTGTGGTGTTGGGATTGCTTAGTCGCAAACGGCTTGCTCCTCTTCAGGCGGGCATCGTTGGTTTTGGCATTCTTGGAGCGGTGTCGGCACTTGAACATGTTGGAACCGGCGTAATGTCAAGCGTTGCCCCTTTATGTGGGGTAGTTGCAGGTCTGTTCGCCGCCAACCGTCTTCATAGCCACCTCACTATGCAACGGAGAATGTCGCGTATGCCGCAGCAGTCTCGTGTGCCACTTGGTTGGGACCGTAGAAGGTTCATTCGCACAGTGGGAACTCTTGGCGCTCTCAGTGGAGGTGGACTTCTGTTTTCGCGAAGCCGCGAACAATCAGAGTTACAGCAGATTCAGGATCTGACAAATATTCCTCTGCCACCGCTCACATCGGGCAACGTAGCTGTCATTCCGCAGTCTGATTTTCATCCCACCGATCCATACATCACACCCAATGAAAGATTTTATCGGATTGATACGGCACTGTCGTTTCCACGAGTTGATCTAGCAAATTGGAAACTCAGGATTCACGGGCTCGTTGAGCGCGAAAAGCGTTTTTCCATGGATGACCTCTTGGCGCTTCCACAAGTAGAACGAATTATCACTCTTTGTTGTGTCTCGAATCAAGTTGGTGGCCCGTTAATCGGGAACGCGGTGTGGCGTGGTGTGTTGCTAAAAGATGTATTGGAATCTTGCGGTATCAAAAGAAATGCTGAACAAGTTTTCAGCACCAGCTTGGATGGCTGGACATCAGGTTTCCCCGTATCAGCCGCAATGGATGGTCGTGATGCGCTCATTGCAATCGGAATGAATGGAAAATCATTGCCATTGATGCATGGGTATCCCGCTCGACTTGTTGTTCCCGGACTGTATGGGTATGTATCAGCAACAAAATGGTTATCCGAAATACACATCACCACATGGTCGGCGGAGCAGGGTTATTGGATTCCACGCGGTTGGTCGAGAGATGCACCAATCAAAACTCAGTCACGCATTGATGTACCAAGACAGGGTGAATCAATCTCGGCAGGTAAGTTTCGTCTCGCGGGTGTTGCTTGGGCGCAACACACCGGGGTCCAACGGGTTGAGATACGGATAGACCGCGGTGCATGGAATACCTGCGATTTAGGAATAGACCTTTCCGATGATGCGTGGCGGCAATGGATTTTTGACTGGGACGCAACGGTGGGCGAGCACACGATTCAAGTTCGTACGACTGACAAAAGCGGCTACACCCAAACGGAGGAAGTGCGACGTGTGGATCCGGACGGTGCCACTGGATGGCACACGCGCAATGTAACGGTTGTATAGCAACTGCAGACCCCTCGATCATTTGATTGGCAGAGATGCGAATGAGGTGCATCTCTGCATGGCGAATCTCAGATTTTTGATCTAACTCGCTTGTTATGAATCAAACAGTGAAGCTTTGGATGTTTCGTGGAGTAGTTGGGCTATTAGTGGTTTTGGTAGGGATTGTTGGTGTGCCGTGGGTCTATATCAATGTGATCAAGGACGATGCCCCCGATGTCTTGAGCCTGGAGCCAGTAAGCACTTCGTTGCCTGTGGATACTTCAGTAAACAACAATGAAAACGAATTGGAAGGCGAATCGTTGTTGGGGCCAGATTCGGTAGTTGGTTATCGAGTCAAGGAAATTTTGTTTGGTCAAAGCACCGAAGGTGTTGGGCAAACAAGTGAAATTGATGGATCGTTGACGATTTCAGAAAACTCAGTGGTGAGCGCGGAGTTCAAAGTAGCGATGGCAACATTGATGAGCGACAGCGATCGCAGGGATCGACAAGTAAATGGTCGGATTCTTGACACCGCATCATTCCCAGTATCGGTTTTCACTCTGACATCTCCGATAGCGCTTACACCCGAGGCGGTATCGGGAGCAGAGTTCCCTGTGTCTGCAGCAGGAAAGCTCACACTGCGTGGAGTGACAAAAGATGTCAATGTTGAAATAGTGGCACGACTTATTGACGGTCTGATTGAGATCAATGGAAAAATTGAAATTGTCTTTGCAGACTGGCAGATACCCGATCCAAGTGTTTCGGGCATTTCTGCAGAGCCTTCCGGATTATTGGAGTTTCTACTTCGTTTTTCGCGTTAACCGATCAGTTGGGTCGAATCGTGACGTAAATTCCACCGTTTGATTCCGACGCTTCGTATCGGAGTAGTGGGTTAACTGCAGGTCCAAGAATGGCAGCGCCAGGCGCAGGGTCGAACTGAGAGCCGTGTAAGTCACATTCAAGAACGTTCTTGACTCGAGTTACAGGGAATCCCTGATGTGAACAATTGACGCGCAAAGCAGTGATTCCGGATTCGGTGCGCGTAAGTACTACACCAGTGCTACCTCCACCTGCGATGAGCACATTGACAATCTTTGTTTCACCAATTACAAGGTTGCTGGTTTCCAGCACGCGCTCGGTGGTCACTTGGCTCACCGTTGGAAACTTTTTCCGCCGCCAGACCAGCTTTGCTTTCTCTTTCCGACAAACGAATGTGACTCCATTGACTGTTCGCTCTCGACCAGCGACTTTGCACGGGGAGCCAACAGAAATAGATGGTGCTGCCGCATCGGCATTTCCACCTGTCAGCATCCATGCAATGGATGCAACGGTGGCAGTGAAAAATTCGCGCCGCGAAGGGAATTAGGTCATAACTGCAGAATACAGCGTTCTGGGATTAGTCGAGCCGTCACCCTCTCATGCATATCCGTTATCTGGCACCTCGCCATCAATTGAATTGATCAGTTCCTCTACAACCATCGATATCGCGTGAGGAGACTTGCGTTTGCGAGTAGCGACCAGGGGATGAGCACCAGCACTACACAGGTCAACGCAACCAGGGTTGACTTTCGTTTGGCTGACCCGAGCATGGTTGCTGACATTGCCATTCCCGTGGCTAGTAGTGGGTAAAAGTCCCCTAAATAACGCGATGTCATCGCAAAGCTCAAGCTCAACAGCAGGCCACTGGTTGCGACGGCGATGAGGAGCGCTAGTTCTGTGGTTCGCCGTTGGCGGATCGCTGCAAACGAAGCAATTCCCGCAGCTAACAAGGGGATTGGCATCGTGTTTGTGAGGCTTGTGGTTTTTTCCACATACATATCGCCAACTTTTAGTGGCCAAAGATATGTTGGGTGGTTCGGTCCGTCACATATATTGAATCTGAAGCGAACGTTTGGCCATTCTCGATAAAGTCGAACAGCATCAGGGCGAAAATATGCAAACAGATTCGTTGGCATATATTTTGGCTGGTTGTCAAGTGGGAGATCGCAGGAACCAGAACGTTCAACCTGGATTCCGGTTGGGCTCCTGTATGCGTTTGTTGGTAGCGAAGGCTGGCCGAACTTTACGAAGAGTGCGCCGAAAGAAAAGAGCGCTGGCAAGATGATGAAGCCTAAAGCTGCCACAGCAATGTTGGAGCGAAGGCTAACACGTTTTCGGTGTGCGATAAACAGCGAAAATCCGATCACCACTCCAACAAAAACAGTGGTTGGTCGAGCACCTGCTGCAAATATACAGAAAAAGACAGATAACCCGAGATAGCGATTGTTGTCGCTGTGGAGCCAGCGCCAATAACAATTGAGTGCAAGCATCACCCCAGCAATCGACCAAACTATTGCTTCCTGATACAACCAAGGGTCGGCAAGGATAACAAGAACACTGCCAGGCCCAAGCGCTAACGCTGCAATACACATGAACACAACACCACGAAGTTGCCGAGTCATCGGTTTCGCAAATTGTCGGCACAAGTCAAGTGATGCACCTAATGCTAAACCTGATGCAATTGGGATCATAAAAACTGCGAAACTTTGGGTAGTAGGCCCGATCACGAGCAAGATCGGGATACGAAGGATGCTTGGCGTCAAACCAAAATATCCGTAGCACTTACCTGCAAAATAAAAGCACTCGCTAACTGAATCCATCGAAATCGGGTCGACCCAGAGGCGTCCACGAAGCAGCGCGTCTGCCTGAGCTGTGAAGAAAAAGTCTGGTTGTATGTTCGGTGTAACCGATGGATCAAACGACCATTTTGTGATCCATCCATACATGTAGAAAGCCATGGCGCCACTGCAAAATGCAATGAACCGGCGACCTGCAAAGAAATGTGTGGCATTCAGAGACATAAAGCGAATTCCTGATGCTTATTCATTATCTCTACAGCCATCGATGTCGTGTGAGGAGACTTGCGTTGGCAAGTAGCGACCAGGGGATGAGCACCAGCACGACACAGGTCAACGCAACCAGAGTTGACTTTCGTTTGGCTGACCCAAGCATGGTTGCCGAAAATGCCATTCCGACTGCCAGTAGTGGGTAAAAGTCCCCTAAATATCGTGATGCCATCCCCACGGCGGAACTCGCCAGTAGGCCACTAGTTGCTACGGCGATGAGGAGCGCTAGTTCTGTGGTTCGCCGTTGGCGAATTGCTACCCATGATGTAATTCCCGCAGCCAACAAGGGGATTGGCATGGTGTTTGGAAGGCTTGTGGTTTTTTCCACATGCATATCGCCAACTTTTAGTGGCCAAAGATATGTTGGGCGATTGGATCCGTTGCATCCGTTGAATCTGAAGCGAACATTTGGCCATTCTCTATAGAGGCGAACTGCGTCAGGGCGAAAATATGCAAACAGATTAGTGGGCATGAATTTCGGGTGGGTCTCAAACATCTGACCGCACAGAAACGTTCCTCCCTCCGGATTACTGGTTGGGTTATTCCATGCGCGGGGCGGTGGTGAAGGTTGACCAAACTTTGCAAAAAGTGTGCCGAACGAAAAGAGTGCTGGCAAGACGATGAAGCCTAAAGCCGCAACTGCAACATTAGAACGCAAACTCAAATAGTTGCGGTGTGCAATGAGTAACGAAGCACCAAGAACGACTCCGACAAGAACAGTGGTTGGTCGTGCGCCTGCTGCAAAGATGCAGAAAAAGACAGAAAACCAGAGATAGCGATTATTGTCGCTGTGTAGCCAACGCCAATAACAATTGACTGCCAGCATCACCCCAGCAATAGACCAAACAATTGCTTCCTGATATAAGAAGGGGTCGGCAAGGAGGACAAGAACGCTGCCAGGCCCAAGCGCTAACGCTGCAACACACATAAACACAACACCACGAAGTTGGTGCGCAATCGGCTTCGCAAACTGTCGACACAAGTCAAGTGATGCACCAAAAGCCAGACCTGATGCAATTGGGATCATCAAAAATGCGAAACTTTGGGTGGTTTGCCCGATCACAAGCAAGATCGGGATACGAAGGATGCTCGGCGTCAAACCAAAATAGCCGTAGCACTTATCTGCAATGTAAAAACATTCTCCAGAAATGCTTTCTGCAAATGAATTCGGGTCAACCCAAAGGCGACCGCGAAGCAGGGCATCTGCCTGAGCTGTAAAGAAAAAATCTGTTCGTAAGTTCGACGCAACTGATGGATCAAAAGACCATTTAGTGATCCATCCAAACACATAGAGAACCATGGCGCCACTGCAAAGTGCGATAAACCGACGACCTGCAAAGAAATTAGCGGCGTTGAGAGGCACTAGTGGTACTGTAACACTTCAATCAACTATGAATTGCAGTAGCAAACTCTCTAATCGGAAGCCATTAGTCAATAATCGTTCGGCGTGGCGTCCAGACGATGTAGTTCCAGATCCAGTCGGCAAAAATACTTGTTCGGTTTCGACCGCCTGATAGGTATGCGAGATGAAGTGCAAGCCATGTCAGCCAGGCGAGTGAACCTTGAAACCGCAGCCATGAACGCATCTCAACAACGGCTTTGCGACGACCAATAGTCGCCATTTGGCCCTTGTCGCGATATTTGAAAACCTCAAGAGAAGTATTTGCCTCGCGTCGCCGAATCTGGCGCGCGACATGTTTTCCTTGCTGAATTGCCACTGGCGCAACCATTGGAAGTGGGCGGCCATCACTGTTGGGGAAACTTGCTACATCGCCAACGATCCAAATTGAGTCGCTGATTTGCAAATGTGAATTGACCTTGATTCGATTTCCACGATCTGTTTCACCAAGGAATTTCCAGTGTGGGGGTGCAACAACGCCCGCTGCCCAAATTCGGGTACCAGCGACGATCTCACTGCCATCTTTCAATATGAGCGACCGGGGAGTTGCCTCAACAACGGCGGCATCTACTTGAACATGCACGCCCATTTTGGTGAGGGTTTTGAGAGTGTAATTACTTGAGCTCGGATGAAAGGTTGGCAATAATCGAGGACCCGCTTCAAGCAGTGTCACAGTTGCTTTCGGGGCGATGTGCTCAAACTCACGGCGAATTTCATGCTGTAGTTCCTTTACGGCTCCAGCAAGCTCGACACCAGTTGGGCCACCACCAACAATCACAACGTTAAGACTCTCAAGAGGCAGTAATCCGTCTTCAACACTTTCATATGCACTCAGCAACGAATGTCGGATCGCTCTGGCATCACTGACCGATTTCATTTGAAACACGTTTTCCGCAACACCTGGTATTCCAAATGTTGTGCCTTCTGAGCCAACCGCAAGAATCAAATCATCGTAGGAAATTGTCTTACCGTTTGACAGCATGATTTCATTTTTAGTTGCATCAATGTTTGTCACTTCTGCACGCACAAATTGCACATCTCGATACGCAGTGCGAACCGGAAATGCAATGTCATCTTCTGGTAGCGATGCTGTCGATACTTGGTAAAGAAGTGGCGAGAATAATTGATAGGGATTTCGGTCAATGAGCGTCACCGAGTAAGAAGGCGACTTACGTAATTTTTTTGCACAAGCCAAGCCGCCAAAGCCAGCGCCGATGACAACCGCATGTTTCCTCGGCGTTAGTCCACCACGATCCATAACCATGAGTTAAACCTACGACTTGTGGTTCGCTGAGGTGGTGTGAAGCCCTGAAATCAGTACGAATCGAGTGCACCAAAGCATGATTCATGCTTTGGAACGGGTCCTGAGAAAGCTGGCGGACAGCGAATACCGCAATTTCTTGATTACGGTATTGAATTGATGAGACTTTTTGAAGGCAAGGTCGCGGTCGTTACTGGTGCGGCCAGTGGTCTGGGTCGTGAGTATGCAATTTCTTTTGCCCTCAACGGTGCAGCAGTCATTGTCAATGATTTTGGCGTAAGCGTGGACGGCGAACGAATGCAGTCAAACTCTGCCGATGTAGTTGTGGAGGAAATAATCTCGCGCGGTGGGAAAGCTGTGGCGAATACTGCGAGCGTCGCCGACTGGAATGGTGCAAAGTCAATCATTGACACAGCGACACGGCATTTTGGTCGTCTTGACATCGTCGTTAACAACGCTGGCAATAATCGGCCCTCATCGCTTGTCGATCTCACCGAACAAGACATTGACTCACAAATCGGTGTTCACCTGAAAGGGACGCTTGCAGTAAGCCACTTCGCTGCGGCTTACTGGGATGAAGTAGGGGTTGATGCACACAGAGCGATTGTCAACACAACTTCTGCTGTTGGTTTACACCCGACCGCAGGTGGGGGTGTGTATGGCGCAACTAAGTCGGCAGTTGCCGCACTCACAATGAGCCACGCACAAGAACTTGCTCGACTTGGTGTGCGTGTAAATGCAGTAGCGCCCTGCGCTCGAACACGGATGGTAAAAGAATCACCAACAGTGCTTGCAATGATGCCAAAAGTTGAGGGTTTTGATCGACACGCGCCTGAACACGTTGCACCACTCGTGGTGTATTTGGCAAGTTCGTTGTGTCGGTTCACGGGTCGAGTATTTGCAGTAGAAGGCCCCGATGTGGCGATCTACAAATCGTTCAGTGTCGAGCAAGATTGGACAACGCATGAAGCGTGGACTCCAGAAGAATTGGCACGAGCATTGGCTGAAGTTAATGAACGTTCTGACACTCAAGCATTTTTCCCTGGTGGAGTTGTGCGGCAAAGTGTGCCATCGGGAACCACGTTGAAGGAATTAAACAAATCAGCGCGCTCGGACGGACTCGAACCGCCAACAATCTGAACTGATAACAAGTTGATAGCAGTGTTGCCCAGTTGTGACTTCATTCTGTATTGCTCGCTGAGCAACCATGGACGTTCAGAAAAAATCTAAGACTTGTGCGATATGCGATACAAGAGAAATATCTGAGTGCATCAAGTATTCAACACCGTAAGTGAGATACTGTCCTGACTAGTTGAGTTGTACCCCCTGATTGGTAGGAGAGTCATATGCGAAAGAAATTACTTCGAGTTATTGCAATGGTTGGTTTGACATCTTTGGTAGTTACTCTTCCTGTAGCAACCAGCTATGTTGGCGCAGCCCCATCGCTTGCCCCGGCCACGCAAACCGCAACGGTTTCGGTGGGTGAGGCAATGACGGCGACGACCGCATTCGTGTCAACCGAAATTGTTGGTACCAAAACCTTCACGATTACGCCGGCACTTCCTGCGGGACTGTCATTAAATTCAACAACAGGTGTAGTCAGTGGCACGCCAACGGTCTCATTGGCAGCAACGACGTTTTCAATTGTTGCCTCCGACGGCGCATCTTCGGCCATGGCAACGCTGACACTCACGGTTGCTGAAGTGTCCAGTCAAAATGTTGCCGTAACTCCGGCTTCCCAATCAGTAGGTGGGAAAGTGGGCACAGCGCTTACTGCAACGACGGCACTGTCGGCTCCACTCATTACGGGAACAAAGTATTTCTCGGTCACTCCAAAACTGCCTGATGGCATTTCAATCAATACTGCAACTGGTGTTATTTCGGGAACACCGATTAATGCAGCGAGCTCAGGTGTCTACATCATCACGGTTTCAGATGGTGCAAAATATGGTTTTTCAGTGATCCGTATTGTTGTTGAAGGCCCGTTGAAGTTAACTCCTGCTGTGCAGACCGTGAATGGACAAGTGGGTAAAGCAATTGTTGACACCGCCATACTTGCTTCAAGTTCATTAGCAGCGAGTAAGGCATTCACTGTTAGACCAGCCCTTCCATCTGGTCTTGTATTACACCCGACGAAGGGAATTATCTACGGAATTCCAACTTCGGCCATGGCGTCAACGGTGTTTACCGTGACTGCAAACGACGGTGCGAAGACGGCAACTGCAACAGTAACGATGTCCATTGCCACTACAGGCGGCACGGTTCCGGCCAGTGGAAGCCAGTCTCAGTGTGTTGCCGCATCGATTGGCGGTCAACTGGTGCAATCCGTCAAGTCAGCAGTTTCACAACTTCCTTCTGCGACATTTGCATGCGAGGTTCACGTTGGTGTGCGTGCAAAAGGGATGACTGTTGCTGTTTCAACTCCAGGAAATTCTGCAAGCCCCGATGTTCGTACGTATCAAGTAGTGGCTAGTCGAATTGGTGGTGGAAGCATTAGCAAGTCAATGCTTGCGCCAACCTCTGCTGGAGTCGTCCGTAGTCAGTTCACCAATCTGAAAAAGGGCATATGGACGATTGCGGTGAAGGCAGTCTCGGCAACGGGGACCGACCTCGGTACCTGGACGTCTTCACAGTTCAGAGTCTGAGTCTTACTTTCAGCGCGCTCGGACGGACTCGAACCGCCAACCCTCTGATCCGAAGTCAGATGCTCTATCCATTGAGCTACGAACGCTGGTCACCACATAATAGTGGCGAGTTGAGTGCGTAACTACGGGCGAATTTCGTAGAACGCGTTAATGGAATGATCCACATCAAGACGTGCGAAGTGACTGAATCCCGCGTCCTTGGCCATGGCTTCTGCGGTATTGGCCGAAAAGCCAAGGGTGCCAAGACCAGCTCCATCTGGAGATGACATAGCCGAGGACATGCACGACAACACGCTGATGCCATACATCAACGAAGCCATAGGGTTTTTCTGAGCGTTCATCGCAAATGTGTCGTGGGCTTTGATATCGACGAGTAGCCAAGTGCCGGTTGGTTTAAGTGCTGCGCGGATGGCGTGCATCATTTCTGCTGGGTGAGTCATGTCGTGAATGCAGTCAAATGTGGTGATGAAGTCAATTGAGTTGTCCGTAGGCAAGGGCTGGTTGCGTGGGTCATGAAAGGAAACGTTTTTCAAACCCGATGCGTTGAGCTTGTCTGCGGCGCGATCAAGTGCGTATTGGCTGATGTCGTAACCAACAAATGAACTTTTTGGAAAGTGTCTGCCCAGGAGGAGTACTGCGCTTCCTGCACCACATCCAATGTCGGCAACTGTTGCGCCACTCGCGAGAGTTTCACTGATGCCGTTGATAGCTGGTAGCACGGTGTCGATGAGGTTTGCGTTTGTCCAGGGTTCGAAACTGCGTTCAATACCCACTGCGCCTTCTGGTCCGTGACTGTCGTAGTCGTGGCCAACACCAGTGCGGAAACTCTCTGGCATTTTATTGAGTGCTGCCATGGTTTGTGGCAGACGGTGAAACATGCCCATGCCAAATGCCGGACTGTTTGGGTCGGCAAGTACTGCTACTTGTTCTGGTGAGAGAAAGAACTGGTCGTCTTCAATCTCGGGAATCTCTGAAGGCGTGTTGTTTACCGAAATCAATCGAGCAGATGCTTGGTTGTATGCCCACTCACGTACCCAACGTTCATTCAGATGCGTTGCATGTGCAAGTTGCGTGGTGGTCATTGCAGTTGGTGATTGAGCAAGAGCGGAATACAAACCAAGTTGGTCGCCCAAGTGCACCATTCCTGAGGTAACGGCTCCTTCTAGTTTTGTGAACAGAAGGAACGAGAACATCTTCAGTTTGTCTGGGTCGAGAGCACTCATATCTCTTAGAACTTAGTGCCTTTCGGTGACCTGAAATTGTGTGATATTTCGGGCAGACTGGATGTATGACACTAAGAAAGATTGCTGCAATAGCCGCCATCGTTGTGCTTGCATTGTTAGTCCTTCGAGGCTGTGGAGTTGGCGAAGGCATGGGGCGAGACCACGACGATCATGATGGTCATGGTTCGAAATCCGCTCAGGGTGTGACGGTTCAGGCAACGGGAACTGTGAAGGTTGTGCCAGACGGAGTGAGTTTCAATTTCGCAGTCTCAGTATTGGCACAGTCGTCGGAATCTGCAATGTCAGATGCAAGCGCCACAGCAGAACTTGTTCGCGCAGCGTTAGAGGCAGCGGGAGTTGCCAAGGAAGACATTGCAACCCAGAACGTCAGCGTGTACCCCGAATATCTCTCAAGTTCAACAGGAACACAAACGCTCAGTGGTTATCGCGCACAGCAGGTGTTTACGGTTACGTTGCGCGACACAGCAAAGGCCGGCGAAGTTGTGGACGCGGTAATTGCAGCGGGTGGAAACTCATTGCAGGTATATGGCGTAACACCAACGTTGCTTGATACCGACGCTGCAGTTGCGCAGGCTCGTGAGGTTGCTATGAAGAGCGCGAAGGAAAAGGCCAAAGATTACGCAGGATTGGTTGACGAAGATCTCGGCTCCGTGGTGTATGTAACCGAAGTGAGTTCACCAAGTTCGTCGTTCCCGTTAATGGTTGGTGATTCGGCAACCTCAACATCGCCGATGGCAAAAACCGAAATCAATCTTGGAACTCAAGACGTTTCGGTAACAGTCGAAGTTCGCTGGAGCCTTGACTAACTATTTGCCAAGTGGCAAGCGCATCACAGTATGTGCAATGCCATTTAATGGAGTTTCGCGAATGGGCAGCCAGCCCTTATTCGCGTACCACTCTTGCCGATCTGAGGTGTAGAGAAACAGTTCGTGATGCCCGAGTTGGTGAGCGCGTTGCACAATCCGTTGAACGAGAGTGGAGCCAATACCGTTAAGCCGTGTGGACGGCAAAGTGAGCACTGCTGCCAGCCATGGTCCGGGTTCGTTTGACTCGGGTAGTTCGTCATCGTCAACAAGAGTTGCCATTCCGAGTAGTTCATCGTTGGCATTTAATGCAACGTATGTTTCTGCAAAGTGTCCGTCATATTGCCCCGTGAGACCGTAGAGATCAAAATATGTCTGCGCCGTGTCGTTAGGGAAGTATTTCTTCCACTCGGTTACCGAAAGTTCGGCGGCACGTTGCCAGTGGTGTGGTGCGTCTGCAATATTGACAATGCTGAAGGTATTCAATTGTGGCGGAGCAACAAACTCGCCGTTTGAGCGGCATGGGAAGTCAATGACTTCAATAACAGCGCCCAAATTGATTGGCCCATAAATGTGGGGGAACAGCGGTTCGTGGGGAAGCGCAGGCGAACCGTCAGGGTGCGCAGGTGGTTCAAACTTCAGTTGGCTTGTGAGTTTCGATGGATCAATGTTCAGTAACACCATGTTGTTTGCGCCGCTGTAGTACTTGTTTGCCACATCAACCATTTGGTGCTCGGTCGAGCAGTGAGCAAAGCCTTCGGTGGCAATTGATGGTGCGACAAGCTGTCCGTGTGCTTGAGCCTCGGCCCAACTCTCACGCGACAACAAATGCAAAATCACGTGTTTAGCGTAGATCCTGAACTTTCCAATTTCCCTTTGCATTGATAATTTCAGGGTCTCCGGTGAGGATCTTCGCGTTATTGGCGAGTGCGGTTGCTACACAAAAGGCGTCACCGAGAGCCATTTTGTATGCCGCCTTAATCTTTGATGCTGAAAGTGTGAGCTCTTCATCAACTTCAATGAAGGCAAGTTTTTGGCGTAGTGCTGGGAGAACCTGCTGGATGGCATTATCTCCTTGCTTTCTGGAGAGGATGTACAGAACTTCACAAACATTGACAAGGCTGATCACTGGGCGAAATGGAATTGTTTTTTCTACGGCAGCAGCAGAAGGTCCGTCTTCAAGCCAATTGATTACTGCCCATGAGTCGAGACATATGTTCATCGAGCCTCTTTGCGGCGATCATCCATGAGCATTTTGAGCATGCCAGAACCAGCAAACATGCCACGAAGAGATTGAGTCGCATGAACGGACTGAATGAGTACCCCATTTTCAGAAAGCGAAACTACAACTTCGTCACCCGGTTCAATTCCAAGTTCGGCGCGAAACTTTTTAGGAATAACTACTTGACCCTTGGGTCCAACTTTTTGTGCCATTCGATCAGCATAGCAAATTGGTATAACTAATGGTATAACCTTTATTGAAACTGTCATGCACTCATGTGTGTCGTGACTCGGCTTAGCTGCTGTGGTAATTCGGGGCCTCGTGCGTGATCGTCACATCATGCGGGTGGCTCTCCTCGCGACCCGCGGTGGTAACACGCATAAATCGTGCACGTGCGTGCAGGTCGGCCAAGTTTGCTGCACCTGCATAACCCATTCCCGAACGTAGACCGCCAACAAGTTGGTAGATCACATCGGTGATCGATCCCGCATAGGCAACACGACCTTCAATGCCTTCTGGAACCAACTTGTTTCGCTTTGCGCCGTCTCCCTGTGCAGAACCGTAACGGTCGGCACCGAGCCCTTGCATTGCACCGAGCGAACCCATGCCGCGATAGCTCTTATAACGACGTCCTTCAAACAGTTCGACTTCGCCAGGTGCCTCATCGGTACCTGCCAACAAACTTCCCAACATGACGACGGTTGCGCCCGCGGCGAATGCTTTCACAAGGTCGCCCGAGTAGGTGACGCCACCGTCTGCGATGAGTGGAATACCAAGTTGTTTCGCGCGCTGTGCTGTGTGCCAAATTGCGGAAAGTTGTGGCATGCCTGCACCTGCAACTACACGTGTGGTGCAGATTGAACCAGCACCAACTCCAACCTTTACCGCATCAACACCTACGCTATGCAAAGCATCTACACCTTCTTCGGTCACCACATTGCCGGCAACAACAGCCAAGTCTGGCCATGCCGACTTAATGCGTTGTACAGCATTCATGACGCCTGCCGAGTGACCGTGTGCGGTGTCGACAACGACGGCATCAACTCCAGCAGCAACCAGTGCGTTGACGCGTTCTTCCAAGTCGTCGCCAACTCCGACTGCAGCGCCTGCGCGTAGCCGACCGCCAGAATCGCGAGTGGCATTGGGGAACTCTTGTCTCTTCATAATGTCTTTCACAGTGATAAGCCCGCGTAGTTTTCCTGCGCTGTCCACAAGTGGAAGCTTTTCAATGCGGTGCTCTTGCAAGATTGACCGAGCATCGTCTAACGATGTGCCTTCAGAAGCAGTGACTAAGCCAGTGCTGGTCATGAACTCGGTGACCGAGCGTGTGTAGTCGCTTTGCTTGCAGAAGCGAATGTCGCGATTGGTCAAAATGCCAACAAGAACTCCATTGCTGTCTGTAATGGGCACGCCCGAGAAGTGGTAACGGTTCATCAGTTGTTCTGCTTCGGCAAGAGTTGCAGTGGGTGAGAGGGTGACTGGGTCGGTAATCATTCCCGACTGCGAACGCTTTACGCGACGAACTTCTGTGGCCTGGTCTTCGATGGTGAGGTTGCGATGGATTATGCCGAGCCCACCGTTACGGGCAATGGCAATTGCCAACCGTGCTTCGGTCACTTTGTCCATGGCCGCAGACACCAAAGGAACGGTCAGTTCAATATCGCGGGCAAACGTGGTGGTGGTGTTCACCATGTCTGGAAGCACATCGCTGTAGCCAGGCACAACGACGACATCGTCGAATGTAAGACCTTCAAAACGGTTGAAAAATTCATTGTTGCTCATGGGGTGTGCTCCTTGGTCAGTTGGATGAGTGCGGTAATAAGAAGTTGGTGCTCGGTTGCATGCATGCGTTGTTCTAAGTCGGCAAGCGAGTCTGTTGGGTAAATAGGAACAACGGCGCTATCAATGACAGGGCCGTTGTCAACACCTTCATTGGGCACAAAATGCACCATCACGCCGGTATGTGTGCGCTTGCCCGCAGTGAATTCGTCAAAGGCTCGAGCAATGGCATTGGTTCCCGGTAGTTCGCCAGGTAACGCTGGGTGAATATTGACCACGCGATTTGGAAAGTGTGTGAGAAAGTCCAAAGTGAGCAACCGCATGAACCCCGCGAGCACAACGATGTCTGGTTTGAATTCATTCACTGTATGAGCAAGTTGAACATTGAATTCATTTCGGCTGGTATTTGTGGTGTTCACTACGCGGCAAGCAGCGTTGTGTGATGCGGCTCGCTGCAATGCGTAGGCATTGCTGTTGTCTGAGATGACCGCAACAACTTGCGCGTTCAATGATCCAGTTTCACACGCGTCAATAATGGCCTGCAGATTAGAACCGTTTCCCGATGCCAACACCACAAGCCGCGTGGTCACTTCAGTAATACCTTGTTGTGATCGTTGGTGAGTTCACCAATAATCCACGTGTCTTCAAGAATTGATTTTTGAACGGCTTGCACATGTTCGGGCGCCACGATGACCACCATGCCAACACCCATGTTGAGCGTTCGATACAGCTCGTCGGTGTCAAGCGTGCTCAGTTCGCTGACGATTTGGAAAAGTGGTGGCATTGGCCACGAACCGAGGTTGATGTTGGCGCCGATTCCTTGTGGCAGAACTCGAGGCATATTTTCTGGCAACCCGCCGCCCGTAATGTGCACGAGCGCTTTCACCAGTTCGGTGTCCAGTGCATCTTTTAGCACTGGTAAATAGTTGCGATGCGGTTCCAATAGTGCTTCAACCAGTGGGCGGTCAAGTGGCGCGGGTTGTGATTCCATGGGAATCCAGGCGAAGAGTTTGCGGAGGTATGAATACCCGTTGGTGTGTGGTCCATTAGAGGCAACGCCAATTAATACGTCACCCGAGGCGATAGTGGGGAGAGGCAGCAGTTGGTCGCGTTCCGCTACTCCAACAAGGGTTCCCGCAATGTCGAAAGCGCCTTCGGCATACACCCCGGGCATTTCGGCAGTTTCGCCGCCAAGCAGTACGCATCCCGCAGTGGCACACGCATCGGCCATTCCACCAACAACTTCTGCCACATTGTCGGCATTGAGGTGCGATGAAGCGAGGTAGTCCAAGAAGAACAGCGGATATGCACGTTGTACGAGTACATCATTCACGCAGTGATTCACAATGTCGTGGCCAGTTCCGCGAATACGACCAGTTCGCGCTGCAAGTTCAACCTTTGTTCCAACGCCATCGGTTGAGCCAACGAGCACAGGGTGATCGAACTCTTTAAGAAAGGAAACATCGAGAGCACCGCCGAAAGAACCAACACCGCGAAGCACTTGCGATGTTGTGGTTTTGGCAACGCTTGCCTTGATGAGTTCAACTGCGCGAGTTCCTTCATCAATGTCTACGCCGGTAGATGCATAGGACTTAATTGTTGCTCCAGGTGCACGCCACGCAATATCTCGACGCATCTGTGAGCCGTCAAATGAAATGCGCGAAGCAGCGGAGTACGCATGCGTTCGTGCTTCTTCAAGTGTTGCGCCTACCCCCACGCAGGTGAGCACGCGTCCTCCTGCGGTCACCATATTTCCGTTTTGGATTTCGGTTCCGCCATGAAAAACAGAACACATTGGGTTGGTCGTTGGCAGGTTAGTAATGGTGTCGCCCGTGCGAGGAGTGTTGGGGTAGTTGCTTGATGCCAGTACTACGCCAAGTGCGCTACCTTCCCGAATCGAAAGATGGCTTGGTTTCAGTGAACCGGTGGTGCACGCGAGCAGTAGCTCAACAAGGTCTGAGTCGAGCAAGGAAAGCAAGACCTGAGCTTCAGGGTCGCCAAAACGACAGTTGTATTCAAGAAGACGAGGACCATCTTTCGTCAACATGATTCCGGCAAAGAGTACGCCGACAAATGGTGTTCCAGCCGAAGCAAAATGCTGAACAACAGGGGCGATGAACATGTCGTGCAGTTCATTGGCCGACAATTGCACTGGCGCTGGTGCGTATGCACCCATGCCTCCTGTGTTCAGCCCTGTATCGCCTTCGCCGATTCGTTTGTGGTCTTGCGCAAGTGGAAACGCAACACTGGTTACACCGTCGCTCAGTGCAATGAGGGAACATTCTGTGCCAACGAGACGTTCTTCCAGCACGATGTCGCCAATTGCAATCGCATCGCGAATAGCGAGAAGGGTCTCTTCGACAGAATCTGGAACGACCACACCCTTTCCGCCCGCAAGCCCAGACTGTTTCACCACAATGTGTGCGCCAAAGTTCTTCCACCATGCAATTGCTGCCGCTTCATTTCCTTGTGTGAATGAAGCAAAACGGGGACTAGGCAAGTTCAGGGTGCGGGCAATGGTTCGTGCGTACGACTTGTCGGATTCGAGGCGGGCGAGAGCCTGTTTTGGACCAAATGCTGCAATTCCGGCGGCGAGTAACGAATCGACTAGCCCTGCCGCAAGCGGTGCTTCTGGGCCCACGACAACGAGTGAGATGCGGTTGGTATTGCACAGCGCAATGATGCCGTCGATATCGGTTGCTGAAACATTGTGACGTGTTCCCGGGGTACCTGCGTTGCCAGGAGTTACGTGCAGATGTGCGCACCGTGGTGACTCACTGATCTTTGAAGCGAGTGCGTGTTCGCGCGCCCCACTGCCAACCACCAAAATATTCAGCGTGTTGGTCATGCCAACACCTGATCAAACATTCCTTTGCTCAATCGCTTTGTAATGGTGATCGGGTAGTCGCCGGTGAAGCACGCATTGCAATAGCCATCTTCTTTGCCTACAGCCTTCATCATTCCCTCAAGCGATAAGAATGCAAGTGAGTCTGCACCAATTTCTTTGCGCAGTTCCTCTAATGAAAGTCGCGATGAAATCAGGTCATCATCGTGACCCATATCAACACCAAAGTGACATGCGTGTGTAATGGGTGGGCAGGTAATACGCACGTGCACTTCGGTGGCTCCTGCATCGCGAAGTAGTGAGACAAGTCGACCAGCAGTAGTTCCACGAACCAGCGAATCATCAATCATGATGACGCGCTTGCCTTCTAAATTTTCGGCAAGAGCGTTGAACTTCATCGCCACACCCTTTGCTCGCATGCTTTGAGTTGGTTCAATAAATGTGCGACCGATGTATCGATTCTTAATGAGACCGTCGTTGTACGGAATTCCGCTGACGCGAGAGAAACCTACGGCTGCGGGAATAGACGAGTCGGGCACTGGTACAACGACGTCTGCATCAACTAGTGCCTCTATGGCCAGTTGTTCACCTAGTCGTTGGCGAACCGAGTGCACGCTGCGGTTATCCCACTGAGAATCGGGTCGCGAGAAGTAGACAAATTCAAATGTGCATCGTGCCTGCGGCACGTGTGGAATTTGTGCCTGTTTGCGAATGAGTTCGGTGCCTTGGGCTGTCACGATTTCGCCAGGCTGCACCTCACTAATGTCGGTGCAATCCAGTGTTCGTAGCGCGCATGTTTCCGATGCAAACGCCCATCCGCCATTTGGCAACTTGCCAAGAGACAAAGGACGGAAACCCCACGGGTCACGTACGCCAATTACACGATTTTCGGCAAGGATGACCAATGAATACGCCCCTTGCCAAGCTGGAAGTGTGCGTTCGAGGCGTGTTTCCCATGAAGAGCCACCTGCGCTTGCAAGCATGAGCGTGATCACTTCGGTATCGCTGCTTGCAGTAAGCCCGAAACCTTTAGTGAGCAACTCCTCGCGCAGTTCCGCTGCGTTCACCAGGTTGCCATTGTGTGCAACGGCAAGTGGGCCATGAATGGTTTCGACCAGGAATGGTTGAGCATTGCGGGCGCCAGGTGCGCCGGTTGTGGAATAGCGCGTGTGGCCAATTGCATGTTGGCCAACGAGTGGCGCAAGTGTGTGCGGAGTAAAAACCTGACCAACAAGACCAACGTCTTTATGTAGCCGTGCTTGTTTGCCATCGGCAACTGCAATGCCGGCTGCTTCTTGGCCTCGATGCTGCAAAGCGAACAATCCAAAGAAAGAGAGTTGAGCCGCATCTGATTCTGTTGACGAAATGGCGAGAACTCCGCATTCTTCGCGCGGAGCATCTCCTGAAAAAGGGTGCTGACGTTTCATATGATGTTTGCTTTCTGTAGAGCCAATGTGAGTCGTTGTTGAACTGGGTATTCGCCTGGAACAAACGCGGTTCCAGTGAGGCGTTCGTATGCGGCGATGTAACGCCTGGTCGTCGCTGTAATGACAGCCTCGTCAAGCACGGGAGGAATTTCGTCGCCGCGATAACCAATAGCATCAAGCGCCAAACGAATTGGTTCTTTGTCCAGGCTCTCTGGTTCTTCGGCTGCAGCAAGACGCTCTTCGTATGACGAAAGTTCCCAGAAGCGCGATGAGTCGGGAGTATGCATTTCGTCGATGATGATCACTTCGCCATTCGGCAATGTGCCGAATTCGTACTTTGTGTCGGCGAGCATTAGCCCTGCGCGTTGAGCAACTTGCTGACCTCGTGCAAAGAGTGCGAGAGCGGCTTTTTGCACCGTTGTCCATGTCGCTGTATCAACGAGCCCGCGGTCTACAACTTCAGCATTGGTAAGCGGTTCGTCGTGAGCGCCTGCATCGCCTTTTGTGGTTGGCGTAATGATTGCTTCAGGGAGCAGCGTGTTTTTGGCAATTCCATCTGCAAACGAGTATCCGTAAATGCTGCGATTTCCCTGTTCGTATTGTTTCCAGATGCTGGTGCTTGTTGATCCGGTCATGGCGCCACGCACAATGACTTCAACTGGCAGCGGCTTTGCACCTTGAGCAATGGTTGCATTGTGATCAGGTAACGAGACGATGTGGTTGCTGATGATGTCGGTTGTGTTGGCAAACCACCATGCCGCGAGCTGATTCAGTACTTGGCCTTTATAGGGAACTGCGGCAACGATCTGGTCAAAAGCAGATAGTCGATCGGTAGTGATAAATAGTCGCTCGTTATTGGGTAGGGCGTAGGCCACTCGCACCTTGCCTACTGTGCGACCGGGAAGCGGCAACGAAATATCTGTACACGGGTCAACTACGAGCAATTGCTACTCCCTGCTCGAAGAGTACAAGTCCGAGACCATTTAGTTGGCCACGGTGGTATTGAGGGTGCTGGCGCGCAACGACATGATTTTCAGGATGGGGCATCAGGCCAAGCACGAAACCGGTTTCGTCGCAGATGCCAGCGATGTCGTCTCGGCTTCCATTTGGGTTGCGCCCCATATAGGTCAGTGCAATCTGATCGTTATCACGTAGATGTGAAAGTGTTTCGTCGCTTGCAGTGAACCGACCCTCGCCGTGTGCGATAGGGCAATAGATATCTTCGGTGAGGTTTCGTGTCCACACACTGCGTTTCGACGTTGGCTTCATCGAGATCCAACTGCATTGAAATCCACCGACTTCATTGTGTCCAAGTGCTGCACGATGCTTACCTGGCAACACGCCCAGTCGCACAAGAGTTTGGAAACCGTTGCAAATACCAATTACGGGTTTACCTGCTTGGGCTGCAACCTGAATTGCGTTTCCAACAATTTCTGAAAGCTCGAGTGCAAATAATCTTCCTGCACCAAGAGCGTCGGCAAATGAAAACCCTCCAGCGACCACCACCATTTGTGCATTGTTGATGGCGCTTGGTTGATTGCGAAGTTGGTGCATGTTGAGGGCTGACGTTGTTGCACCAGCCTGTTGCAACGCGAACATCACGTCGGGGTGGCGATTAGTGCCTGGGGCGGTAAGTACGAGTGCATGTGGTGCGCTCATTGTGGTGCCTGCCACACATTCAACATTGCTTCGATTGAAAGTGCACTGTTGTCTGGAAGCACAAGGAATGGTGTTGTAGTTACAGAGCCAATGATTTGTGCGCCAGGGAGTGCTGCCAACACGTCGCTTACGTGTGCAGCCTCAATTTCAAGAACTAAACGCCCTAGTGATTCGCTGAATAGGTGAGTATGAACGTCGGAAGTGGCACGCAGGGCGACACCAAGTCGACCTGCCATTGCCATTTCTGCGACCGCTACCCCAAGGCCACCTTCGCTGCAGTCATGGCATGCACGAATTTTCTGTTGCAGCATCAGCGCATGCACTGTTCGGTAATTTTCAGGCGATCGTTCGTCAAAGGATGGCACGCAAGTTGATTGCGTATGGCACACCATGGATGCGTGGCTTCCACCAAACTCAGGCAGCGTTCGCCCGACCAAAATGAGTGTGTTTCCTGCGGTTTTTAGGTCGGCGGTAACGGTGAGATCGGCGTTTGGTACGTGAGCGACTGCGGTAATCACCAGAGTGGGTGGTACGGAATGGCGTTCGCCATCGCTGCCGAGGTATTCGTTATTCAGTGAGTCTTTACCAGACACGAATGGTGCGGCAAATGCGTGTGCGCCAGCAACACAACCATCTACTGCGGCCGCGAGTTCGCCAAGTGTGGTCTCGCGGCGCGGGTCGCCCCACGAAAAGTTGTCGAGCAACACTGCTTTGTCGGGGTCGGCACCAACGGCTACAACGTTGCGCATTGCTTCGTCGATGCAGGCAAGGGCCATGCGTTCTGCATCGTGAATGCCAAACCAGGGGTTCACTCCAATGCCAATGGCAAAGCCAAAATTATCAAGTGGTTCGGCAATCACTACGCCGTCACCGTGACCATCACCAACTTGGCCAACAAGAGGACGCACTGCTGTTGCTCCACGAATTTCATGGTCGTAGCGATGAATGACCGAAGCCTTGCTTGCAATATTTGGATGACCGAGCAACGCCATCAACACGTCTGCAGCGTTGTGTTGGGAAAGCCACTTCGGTGCGCTTTGATCTGCTCTTCGGTTTGGTTTCGGCATCACTGCACGCATGTTTCGCTGCGGTCGGCCGTTGTATAGAAAATTGGTGTCCAGTTGCAGTACTGGTTCGTCGTTATAGGTGACAACAAGTTGGTTGTCACCTGTGAACTCACCCATGTCGGTGTACTCCACACCATGCTGCGCACACAGCGTGCGTAATTCATCGCACTGTTGCGGGGCAACAGCCAGCACCATTCGCTCTTGAGCTTCTGACAACCAGATTTCCCACGGTGCCAGGCCCGGGTATTTCAGTGGCGCATGAGTCAATTCAACGCGTGCACCAACGCCTTCTGCCATTTCGCCAATTGCAGAAGACAATCCACCTGCACCGCAATCGGTAATGGTGCGATACAAATGCTGTGCGTCAACAAGAACATCAATCACCAATTTTTCGGTAATTGGGTCGCCAATTTGCACGCTCGCACCAGACACATCACCTGTTGTTGCATCCATGGTCATCGACGAAAACGTTGCACCGCGAAGGCCGTCGCGACCCGTGCGACCACCCAGCACAACAATGCGGTCACGTGGTTGTGGCACAACTTGGTTGACGAATGAGTTTGATGTGCCGATGCAACCTGCGTACACCAGTGGATTTGCCGTATACCCGGGGTCGTACAACACGGCTCCAGCAACTGTGGGAAGGCCAATTTTGTTTCCGTAATCGGCAATTCCGTCAATCACTCCATCGCGTGTGCGCCGAGGCGGAAACACGCCTTCGGGCAAAGTGAACGTGTCGGTATCGGGAGGGCCAAAGCACAAAATATTGGTGCATGCAATGGGCGTGTGTTGTGCACCCATGATGTCGCGGATAACTCCGCCTACTCCAGTGTTTGCTCCACCGAATGGTTCAATTGCGCTTGGGTGATTATGTGTTTCACATTTCAGCGCCAGTGTGCGACCAGGAGTAAAGCTGACAATTCCTGCATTGCCCACAAATGAGCTGACAACGTATGGCGCGTTAATTTGGTCAGTGCTTGCGCGCAATTGGTTTAAGAGAGATGGACGAGTAGAGCCGCTTTCGGTAGTGATATTTGCACGGAATGTTTTGTGAGCACAATGCTCGCTCCATGTTTGAGCGATGGTTTCAAGCTCAACGTCAGTGGGGTGAACGCCACGCTGTGAAAAGTGTTCGCGCACAGCGATCAACTCTTCTGGGTCAAGAGCAAGGCCGCGTTCCTTGTTGATGACGGCTAGTTGTTCTGGAGTGGTTGCGGCATCAATAGGTACGCGATGCACTGCAATTGTCGCAATCGCGTGCGTGTCGACAAACAGCGGCTCTATCGGGGAATCTACGCTCCAACGTTCAATGATTGGGTTTGCCAATAGCGCAGAGATGAGCCGCTCTAATTCGTTGGATGAAAGCGAACCGTGAAGTGCATAGCGCTTGCCACTAGCGACGCCATCAATGGGTAATCTCATGCGACGAATGACGCGCTGCAACTCATCGGTGGTGGAGTCGGTGACACCGGGGTGTAGTGCTGTTTCAACAACATGCGTATGGGCGGTGCTACTGACGTTCCATGAGCCTTGCTGCAGCAACGAATCGACTAATAGAGACTCAAGCAGATGTTTGTTGTTGTCGTGAATATTTCCGCGGAAGAACACTAAGTCGGAAACATTGATTTCCGTGAGGGATGTGATTCCTAAATCATGTGCTGAGCGCAGTAATGCAATGGCGCGGGGATCGGTATTTTGAGAAGTGACACACAAGTGCTCGGACGTCAATTTTGAGCCCGCACCGCCTCCCATAGCGTGACATTAGTTGTCGGAACTTTTTTCAAGCCTTGGTTTGAACAAAAAGTCAACGAGCGGTTGTCACATGCTTTACAAAATGTTCAATGACGAAAATGTCGCGTGCCGGTGAAGATCATGACCATGCCATGTTCGTTGGCGGCGGCGATTGATTCTTCGTCGCGCTGACTTCCGCCAGGCTGCACGATGACTGCAACTCCATGACGAGCAAGTAGGTCTGGTCCGTCGCGGAATGGAAAGAACGCATCGCTGGCTGCCACTGCGCCGTGAGCGCGATCACCAGCACGTTCGCATGCAAGTCGTGCTGCATCAATACGGTTCTGTTGGCCTCCACCTATTCCCACAGTTTGACCGTTGCGAACCAGTGTGATGGCATTCGAAGACACCGATGCACACGCAACCCATGCCACAACTGCATCGGCAAGTTGCTCCTCAGTTGGGGTAGTGGTTGACACCACTCGCCAAGACTCGGTGGGAGTTTCCACCACATCCACGTCCTGCACAAGCATTCCGCCATCGATAGAACGCATATGGACATGTCCGCCCACTGGCTGCTCGGCAGCAATGATGCGCAAGTTCTTTTTCGACTCCAGAAGTACCAAAGCGTCCGGGGTGAATTCTGGAGCAATGACGACTTCGGTGAATGTGTCTACTACTTGTTCGGCAACCGCTAAATTCACCGTGCGATTCAGGGCGACGATTCCTCCAAATGCACTTACTGGGTCGCAAGCCAACGCATTCTTGTAAGCCATGTCAATGGTTTTTGCAATGGCCATTCCACACGGGTTTGCATGTTTGATGATGGCAACACACGGGCTGTCAAAATTGGACACCAAATTCCACGCAGCTTCGCTGTCAAGCACATTTAAGTAGCTCATCTCTTTGCCACCCAATTGTTTTGCGGTGCTCCACCAACTGGTGTTACCAACAATTCGGTAACGAGCGCCTTGTTGATGTGGGTTCTCGCCGTACCGCAATACGTCTTCACGTACTAGGTGAATGCTCATTCGTTCGGGAAGAGCTGCAGTTTCATCGCTAAACCACCGCGCTACTTGTGCGTCGTATTCAGCAGTGACGGCAAATGCTTGTGCGGCCAACCTCTTGCGCAGAGGTGCATCAATGCCCAACTCCGTTGCCAATGCAGCAAGCACCTCGGTGTATTGAGAAGGATTAGTAACTACTGCTACATGGGTGTGGTTCTTGGCGGCAGCGCGAACCATGGCAGGGCCGCCAACATCGATGAGTTCGATACTGGGATTGCTGGAAAACGGATACAAGTTGACGACTGCTAGTGAGATGGGTGAAATATTCAGTCGCTGCATCTCGGCAACATGTGCGGGATCACTGACATCTCCAAGAAGTGCACCATGGATGGATGGATGCAGCGTGACAACGCGATGTCCGAGAATGGCGGGATAACCGGTTATTTCAGCGACATCAACGACCGGAATACCAGCGGCAGAAATGACTGTTGCGGTGCCGCCACTAGAAATAAGTTCCCAGCCAAGTTCGTGCAGTTGTTGCGCGAATTCAACTATTCCAGTTTTGTCGTACACACTGAGCAGCGCGCGAGGCATGTGCTTAGTGTTTCACATTTGATGAATTGTTTAGCGACTCGTATGCCAGTGCAACGATGACGACAACAATGCCAATCCATGCAAGTGTTGCTGGTCGCTCATCAAGAACAATGGCGCCAAGCATCGTTGCAACAACTGGTTCGGCAAGGGTGATCATCGTTGTTTCACGCGGTTCTAGGTGTGCAAGTCCGCTTGCATATGCCCAGTACGCCAGTGCCACAGTCACAATTCCAAGCCATAGCCCGAGTGAGATTCCACCTTGCGTAAATACCCAATCAGTGTTGACAAAAAATAATGTTGGAGCAAGCATGACTGCAGCAATGCCGAACACGCGTGACATGGCTACATCGCTCGCAACGCCTGACTGGACAATGCGTTTACTGGCGAGTGCGAAGAGTGCGTAACCCAACCCTGCGCCAAGCGCGTACAGAATTCCAATTACTGAAACGTTTGTGTCGTTACCTGACAGCACAATGAGCGACATTCCTCCGATTGCAGCAGCGGTTGCCAGTATCCACGTTTGAGTGGGAAGTGAACGAAACAAGATTGCAGACAACACGCCTGTAAGAATTGGTGCCGAGCCAAGAGCCACAACTGTTCCAATGGCCACTCCAGTCTCGTGGACGGCGGCAAAGAATGTTGCCCCATACATCGCCTGACCGAAACCAGCAATGATCCATATATATAAGGGGAGAGTTGCCGTGGTGACATGTGGCTTACGGATAAGCGTGGTAATTGCGAAAAGTGCGATGGCGCCAACAAAGAATCGGATGGCCGCAACGCCAAGGGAGGTTGCGCTGTCTGGTCCTAGTGCGCGTGATGTGCCAGTTGTGGCGAAACAGATTGCCGCAAACAGCACTAACAGTCGTGAACGCACGGCTAAACGGTAGTTGAGTGGGCGGTAGATTTGAGCAAGCAGATTGCTCCCGTAGCTCAGATGGATAGAGCGGCGGACTTCTAATCCGTAGGTCGTAGGTTCGATTCCTACCGGGGGCGCAATTGCATTTTCACCAGTAAAAATCGCGCGCATTGTGGGTTGGGGGCTCTGAACGCCTATCCTTTCGGGGTCAGTCTGTAGAGAGGTCGCTTCAGTGAAATTCAAAAAAGGTGACACCGTCATTTATCCCCAACACGGTGCCTGCATTGTGCACGGCATTAAGCGAATGAAGGCATTTGGCGCGGTTCAGGAGTACCTCATTTTGAAGACCGTCATCAATGAGATGACCCTTTCGGTACCAACCGCAATGGCCAACCAAGTTGGTGTGCGCCCGCCGGTTTCGAAGTCCGAACTTGAGGACTTGCGTTCAGTGCTTTCAAAGGCCGACCCACGCGTGCCAGCAAACTGGTCGCGTCGTTTTAAGAACCACCAAGAAAAGTTGAAGAGTGGCGACGTGTATCAAGTTGCCGAAGTGGTGCGTAACTTGGCTGCACGTGACCGTGACAGTGCATTGTCGGCAGCAGAAAAAACCATGTACGACCGCGCTCGTATCAACTTGATTTCAGAAATTTCACCTGCGCTCAAAGTTTCAACCGATGCTGCAGAAGTGTGGCTAGATGCAGCACTTGAGCAGGGTGTGTTGAAGCCTTCAAAGGGCGCAAAGATCGTGAAGCAGATTCCAAAAGATGACGCCAAGCCTGTTTCTAAAGCCGTTGCAAAGGATGCAGCAAAGCCAGTTGCTAAAGCTGCAAAGGTTGCCAAAGCTGCGAAAGCTCCTGCTAAGGCCGTAGCGAAAAAGAAGTAGACGTGGCAAACATTGGCTACGTCGGTTTAGGAATTATGGGTGGGCCAATGGCTCGCCATCTTGCAAAAGCCGGTCACGACGTTGTGGTGTACAACCGCACAACTGAGAAAGCAGATGCGTGGGTTGCCGAGCATGGTGGTTCGCGGGCATTGACTCCGCGCGAAGTTGCACAACAGAGCGACATCGTGTTCATGTGTGTCGGTAACGACAACGACGTTCGCTCGGTGGTCTTTGGCCATGATGGCGTGCTTGCCGGATTGAAATCTGGTTCAGTACTTGTTGATCACACCACAGCATCTGCAACGCTTGCGCGCGAATTGGCCGATGCATGTGCTGCTGTTGGCGCAGGGTTTGTCGATGCTCCAGTTTCTGGTGGTCAAGCAGGTGCTGAAAACGGACAACTCACCGTGATGTGTGGAAGCAACGACCAGACATCGTTTGACCTCGTGAACACTGTTATCGATGCGTATGCCAAGCGTTGTCAATTGTTGGGCAATGCGGGCTCTGGCCAGTTGGCAAAGATGGTCAATCAAATTTGCATCGCTGGTATTGCGCAAGGCTTGTCTGAAGCGTTGAACTTCGCCATGCGCGCAGGGTTGAACCCAGACGATGTCGTTGATGTCATTTCCAAAGGCGCCGCACAGTCGTGGCAAATGGAGAATCGCGCAAAGACAATGGTCCGCGACGAATTTGAATTTGGGTTTGCCGTGGAATGGATGCGCAAAGACTTGGCTATTTGTTTTGATGAAGCAAAGCGCAATGGGGCACAGCTAGCCATGACCGAAATGGTCGACAAGTTTTACGAAGAAGTCATTGCCATGGGCGGCAAGCGCTGGGACACCAGCAGTTTGATTGCTCGTCTTACAAAAGACTGAGCTGCAACTGGTTTACGCCTCGAATGGTGAGGCGATCGCGCCATGAAGGCGTGCCAACAATCTGCATGCCGGGGAAGCGTTGAAAGAGCGATCCAACAGCAACTTCGGTTTCCAGTTTGGCGAGTGCTGAACCCAAGCAATAGTGAATGCCTGAAGCAAATGCCATATGGCGATGCGAGTTAGGGCGGTCGAGGCGCAACTCATGTGGCGCTTCAAAAATCGAGGGGTCGTGATTCGCGGCGCCAAGTGAAGTGAGCACCACGGTTCCAGGCTCGATGGTGAAGGTGTTGCCTTGTGCTTTGTACTGCACTGGCTTTAGCGGAATACGCACGGTGTGTTGCACTGGTCCGTCAAAGCGCAACAACTCATCAATCGCTTGCGAATTGAGCCCGTGTTGATGCACGAGTGAAGCTTGGTCAGGGTGGCGCAACAGCGCAAGTGTTGAGTTGCCAATGAGGTTCACTGTGGTTTCATGACCGGCGATGTACAGCAACACGAGGAATGCCATCAGTTCATCAGTGGTCATTTTGTCGCCCGCTTCTTCTGCGGTAATCAAACTCGACAACATGTCGTCGCCCAAATTCTTGCGACGCTCTTCAATGATTGATGTGAGGTAGGGAACCAGTTGGGCAACTGCTGCATCGGACTGTGCGAGTTCTTCATCGGTTGCAGTTGGCTCGAGTGAATTGGTAATGATCTGCGACCATTCACGCATTTCGTCGGCGCGCTCAGTTGGCATGGCGAGCAAGTCGGAAATCACTTGAAATGGAACCGGGAATGCAAGGTCGTCGATCAGTTCAATGGACCCGCGCTCTTGAGCGGCATCAAGAACTGTGTCAACTAATTGCTGAATGCGACCGCGAAGTTTTTCCATTGCGCTTGGCGTAAACGATTTCGACACGATGCGACGCAAGCGAGTGTGGTCTGGTGGGTCGAGGTTCAGAATGGACTTTGTACGTTCGCGCTGCATTTCACGTCGGCGCTGACGCGCTTCTGAAGTTGCTTGCGTTGAATACCTTTCAATGTCGCGACTGAAGTCTGCGCTTTTCAGCGTTGTCGAGACATCCTCGTAACGCGTTAGTACCACCATACCGAACTCGGTGGTGTGCACAGGTTCGTGCGAACGCAGTGCGTCGTAAAACGGGTACGGATGAGCGCGAAACTCCGGGTTAAACGGATTGAACTCTGGCTTACTCACGTAGTTAGCCGAGGAACGGATCTTTGTGTTCGTACCGAGCGATAGGGAAGCCTGCCGACACCACCCACTGCGAACCGTTGATACGTTCGGTGAGTGCGCGCATGGCGAGGTCGCCTGCAACTTCTACTGGCATGACGCCAAGGCTAAATGTTGATGCGAACTCACGAGCGAGCGGACTCACCAATGGCGTGTCGAGGAACCCTGGGCACAACGCGCTGATGCATACGCCGTGTGGTTCAAGCGCTTGTCCCATGCTCTTTACAAAACCAACCATTGCGTGCTTGGTAAGACCATAAATCGGGTCTGGAGCAATTGGGATAATTCCAGCAAGTGAAGCTGTCACCAAAATGTGACCGCTTTTGCGGGCAACCATGTGCGGAACAATTCCGCGAGCGCCAAACACCACACCATCCACGTTGATGCTCATAATGCGGTAGTACGAATCATTGTCAACGCGTTCAAGCGGGTAGGTGCTTGGGTCGCCAAGCACGTTCTGATGCGTGGAAACGCCAGCGTTTAAACACACGATGTCGAAGTTGTTGTCAATTTCGTACTGCTCTTCCCATGCCTTGGCGCTGGTTACGTCTAGGTGTACGTATTCGCCACCAACTTCGGCTGCTACTTGCTTGCCGAGGGTGTCATTCACGTCGGCAACGACAACAGTTGCGCCTTCCTTCGTGAAGCGACGGGCCATTTCGGCACCAATTCCACTTGCCCCGCCAGTAATGAATGCACGCTGACCTGTGAGTTGACCCATGATGTTCTACTTTCCTTGTGCTGCTGCGGCAAAGACGTCGAGCAGAGTGTCTATTTGTTGATCGGTAATGACGAAAGGCGGGCAAAATGCGTTGGTGTCTGCGTTGATGGAGCGGGCAATGACTCCGCGCTTAATCATATTGTCGCGAATGGTTACACAGTTTTGATCTGGCTTTAAAGCCGCTGCCCAGATTGCGCCGGCACCGCGAACAGAATCGATTACGCCGTCAGCAGCCAGTGAGTGCAACCCATCGCTCAAACGCTTTCCAACATGCTTGGCACGCTCAATCAATCCGTCACGTTCAATGATTTCCAGATTCTTCAACGCTGCAGCACATACGGCAGAGTGTCCCGAATAGGTGTAGCCATGTCGCAAAAAGAAATCTGGGTCGCGCTCGAGTGCGTTCAATGCAGTGCGGCCGACGAATACGCCGCCAAGTGGTTGATACCCGGAAGTAACACCCTTTGCGAAGCACAGCAGGTCGGGAACAACGTTGTAGTAGTTAGCGGCGAACCATGTGCCTAGTCGACCAAAGCCGGTAATCACTTCGTCAAAAATAAGTAGCGCCCCGTATTGATCGCACAACTTTCGTGCGCCTTCTAAGTATCCGTCTGCTGGTGGATACACGCCGCCCGCACCTTGCAATGGCTCGGTGATGATTGCAGCAACACGTGCGCCGTTATCTTTCATAAATGTTGCGAGGTCTTCAATGTTGTCGCTGTCTACTTGCACGACTTCTGGAAGTAATTGACCGTAACCAATTTTGTTGAGTGGCAAACCTTGGGCGCTGGTGCCGCCGTAGTTGGTGCCGTGGTAGCCGCGGTTGCGTGAAATGATGATGGTCTTTTCTGGATGGCCAGCTTGTACGTGAGCAACACGCGCAAGTTTCATAGCCGTGTCAATAGCTTCTGATCCACTGCCGCACAAAAATACGCGTGATTCGGGAAGAGGCGAGAGAGATACCAACTTGGCAGCCAATTGTTCGGCCATCTCATTCGTGAATGGATCAAAGATTGAATATGTCTCGAGCGTGCGAATTTGTTCAGCAACAGCATCGGCAATTTCTGCATTGCCGTGACCGACTTGGCTGTACCACAAACTCCCAATTGCATCGATGTACTCGTTGCCCTTGTCGTCCCATAGCAGGGCTCCACTTCCACGCACGATGCGAATGAAATCGGTCTTGGTGGGCTTGGCAAAGGCGTGAAGTAGCGGTTCGGCCATGGATACGACGCTAGTTCGCCTAACCTAGACCCGATATGAAGGGTCTCATTCTTTCGGGCGGTGCGGGAACGCGCCTTAGGCCCATCACCCACACCAGCGCCAAACAACTGGTGCCAATCGCCAACAAGCCCATTTTGTTCTATGGCATTGAGGCAATGGCCAAGGCGGGCATTCGCGAGATCGGCATCATTATTGGCGAGACGGGCAAAGAGATTCGTGCAGCAGTAGGTGATGGCTCGCAGTTTGGCGTACAGGTCACCTACATCCCGCAAGATGCTCCGCTTGGTTTGGCGCACTGCGTACTTATTGCACACGACTTCTTGGGCGACGACGATTTCGTCATGTACTTGGGCGACAACATGCTCGAGCAAGGGTTGAATGAGTTTGTTGATGAGTTTGAAGCTGCACGCAAAGCAGGCGGACCAAAGGCGCCAACCGCACAAATTTTGTTGTGCCATGTTGACGACCCGCGTCAGTTTGGTGTTGCCGAAGTAACAGCCGAAGGTCACGTTGTTCGGTTGGTGGAAAAGCCACAGAACCCACCGTCCGACTTGGCGCTCGTTGGTGTGTACTTGTTTGACAAAACCATTAACGATGCAGTGCGTGCAATTAAGCCATCGCCTCGCGGTGAACTTGAAATCACCGATGCCATTCAATGGATTGTTGAACAGGGCTATGTGGTGAATCACAAGGTGCTTGAAGGTTGGTGGATTGACACCGGCAAAAAAGACCCGTTGCTTGAATGTAATCGTCTGGTGCTTGAAGTCTTGCAGGCACGCAACGAAGGCGACGTTGATGCCTCGTCACAAATTGAAGGTCGTGTGGTAATTGAAAAGGGTGCGGTTGTTCGCAACTCGCGCATTCGCGGACCAGTAGTTATTGGTGCTGGGTCAGTTATTGATCACGCATACATCGGGCCATATACGTCGCTTGGTCGCAATTGCAAAGTTGAACATTCCGAAATGGAGCACAGCGTGGTGTTGGATGGTTCTAGCATTGTTGGCATTGAACGTCTCACCGACTCGCTCATTGGTCGCGATGTGCAAGTAACGCGTTCGGAGCAGAAACCTCGTGCACTACGCCTCATGTTGGGCGACGACTCGAAAGTAGAACTTGAATAATGGCTGTCATTACTGAATCAACCGTGATCAAAGACGTGCAGATTGTTGAACCTGCCATGTTCAAAGACGAGCGTGGCTTCTTTATCGAAACGTATCGTCGCCAGTGGTTTCCACTCGGCCGCGAAATGATTCAGGGCAACCGCGGCGATCGTCAAGCGGGATGCGTTGTTGGATTGCACTATCACTTGCACCAAAGCGACTACTGGTACGTGCCATATGGTTCGTGCCGCGTGGTGTTGCATGACTTGCGCACAGGTTCGCCAACCGATGGCGCAACACAGGTAATCGATTTAGGAACTCAGGCAGACGGCTCGCATGATCACCGCGGCATTTTCATTCCACCAGGTGTTGCGCACGGTTTTGCTTCGCTTACCGACATGACCATTACCTATTTGGTGGACAGCTATTACAACCCGGCCGACGAGCGTGGCCTTGCGTACAACGACCCAGCAGTGAAGGCCGACTGGGGCTTTGCAAACCCAATTTTGAGCAAGCGCGATCAGGACAACCCCACGCGCGACAACATTGACCCGCAGTTTCAGCCGCACTTTTCACTCAGGACCTGATCTAGCACATGAAGATTTTTGTTACCGGCGGCGCCGGCTTTATTGGCTCAAACTACGTGCGCTGGGTGCTTGCAAATTCCGACCACGAAGTCACCGTGTTTGACTCACTTACCTACGCAGGCAACTTGTCCACATTGAAAGATGTTGACGACAACAAGCGTTACTCATTCGTGAAGGGCAATATTTGCCAACCTGGCGATGTAGATGCCGCAATGCGTGGGCACGATGCAGTGGTTCACTTTGCTGCAGAAAGCCACGTGGATCGTTCAATCGAGGGCAGCGAAGACTTCATTCTCACCAACTGTTTCGGTACCAACGTGATCATGGACGCAGCGCGACGTTTAGACATGCAGCGTGTGGTGCACATTGGCACTGATGAGGTGTACGGTTCGGTTGAAGTTGGCTCGTCGAAAGAAACCGACGGACTTGAGCCGCGCTCGCCGTATTCGGCAAGTAAAGCGGGTAGTGACCTGATTGCGTTGTCGTATCACGCAACACACGGTTTGCCAGTCGCGGTTACTCGATGCACCAACAATTTTGGTCCGTACCAATACCCAGAAAAAGCAATTCCGTTGTTCACCACTAACTTGCTTGATGGCAAGCAGATTCCGTTGTACGGCGATGGCTTGAACGAGCGCGACTGGTTGTATGTAGACGACCATTGCACAGGCGTGCATTTGGTGTTGGAAAAGGGCAATGTTGGCGAGATCTACAACATTGGCGCAGGAAACGAAACTGCAAACCGTGTATTGGTGGACAAGCTGCTCGCACTACATGGCAAAGATGAATCAAGCGTGCAATACGTTGAAGACCGCAAGGGTCACGATCGCAGGTATTCGGTAGACATTGCCAAGATCACCACGTTGGGTTGGAAGCGCGAGCGCTCACTCGACGAAGCACTTGAAGAAACTGTGAAGTGGTACCGCGATAATCGCTGGTGGTGGGAGCCTCTCAAGGGCAAAAAGTAATGAAGCTATTTGTCACCGGAGCAGGTGGCCAGCTTGGGCATGAACTAGTCGATGCCATTCGTGCTGTAGGGCACGAAGCAATTGCCACCACACACGCGCAACTCGATATCACTGATGAAGAAGCAGTGCGTATTGCAATTGGCTCAGCAAAACCTGATGTTGTGATTCATGGGGCTGCATGGACTGCAGTAGATGCATGCGAAGGCGATATTGCCAAAGCCATGAATGTGAATGGAACTGCTTCGCAGTATGTTGCCGATGCCGCGCATGCGGTAGGCGCACGAGTGGTGTACATCAGTACCGACTATGTATTTGACGGCAGCAAGCCAACGCCGTACAACGAAGACGATGTGCCCAATCCACAAAGCGCGTACGGCGCCAGCAAGCTTGCTGGCGAACAAGCAATGGGTGAGCAAGATGCGATCGTACGCATTTCTTGGGTGTGTGGTTTCCATGGTGCCAACATGGTGAAGACCATTTTGAAGCTTGGTGCAACGATGCCCGAGCTGAAATTTGTTGATGATCAAATTGGTAATCCAACTTTTGCCGACGATGCAGCAAAAGCAATTGTGCACATTGCAACAAGTGGTCTTGGCGGAATATGGCACGTGACGAATCAAGGTGTGGTCAGTTGGTACGAGTTTGCGCGTGAGGTACTCCTAACTGCAGGAATGGATGCAGCAAAAGTGAAACCAATTTCTACGAGTGACTTGCAACCACCTCGTCCTGCACAACGGCCAGCCAACTCGGTATTGCATAACGGACGCATGATTGAGGAAGGCGTTGCATTGTTGCCAGATTTTCGTGAGCCACTTGCACGTTTAGTGCGACGCCTTCTGGCTGAAACAGGCGAGTAAGGTTGACATATGAACGACCTGACGTTGATTGCTGAACTCGAGCCAGTAGCCGAGAAATTGCTTGAGCGTCACATGGGTGTTGCTAAAGAATGGTTTCCGCACGAAATGGTGCCGTACAGCCGTGGCAAAGATTTTGATCCGAATCACCAATGGGTTCCAGAAGACGCCGACTTTGGCGACGCTGGTAGCGACATTGATGAAGCGGTTCGTGGTGCGTTGTATTTGAACTTGCTCACCGAAGACAACTTGCCGTATTACTTCCGCGATATCGACCGCCTGTTCGGCAGCGACACAGCGTTCGGCACATGGGCTCGCAACTGGACGGCAGAAGAAGGCCGTCACAGCATTGTGATGCGCGACTATTTCACCGTGACTCGCGCAGTTGACCCTGTGCAACTAGAGCGTGCTCGCATGATTCAAGTTCGCTCCGGTCAGGTTCCCGCACCACACGACGCGTTTGAGGCTTTGTCGTACGTCAGCATGCAAGAACTTGCCACGCGTATTTCTCATCGCAACACCGGCAAGTTCATGACCGACCCAATTGGCACCGACATCATGTCGCGGGTGGGTAATGACGAGAACTTGCACTACTTGTTTTACCGCGACCTCACTGCTGCCGCATTTGAAATTGATCCGTCAGCAACAGTGCTTGGTCTCGATCGCGCAGTCAGCACGTTCGCAATGCCTGGTCTTGGCATTCCAGACTTTGATCGCATTTCAAAGGCCGTTGCCAAGGTTGGCATTTACGACTTGCTGATCCATCACGATCAAATTCTTGAGCCCTGCGTTAGGCGTCACTGGAAGTTGGAAGAAATAACAGGCCTGAGCGATGAGGCCGAGCGTGCCCGCGAGAACATCTTTAAGCAGATGGCTCGCACCCAAAAAGTGGGCAAGCGCCTTGCGGGCGACCGCGTTGATGCATAACAAGCACCGAACTGACTTGTTATCGATCCTCAAAAATACTCAGCGTTCCTGAGTAATTAGCAACCCACACACGACGCATTTCTGCATCGTAGGTAATGCCAACTGGATGATGCCCTGTTTTGATCGTTTGAATGATCTGCATGTCGCTGGTGCGCAATTTGACCAAATTGTCACTTCGGTAATTAACAACGTACAGACTGAGACCATCGTCAGACATGACCATCGTGCGCGGTTGAGTTCCCGTCGTAACGGATTGCAAGAGCGTGTCGGAGATTGGATCGATAGCACGAACTTGACCAGCCAAGTTATTTGAAACATACAGAATTGAATTGTCTGGAGATAGCACGAGATGTCTTGGTGTGTAGCCAGCACTCTCTAACGTTCGAGTTGAGTAGTCGTTCAAGTTAATGGCAACGATGACGCCACCACCCATTACGGTGACATAGGCAATCGATGAATCATTGGTGATTGCAATACCTCGCGGGTGTAGCCCGACTTCTATGCGCTTGATTTCAGAGTTGGTTGCAACATCAATAATGGATACATCGAGCGAGCAAAAATTGGAGACAACGACAAATTTGTTATTTGGAGAAACCGCTAGGTACTTGGGAACAGCGCCAACTCCGATGACACGATCAATTGCAAACGTTGAAGTATTTACGCGATAGACAAAACTTTGATCGCGGTCTTTGCCTTGGCATTTGTCATCTGCGCTTGGGTCCCATCCTTTGCCATACATCACGTAGTTAGAGATGTAACCAAATTGTGAATCAGGAGAAAATGCTGCTTCAACAGGTGAACCGCGCACTACCGAAGATCGACCGGCAATGTCGACGCCGAAGGCTTTGAGATCGACCTTGTCGTCAATCGTGGTGACCAACTTTCCTTGACGATCAAACACGCTGATGTTGTGTCGGTACATCATGTTCTGTGAAAAGAACAACCCATTTCCTGAGTGCACGATGCTCTTCGGCTGCAACTCATCGCTTGAGAGGGTGTCAACCAAGACAAGCTCTCGTTCATCTGAACCTTTTCCGTCTGGTGGTACGAGGGTTGTGGTCGTTGTAGTCGTTGTGGTTTCGGCAAGTGTTGAAATAGGAGCCTGAGTGGTTTCGGGCTGTGTACAAGCGGTAAGCCCAATTGCTAGGCAGATGATGACGTATAGACGCTTCACACCAATGACTCTATGAGTGCTTCAGACAGCATGATGGATTGACCTTGACTAATGGTGGTGATGGTGGTGGAATAAGGGGATGGCTAATGCAACCTTCACCAGCATGGATGTGTCGACAAAAGAAGAGTGGCTCAATATTGGCGCTGAGACCGCAAAAAATCAGCCGCGAGTAGCCGAAGGAATTTTGAACATGCTGCGTGGCATGGACACAATCATCGACGGTTTCGTCACCGACCAACTCACGCACGCGCTGCAAACCGCCACCATGGCAGAGCGCGCAGGAGCAGACGATGAAGTAGTAGTTGCCGCGTTGTGTCACGACATTGGCAAGGCCATCAGTGTTCCGAATCACCCGGCTATTGCAGCGGCAATTTTGAAGCCATATGTTCGACCAGAAGTGCATTTCATGATTGAGGCGCATCAAGATTTTCAGGGACGTCATTACTACGGTCACTTCGGCATGAACCCCGATGCGCGCACGAAGCACGAAGGTCACCCTGCATACGACTTGGCAGCAAAGTTTGCCGACGAATGGGATCAGAAGGCATTTGACCCGAACTACGACACATTGCCACTAGAGCACTTTGAAGACCGAGTGCGTGCAGTGTTTGCCAAAGCAAAATTTGTTGCGGCTGATTAAATGACGCGCAGCAATTCGCTGCCGATGTACGACTTTCCTGAAGTCCAGGCTTCAACGAAGGCAATACTTGACGCACTGAGCATTACATTCACGAAACTTGGAGGTGCATCGCAGCCAGCATTTCCTGAGAGTTCAATTCATGCCGACCTGATGCACATGTGGAAAAACGATGCAACGTTGTTCAGCCAGTCATGTGGATTGCCGTTTGTGGAAGACCTGCATGATTACGTAGACATCGTCGCCACGTTGAAGTGGACTGGCATCAGCGATGAGCGCGGTTGGTATCAAACGGTTATTGTCGCGCGAGAAGAGCTCGGCGTCACATCACTGAGCGAAGTGGGTGGCCTGCAACCCGTCATTACGAACATGCAAAGTTTGAGTGGGTGGTGCAGTCTTGGCGTCGCGCTGAGCGATATAGGTGCTGATGTATCGTTCGTGTTGCCGTACGTCGAAAGCGAAGGACACGCCAAGAGCCTGCAGTTCTTACAAGACAAGCGTGCCGACTTTGCCTCTATTGATCCGGGCACGTTTCAGTTGTTGCAACGACATCGTCCAGCGCTCACTGCGGGTTTGCGCGTTATTGGCCATGGGCCACTTGTGCCCGCCACGCCTATGCACATATCAAAAGTGCGAACTGCCGAATTTGGCGCACTGCAATCTGCGGTGCTTGAAGTTTTTTCACGTCCCGAACTGGCTGGCGCGCGTGCCGATATTGGTATTGATGGCGCAGTGGCAATGAGCGCAAGCGACTATTCGCTCATTCCGGCGCTAGTTGCTCGGGCGCAAGCCGTATTGCCCCGACGCTAGGCAATAGGCGAGACTAGAAGCCTTATGTCCGGACCACGCCCTGTAATTGCCCCACGCGGAACCCAGTTGTCATGTGCCAACTGGCAAATTGAAGCCCCCTATCGAATGTTGCAGAACAACCTCGATCCCGACGTTGCCGAGCGACCAGACGACCTGGTGGTGTACGGCGGAACGGGTCGCGCTGCACGCAGTTGGGACGCATACGACGCCATGTTGCGCACCATGCAAACCATGAAGCCAGACGAAACCATGTTGGTGCAGTCGGGCAAACCTGTCGGTGTGTTCCGCACGCACGAATGGGCGCCACGCGTGTTGTTGGCGAACTCCAACTTGGTGGGCGACTGGGCAACATGGGACGAGTTCCGTCGCTTAGAACAAATGGGTCTCACCATGTACGGCCAAATGACTGCCGGTTCATGGATCTACATCGGTACGCAAGGAATTTTGCAGGGCACATACGAGTGCTTCGCCGAAATTGCACGTCGCAAGTTCAATGGAACACTTGCTGGAACCATCACGCTGACTGCAGGTCTTGGTGGAATGGGTGGAGCGCAACCACTCGCTGTCACCATGAACGACGGTGTTGCATTATGCATTGACGTTGACGCATGGCGTGTAAATCGTCGCGTTGAAACTCGTTACCTCGATGAAGTTGCCGACTCGCTTGAAGATGCAGTTGCACGATGTGAAAAAGCAAAAGCAGAAAAGCGCAGGCTTTCAGTTGGTGTTGTTGGCAATGCCGCAGACATGTTTCCGAAGTTGTTGCAGATGGGTTTCGCCGCCGACATTGTGACTGACCAAACCAGTGCGCATGACCCGTTGTCATATATGCCAAACGACTTGAGCGACGATGCTGCCCAAGAAATGTTGAAGAAGAACCCAGAAGAGTTCATTCGTCGTTCGCGCGCAGCAATGGCTGCACATTGTCAAGCAATGGTGGGATTCATGGATGCTGGCGCCGAAGTTTTTGACTACGGCAACTCGTTGCGTCGTGAAGCACAACTTGGTGGTTACGACCGCGCGTTCGACTACCCAGGTTTCTTGCCTGCATACATTCGTCCGTTGTTCTGCGAAGGTCGTGGGCCATTCCGTTGGGTTGCGCTTTCAGGAGACCCAGAAGACATTGCTGCAACCGATAAAGCAGTGCTCGAAGAATTTCCTGACGACGATGGCTTGCATAAGTGGATGCGCTTAGCCAAAGAGCGCGTTGCATTCCAGGGCTTACCTGCACGAATTTGTTGGTTGGGTTATGGCGAGCGCCATCGCCTTGGACTTCGCTTCAACGAAATGGTGCGCAAGGGTCAATTGAAGGCACCAATCGTGATTGGTCGCGACCATTTGGACTCTGGTTCAGTTGCTTCGCCATATCGCGAAACCGAAGCCATGATCGATGGCTCAGACGCCATTGCCGACTGGCCATTGCTGAATGCATTGGTGAATACGGCAGCAGGCGCAACGTGGGTGAGCATTCACCACGGTGGCGGTGTTGGTATTGGTCGCAGTATTCACGCAGGCATGGTGGCTGTTGCCGACGGCACCGACTTGGCCGCCGAGAAACTGTCACGCGTGTTGCTGTCCGACCCTGGCATGGGCGTTATTCGCCATGCCGATGCCGGTTACCAGCGAGCAATCGACGTTGCCGACGAGCGTGGTGTGCGCTTGCCAATGCGAGAGAGCTAAACCGTACTGATGACCACCTATTTCGCACAGTGGGCTTGGCGTGGTGCCGAGCATGCTGTTGCCAACGTGCGTATCACCGTGTCGAACGGTGTGATTAGTGCGGTTGAGGACAACGCCACAAAGCAAGACGGCGATGTTGCTGTAAATGGCTTGGTGATGCCTGGACTAGTGAATGCACACAGCCATGCGTTCCATCGGGCATTGCGTGGGCGCACACATGGCGGCACTGGTGACTTCTGGTCGTGGCGTACGCCGATGTATGAAATTGCGAATCGTTTAACACCAGATTCGTATCGTGAACTTGCCACCATGACGTTTGCTGAAATGGCGCTGTCCGGAATTACTGGAGTGGGCGAGTTCCATTACATTCACCACAACACAGACGGTACGAAGTACAAGAACCCGAATGAGATGGGTCTTGCGATGGTGCAAGCAGCACAGCGTGCAGGAATTCGACTTGCGTTGCTTGATGTCGCGTACTTGCACGCAGCACTCGACAAGCCAGAGCCGCTTGCGGAACAGAAGCGATTCTCGGACGGCAACATTGATGCTTGGCTCGACCGAGTTGACGCACTTGGCGAAGGCGGCGACGGCTGGACCGTTGGCATGGCGCCTCACAGCGTGCGCGCGGTTCACCCACGAGAGTTGGAAGAAGTAGTCGCTAATCGTCACGGCAAAGTGGTGCACCTGCATGTGTCCGAACAGCCGGCAGAAAATGCTGCATGTGTTGCGGCAACGGGAATGACGCCGACGCAAGTGCTCGACAATGTTGGCCTGCTTGGCCCGCATATGACCGCTGTGCACGCAACGCACCTCACCGATACCGACATTGCGTTGCTTGGAAGTTCGCGTACATGCGTGTGCTTGTGCCCAACCACCGAGCGTGACCTTGCCGATGGCGTTGGTCCTGCTGCGGCACTCCGAGATGCGGGAGCCACGTTGTCGCTAGGCACCGATTCGAATGCATTCATTGACATGTTTGAAGAAACACGCGCTATTGAAACCGACGAACGCCTAGTTACCGGTAAGCGTGGATTGCATACGCCAAGCTCGTTGCTTGCGGCCGCTACTTCGGTTGGTGCAACGTCACTTGGCTGGGGAACTCATGGCATTCAGGTTGGCGCGCCAGCCGACTTCATTGCGCTGTCGCTTGATTCGGTGCGACTTGCTTCGTTCGATGGCGCCAATGGGGCAGCACACATTGTGCATTCCGCTGCGCCAAGCGACGTGCGTGACGTGTGGGTGGGAGGCAAGCAAGTGGTGGCCAACTTCCAGCACGCTGAGATTGGCGATGTAGTTGCCGGGCTTCGCAACGCAATTGCCGCTGTCGTTACACTGTAAGCACTATGGCTATTCTCCCAATTGCAACTGTTGGTCACCCAGAATTGAAAATTGTCGCGAAAGAAGTAACTCGCGAAGAGCTTGCATCTGCTGAAGTGCAGCAATTCATTGATGACTTGATCGAAACCATGCGTCATGCAAATGGTGCTGGTCTTGCAGCAACGCAAGTGCTTCGCCACCAGCGCATTTGTGCTGTTGAAGTAGAGAACAACCCGCGTTACCCATACAAGCCGCGCGTACCACTGACCGTTTTGGTGAACCCGGTTGTCACGTTCCTCGATGACGACAAGTTCGACAACATGGAAGGCTGTTTGTCAGTGCCGGGTATTCGTGGTCAGGTTGCACGTAACACTCGCATTCATGTGAAGGCATGGGACCGCCATGGCAACGACATCGACGCCGAAGTTCGTGGCCTCACGGCGTGCACCTACCAGCATGAGTTCGATCACCTGGATGGTTTGTTGTTCCTTGACAAAGTGACCGACCCAGGCACGCTCACCACATGGGATTCGTTTAACCAGTTTCACCACGACGCATTCGTTGCGCGTGCAAAAGCGCTGGTTGCTAAACACGGTTCGTAATGTTTGCATTGACCGGAATCGGTCATTTAGTAACGAACGACGAAACCGCTGGCCAAGGAAAGCTTGGCGTACTGCACGATGTGGCTTTGGTTGCCGATAGCTCCGGAAACATTTCGTGGGTTGGCAAGCAATCTGAATTAGCAAATCACTTTGACGGCAAGCCAACTGATGTTGGTGGCCGAGCTGTGATTCCAGGTTTTGTTGATAGCCATACGCACTTGGTATTTGCTGGTGACCGTGCGCGTGAGTTTGAATCGCGCATGCAGGGTAAGCCATACGCGGCCGGTGGCATCAAAACCACTATGGCAGCAACACGAGCCGCGTCGGACGATTTGCTTGCTGCAAATGTTGCACGGTTGGCAAGCGAGGCGCTTGCATCGGGAACCACCACGCTCGAGGTGAAGTCTGGTTACGGACTTTCCGTACGTGACGAAGCGCGTTCATTGGTTGCCGCAAAAACCGCAACATCAGAAACCACCTTCTTGGGCGCCCACGTTGTTCCGCCGGACACCAACGCTGATGATTATGTGGCTTTGGTGCAAGGCGAAATGCTTGATGCCTGCAAGGGCAATGCCAAGTGGATTGACGTGTTTTGTGACCGTGGTGCATTTGATGTGGACCAGGCTCGTGCGATTCTGCAAACCGGTGTGGCCGCAGGTTTGGGTACGCGTATTCACGCCAATCAGTTGCAGCAGGGCGGAGGAGTGCAACTTGGAGTGGAACTAGGCGTTGCATCGTGCGATCACTGCACGCACCTTTCACAACAAGACATCGATGCGCTTTCAGGCGCTCGTGCAACCACTGTGGCAACGCTGCTTCCAACGGCAGAACTGTGCACGCGCTCACCATTTCCTGACGCACGAAAACTGATTGATGCCGGCGTAACAGTTGCCTTGGCATCGGATTGCAACCCTGGCTCGTCGTACACGTCATCGATGCCGCTAGTAATTGCACTCGCAGTGATCAACATGGGCATGACGTGCGATCAAGCGCTGTGGTCGGCAACGGCTGGTGGCGCTCAAGCATTACGCCGAAGCGACGTAGGAAACCTGCGCGTTGGCTCGCGAGCCGACATGGTGGTTCTCGATGCGCAAAGCCACATTCACTTGGCGTACAGGCCAGGCGTGCAGCAAGTACGAGCAGTTATCCGCGGCGGGAAAACCGTCGTCGGCTCCGTTTAGCGAGTGAGGGCTTGGCGCAGTGACGCGGCGCTGTGGACTACAGCATCTGCATGGTCGCCCGTAACGGTGAGGTGTCCCATTTTGCGTCCTGCTCGAGCGTTTTTCTTGCCGTAAAGATGTAAGTGGGCAGAAGAATTGCCAGCAGCAAGTTCAAAGAGTGGTTCTCCGTTAGCCCATCGCTCACCAAGAAGATTGACCATTGCAACTGCAGAACAGGTCATGGATGGATCTCCGAGAGGCTCACCAACAAGCGCTCTCACCTGCTGTTCAAATTGGCTAGTGCGGGCTGCATCGAGAGTCCAGTGACCGCTGTTGTGAGGGCGAGGTGCAAGTTCGTTGACAAAAAGTTTGTTGTCTGAGACAAAGAACTCAACAGCAAGTACGCCGATGTAGTTGAGCCTCTCTGCAATGTTGATTGCCGCTAATTGACCTTGTTCTAGTAGATAAGAATCGAGATGCGATGGGGCAGTGCTGACATCCAGAATGCCATCAACGTGCACATTCTCTGTTGGCATGAACGAGGCAATCTCGCCATTTTCACCACGAGCGATGATGACGGAGAACTCAGCATCAAGATCTATCTTTTGTTCAACAATGCACGGGACCTTTCCGAGCAAATTCCAATGTTCCATGGTGTCGGAAAGTTGCTGAACGATCTGCTGCCCTTTGCCGTCGTACCCATTTCGACACGTTTTCATGATGAGCGGAGTGCTGAACGGATCAAGATGCGTCTGGGCGACTCCGTTGCTGATGATTCTTGCGACGTCTTCTTGTGTTTCGAGTACTTCGTATGGCGCAACAGATAACCCAATGGATTGACAGAACTGCTTTTCTTCACGGCGATTTTGAGCAATTGCAACCGACAAAGGGGAGGGACGGACTACTACGTATTGCGCAAGAAACGCGAGTGACTTCACGGGTGGGTTCTCAAATTCGACAGTTACAGCACTGCACAGTGATGCAAGTTGATTGAGAGCATCAAGATCGTCGAATGGAGCAACGATATGAACGTCTGAGTTCACACCCGCAGGTGCATGTGGGTCAGGATCCAGAACTGCTGTTTTGTAACCCATGTTGTTGGCAGCGAGCACGAAATAGTTTCCAAGTTGGCCACCACCAAGAACACCGAGCATTGCTGTCATTAAGCAGGTGGAAGAACGCTTGATACTGCCTCGTCATGGCGTGTTCGACGGTATTCAAAAAGAGCAGCGTGAAGTTGCTTGTCTTCGTGGGCAAGCAATTGGATAGCAAACAGCGCAGCGTTCGTTGCGCCTGCCTCACCGATCGCAAAAGTAGCCACAGGAATTCCCGCAGGCATCTGAACAATTGAGTACAACGAATCTGCACCTGCCAAATGGGTTGTCGGAATGGGAACACCAAGCACAGGAACAGTTGTCTTTGCTGCGAGCATGCCAGGAAGGTGCGCAGCACCGCCAGCACCAGCGATGATTGCCCGTACCCCACGGGTAGATGCCGTTTCTGCGTATGCAAACAATTCATCGGGCATTCGATGCGCTGAGAGAACTTGTACCTCGTGTGGAACTTGAAAACGATTCAACATCTCCACTGTTTTTGACATCACTGGCCAATCGGAAGTTGAGCCCATTACGACACACACAATTGGAGATGGTTGTTGTGTCACGTTCTCAGACTAGACCGAAGTGGGATTGACTCCGCAATAAGTAAAACCTACATTTACAAACTGTAAAGCCAACAGTTATGCAATGAAGGTGACACCAAGAAGTGAAATAACTGCGATTCCCGACCATGAAATAAGTGCGAGCAACAATGGCCGTCCACCAACTTTGAATAACTTGGTGAACTTCACTTCAGATCCAAGCCCTACCAATGCAATTGCCAAGCACCACTGTTCGATGGTCTTTAGTGTCGACAGCCAACCATCGGGGATGACTCCGCTTGTACGGAGCGCAATCATTGCCAAGAAGCCAACAACAAACAGGGGAACTGCACTTACTTTTGTCGTTGTTGCCTTAGCGGTGTATCGACTGGTACTTCGCTTCACCCAGAAACCCATCATGGCAACAAGTGGTGCAAGCAGGACAACGCGGGAGAGTTTTACCACGGTTGCTGATTCAACTGCGTCTCTGCCGGCGGTAGATGACGTTGCAACGACCTGGGCAACGTCATGAACGCTCGCCCCAACCCATGCGCCAAACTGGCTGGCATCTTGCAAGCCAACAACGTTGCGCAGCAGAGGAAGCAAGATGATGGCCAAGCTGCCGCACAGGGTGACGAGTGCAATTGAATACGTCACCTCCTCTTCGTCAGCTTCAACGACGCCGTCCATTGCCGCAACTGCTGATGCTCCGCAAATCGAAAACCCTGTTGCAATGAGCAGCGAAAGTGACGGAGAAACCCCAATCTTTGGGCCAAGCCATGTGGTTCCAAAAAATGTGATTCCAACAACGCCGACAACAACGAGTAGTTCCTTTCCTCCCATATCGATCACTTGAGACACCGCTAGTTGGGTACCAAGCAGCACGATGCCCAGGCGGAGGATTTTCTTTGCTGCAAACTTCTGGCCAGGGGCACATGCCTTGGGGATGACTCCTAGATTGCCGATGAGTACCCCAATGACGAGCGAGGCAACCAGTGGGGAGATGGTGTCGAAACGCTCGTGAACTGCGAAACCGACGGCGGTCACGGCCAATGCAAAAAACAGGCCGGGACCGTACCTGCGGGCGACATGGAGCACCTGCCAATTGTAGAATTTGAACATGCCTGTAACCGACTCATCGACATCCAGAGTGTTGAAGGAAGCCGGTGAGTGGAGAACGCTTGCCGTCATTGTTGCCGTATATGGGTTAACGGTGCTCACTGTGGTGCGCTACGACGTGCTGACACCATGGCTTGCAGTTCCAATGTTGGCCGTGCTTGGTGCTTGGCACCTGAGCATGCAGCACGAGGTATTGCACGGTCATCCGTTTAAGAATCAGTTCATTAATGACGCAATTGGTGGCATTCCAGTCACGTTGTGGATTCCTTATTTGGCGTTCAAAAAAGACCACCACGAACATCACCTTTCCGACCTAACAAACCCGGCGCTCGATAACGAGAGCTATTACGTGACGCAACAGCAGTGGGACAAGGCGGGAAAAATTCGGCGTGCTGCATGGACTGCTAACCGCACCATTTTGTTCCGCATGTTTGTCTGGACAATCGTCAGCACGATTACGTATGTACTTTCGGTTGTAAAGCGAGCAATTCGTGGCGAAAAGGGTGACCGACTTGCCATTACCTTGCACATCGTTGGTGTGGTGCTCGTGGTGTATCTCGTGTCGCTGTCCAATATGCCGTTGTGGCAGTTTGCGCTTGGCACGTTATATGGCGGTCGTATTCTTAATGCCATTCGGCCGTTCCCTGAACACAAATATCAGAGCGGTGTTGAAACTCGAACCGCAATGATCATGGCCGGTCGTTTCATGAGTTTGCTGATGCTGAATAACAACTTGCACATTGCGCACCACGAAGAGCCGTGGGTTCCGTGGTATCACGTGAATTCATTAGCGCGAAAGGTGAATGCGGTAGAGCGCGCGCGCGAAGCGGGAGTGTTGTACGAAGGTGGCTACGCCGAAGTATT